>NZ_JAXGFU010000005.1:0-312233 GCF_041008815.1 Pseudophaeobacter sp. A-200-2 | reverse complement strand
TTGCGGCCAAACCCGGCCAATGCGATGTCTTTGACGATGTAATCCGTGCCCATTGGCAACTCCATTCTGGCTCAGCCTCAACTTGGCCACGCACTTAACACCGCAACGCTTTACAAGCAATGAAACCACCCAGAGCAGAGGGTTGCCCCGGACCAAATGCCACGCAATTCAGGATTTGCACGCTGGGTGCCAAGCGGCTAGGCACAGGTAAAACCTCTGTAAGAGCCGGACCCGACCGATGCCTCCAAAACCTGCCCGCGCCTGGCAACGCATGCTGTCAGGACGCCGACTGGATCTTCTGGATCCCACGCCCGTCGACATTGAAATCGAGGATATCGCCCACGGGCTGGCCTTTGTGGCGCGCTGGAACGGGCAAACCAAGGGTAATTTCGCCTATTCGGTGGCCGAACATTCGCTGCTGGTCGAGAGCTTGTTCACCCGTCTTTATCCCAAGGCGCCAGTGAAATGGCGCCTGGCCGCGCTGCTGCACGATGCCCCGGAATATGTGATTGGCGACATGATATCCCCGGTGAAGGCCGCAGTCGGTCCCGGGTATGAGGATCTGGATCAACGCCTGACTACGGCCATCCATGTCCGTTTCGGCCTGCCCGCCGCCCTGCCAAAGACCATCAAGTCCAAGATCAAGCGGGCCGACAAGATCAGCGCATGGATGGAGGCGGTGCAGATCGCCGGGTTTTCGGAGACGGAGGCCAACAAGTTCTTTGGCCGCATCGACCCGCAGATCACGGGCGATCTGTCTATCGACCTGCGCCCGCCGGTCGAGGTGCGCCGTGATTTTGTCAGCCGCCATGCAGAGTTGCTGGCGCAGCTTTAGGCCACTACCTCAGGCGTTGGCGGTTTTGGCCGCACGCCTGGCCCGACGGGCGCGGCGCATTTCGCGGATCCGCTGCTGTTTGAATTCGGGCGATTCCACGAAACGGTCGCTACCGCCAAGCCCCTTTTCGACAAGGATCTGTTGCCGCTGATCGTCGCTCAGCACCGGCCATTGCGCATCAGCAGAGATGAATCCATGCGTGGCAAGAGCCCGGCCGATCACCGAATGGTCGATCTCGCCAAAGCTGTTGCGGCTCGACTTTGGCTTGTTGACCGGCACCCATTCAGTGCGAAGCGCGCCAATCACCAGCGGATTGCATTTGCAGAAATGCGCTACATTCATCGCCAGCAGATTATTGGCGCCGGATTGGCGCCGCAGGACCATCGCGACCTTCTGATCCGGCCTTCCTACCATGGCAAAGAGATGCAGCGCCGAGCCATCCGCCGCGATCACCCGTTTCGCCGCCTTGTAGCGAGCCAGTTGCTCGGTCAGGCTGTGCTCCTGCGGGTGGAAGATCTCATAGCCTTCGGCCTGAAGCAGCTCTTCCATCTGCTCTTCGCCCAGAAGACCGCCCTTGCTGAGGCCCAGTTTCGAACGGGAGATATAGAGCTTTTCAGGGCCTTCAGGGGTCACATCGCGGGCAAAGCGGCTGTGCACCGCATTGCGGAACTTTCGGGTACCACGAGTGATATGGCCAAGGCCAAACCCCTGCCCTGGCACCACCAGTTCCTCAACCCGGGTCGGTTCAGCCGCAACCCGGATTGGCAGGCCCGGCGCAAAGAGATTGATGAACTCGCGCTGAAAGCCGCGCGTTTCATCGCCCACAGCCGGGCGTTTAGGGATGAACAGGATGCCGTCCACCGGCTGATCCAGATGTGGCAGCGCCCAAAGCCGGGACGAGCTTTCCACCAGGAAATGCCCGAAATGCGCCCAGAGCACCCCGCCCCAGAGCCAGCGCCCCGGCAGGGTTGCGTTGACCTCACTCGGCGGGTCGGGCTGCACGGTGATCGGGCGGTATTTGCGCCAGAGCGCGGCCTTGGCGCAGTAATCACCAGAGGCAGTCAACACACCGGCCTTTTGCACCAGCGCACTGTCGACCGGCGGGATCACGCAGGCATCGCGCAGGGTCTCAATCTCCTCGGACCAGCCCCCGTCGGGCAACGGCTGATCTTCGGGTCCGGCGCCATGCTCTGTCATGTGTGGTCCTCGCCTGGGGGTTGCCTTTACTTGGGGCTGCGTTTGGCAAGGATCCGCTGCAAGGTCCGCCGGTGCATGTTCAGCCGCCGAGCGGTTTCGGACACGTTGCGATCGCAGAGTTCATAGATGCGCTGAATATGCTCCCAGCGCACGCGGTCCGCGCTCATCGGGTTTTCCGGTGGCGGCGGCAGTTCATCCGCCGAGGCCAAGAGCGCATTGGTGATATCGGTCGCATCCGCCGGTTTTGACAGGTAATCGGTGGCGCCGATCTTCACCGCAGCAACGGCGGTGGCAATGGCGCCATATCCGGTCAGCACCACAACCCGGCTGTCGGGACGTTTTTCTCGGATCACCTCGACCACATCCAGACCGTTGCCATCCTCCAGCCGCAAATCGACAACCGCATAGGCTGGGGGCCGGGCGGTGGCGATGGCGCTGCCGGCGGCGACGGATCCGGCGGTCTCAATCTCGAAACCGCGCTTTTCCATCGCTTTGGCCAGGCGGCGCAGAAACGGTTCATCATCATCGACCAACAAGAGCGATTTGTCGGGTCCGATGTCCCTTTGCGTCGCTTCGACCATGCCCGCTCCTCCGCGTTCGTTCAGCAAATTCTTGTTTTGGATATTAAACGCCGGGTGGCAAAGGTCAAATGCCAGACACCGTTACATGTTATCAATGAAACAGCCGATCTTGTCTGCCACCTGCTCGGGCGTCTCATCGCGGCGGAAGAATTCGACGAAACCGTCCTCAGGCAGCACCAGATAGGCAAAGGTGGAGTGATCGACCAGGTAATAGTCCTCATCCCCGTCCTGTTTCTTGTAATAGGTCTTGTAGGCCTGGCTGGCCGCCTTGACCTGCTCGGCCGACCCGGTGAGACCGATCATCTTTTCATGCATGTTGTAGGCAAAATCGCCAACCACCTCGGGGGTGTCGCGGTCCGGGTCGATCGAGATGAACACCGGTGTCACGCTGTAACCGCGTTCATCCAGCACATCGATGGCCTCGGCGTTGCGGGACACATCCAGCGGGCAGACGTCGGGGCAGAAGGTATAGCCAAAGTACAGCAGCGATGGTTCGGTAATGACATCCTTGTCGGTAACCGTCTCACCCTTGGAATTGACCAGTTCGAACGGCCCGCCAATGGTATCGGCGCCACCGGCAATCTTGCTGCTGCGGCACTGGGCGAATTTGTCATCGCTGTCCCCTGGGCGGGTCAGGAACCAGGTGCCGCCGGCAAGAGCAGCAATGAACAGGGCAGCAAGAAGGGCATATAGGCGGGTCATGTGATCACACTTTGCGAACGGGAAGGGTTGTTGATCGTTTCGGGCGCGAGACCTATCAAGAAACTCAGCCGATGCAACTGCACACGGCGTCACACCGCCGATCGGCGCGGGAACGTGATAATGAGCCGCAGATCAGGAGGCCCAGATGAGCGAGACCCAATTCGGCCTGATGCATGGCCAGGAACGCAGCCACTGGATCCGTTTGCGGACCCTGATCCTGCTGCGCTGGGTAGCCATCGCCGGGCAGATCATTGCGATCCTGGTGGCGCAGTACATGTACAATCTGCAACTGGTGCTGCCGCTATGTTTTCTGGCGGTCGGCATCGCGGTTACCGGCAATCTTGTCGCCACCCTGATGTTCCCCGAAAACAAGCGCCTCTCGGAATTCGAAAACTTCCTGATGGTGCTGTTCGATCTGATGCAGCTGGCGTTTTTGTTGAGCCTGACCGGCGGTCTGCACAATCCCTTTGCCCTGCTGGTTCTGGCGCCAGTGACAATTTCCGCTGCCATGATGGGGCTGCGCTCAACCCTGATCATTGGCGGTACTGCCATCATGCTGGTAACACTGATGGCCGAATTCCATATTCCCCTGCGCACCGAACAGGGGTTCCTGCTGCGGGTTCCGGATGTCTTTGTCTTTGGCAACTGGACCGCCATCGTCATCGCCATCCTGTTCATTGGGTTCTACTCCTTCCGGATCAGCACCGAGATCCGCAGCATGTCGGACGCGCTTTCTGCCACCCAGCTGGCCCTGTCGCGTGAGCAGAAGCTGACCGACCTTGGCGGCGTGGTCGCTGCCGCCGCGCATGAACTTGGCACGCCGCTGGCCACCATCAAACTGGCCAGTGCCGAATTGTTGGATGAATTGGACGACCGCCCCGACCTGCGCGAAGACGCCGCCCTGATCCGGGAACAGGCGGACCGCTGCCGCGATATCCTGCGCAGCATGGGCCGGGCCGGGAAGGACGACCTGCATCTGCGCCAGGCGCCGCTCTCGACCGTCATCCACGAGGCCGCCGAACCCCATATGGACCGCGGCACGACGGTCGTGTTTCACGAAGCCCCGCTTGAGGACGGCAGCCTGCAGCAACCCACCATCCTGCGCAAACCCGAGATCATCCACGGTCTGCGCAACCTGGTTCAGAACGCGGTGGATTTCGCAGGCAGCACCGTCTGGATCGACGCCGCCTGGGACGACGAAAAGATCGAGGTTCGGATCAGCGACGACGGGCGCGGGTTCCCCTCTCAGATGCTGGGCCGGATCGGCGATCCCTTCATGAAACGGCGGCGCAGTGGATCTGATCGGCGCAAACGCCCCGGTTACGAAGGCATGGGGCTGGGCCTGTTCATCGCCAAAACCCTGCTGGAACGCAGCGGCGCCAACCTGCGGTTTACCAATGGATCGGCCCCGCTTCCCGGACTAATACTGCCAAAAGAACGCCGGGGTGCCATCGTCGAAGTCTCCTGGCCGCGTGACAAAGTCGACGCGCTCAAGGGCGAAAATGCCGTTCCAACCGGGAAAAACCAGAGAATTGAAATTTAACTGTTCACTTTTTAGCAACCAATTAAACTTCATTTAACCATTTTTAAGCAACCATTGATAAAGCGATACGCGAGCAAGGCAGGACAACATGCAGAACATCGTTTCAATCGAATGGCTAATCTTGGCAACCCTCTGCGCCGCCACAGCCGCGGCCGCTGTGTGGTGGCTGTCTCCCGGCGCGCGCTCCAAATCGCTGGAGCAGGATCTGCTGTCCAGCGACGGGCGTACTGATGCGGTCTTCCTGTTTGACGACACCAACCTGATCGGCTGGTCCTCGGGCGCACGCAAATTCATTGGCGAACACGCCGAGGCGTTCAGCTGGAACATGCTGCGCGACCAGCTGGCGCGCAATTACCCCGGCCTGCCGCAATCGCCCGGATTTCTGAAAGATGTCGGTCCCCTTGTCCTGTCGGGCACCGAATCCGCCGAAAGCCGCGAAGCGCATTGTGAATGGATCGACGGTATTACCCGCGTGCAGCTGCGCCGCTCGACTCTGGAAGAGCAGAACAGATCGCAGGATCAGGAACTGACCACCCTGCGCGCCGCCGTGCATCAGGCCCCTTATCCGGTCTGGCTGCAATCGGATGAAGGCGCGATCACCTGGTCCAACCTAGCCTATGACAACCTTACCCATAAAATCCGCGGCCGCGACGTGGATGTGTCGGTGCCCCTGTTCACCGATCTTGAAGAACCCAAATCCAGCGGTAAACCGGAACGGATTTCCATCCCGCTGCCCGACAGCAACAAGCAGCTGTGGTACAATATCTCGACCACTGAAACCGAAGCCGGCTGGCTGTGTCATGCTGTCGATGTGAATGCGGTGGTGGATGCCGAAATCGCCCAGCGCAACTTTGTGCAGACTCTGGCAAAAACCTTTGCCCAGCTGTCCATTGGTCTGGCCATCTTTGATCGCAACCGTCAGCTGGTGCTGTTCAACCCGGTGCTGATCGACCTGACCGCGCTGCCGCCCGATTTCCTCAGCTCCCGTCCCAACCTGATGAGCTTTTTCGACCGTCTGCGCGACCAGCGCATGATGCCCGAGCCCAAGAATTACTCCAGCTGGCGCCACCAGTTCGAAGACCTGCTCGAGGCCGCTGCTGAAGGCCGGTACAAGGAAACATGGTCGCTGCCCTCGGGTTCGGTCTATTCGGTCTCTGGCCGCCCGCACCCCGATGGTGCCATTGCCTTCCTGTTCGAGGACATCACCGCCGAAGTGACCCTGACGCGTCAGTTCCGCTCGGAGCTGGAAATGGGGCAGTCGATCATGGACCAGATGGACGAAGCCATCGCCGTCTTTGCCAATGATGGCAGCATGACTTTCTCCAACGCCGCCTATCATCAGATGTGGAAAATGGACCCAGACGCCAGCTTTGCCAAAGTGTCGATCATGGATGCCAGCCGCGTCTGGCAGGACACCTGCGCCCCGACACCGGCTTGGGGAGAGATCCGCGATTTCGTCGCAGCCAGCGATGCGCGCGACCCCTGGTGGGCAAATGTGAAACTGCGCGACGGCACGCCGCTGATGTGCAAGGTCACCGGCATCCAGAACGGCGCCACCATGGTCAGCTTCTGCAATCCGCAGACCAGCCTGCCCTGCGCCGAACAGGAACGCTTTGCCATCTCTGATCACAGCTGAGCAGGACTGCAAGCCAGGCACCCCCAAGGGCAATCCCGCTTGCAGCGCATGACGCCTGACGCCATTGTGGCGCCATGATTAAAAGTCCTCATTCCTGCACTCTGGCTTCGGCCGAAAATACCGCCGATCTGGCACAGAAAATCGCCGGGGCCCTCTGCCCGGGCGATTGCCTGCTTCTGGAAGGCCCCATCGGCGCCGGCAAGACGCATTTCGCCCGCCACCTGATCCAGTCGTTGCAGGACATCCCCGAAGATGTCCCCTCTCCCACCTTCACGCTGGTCCAGACCTACGAGGTTCCGGCGGGTGAGCTGTGGCATGCGGATCTTTACCGCCTGTCGTCGCTTGATGAGGTCGAAGAACTGGGGCTGCTCGCCGCCTTTGACACCGCGATCACCCTGGTCGAATGGCCCGACCGACTGGCGGAGCTGGCGCCGCAGCACGCATTGCACCTGACATTTGCACTGGACCCCGATAGCGAAGATGCCCGTCTGCTGACCCTGCGGTGGAGCGATGACAGATGGCAGCCCCTGATGGAGCAAGTTTTTTCATGACAGACCGAACAGAGCTGATCTCCGCCTTTTTGTCGGGCGCCGGATACGGCAGCTGGGAACGCCGCCCGTTGGCCGGCGATGCCTCGATGCGCCGCTATGAACGGCTGATCGGCCCACACGGCGGCTCTGCGGTGCTGATGGATGCCCCGACAGAGAAGGGGGAGGATATCCGCCCCTTCGTTCAGATCGCCGAATACCTGCACGAACAGGGCGTCAGCGCGCCCGAAATTCTGGCTGAGGACGCAGAACACGGCTTCCTGCTGATTGAGGACCTCGGCGACGGGTTGTTCAGCAGCGTGATCGAACAGGATCCCAGTCAGGAAATGTCCCTCTACCGGGCCGCAACCGATCTTCTGATTGCGCTGCATCAGGCGCCGCTGCCCGATCTGGAGCCGCTTGGTCCGCGTGTCATGGCGGAAATGGCCAGCCTTGTGATGACAACCTACCGAAGCGGCATCACCGGGCAGGAGGACAGCGTGCTGACCAGCCGGTTCGAAGATCAGTTCGAAGACATTCTGCGCCACAGCGTCAAGGGCGATGCCGTCTTTGTGCACCGGGATTTTCATGCCCAGAACCTGCTGTGGCTGCCGGATCGGGACGGGATCGCCCGCGTCGGTGTCATCGATTTTCAGGACGCCCGCACCGGTCATCCGGCCTATGATCTGGTTTCTCTCTTGCAGGACGCCCGCCGCGATGTGCCCGCCGGGGTCGAGATGCAGATGATCGATCACTACATTGAGGTCACCGGGGTCGATCCCTCCGGGTTCCGCACCGCCTATACGGTGATCGGCGTGCAGCGAAACCTGCGTATCCTAGGCATTTTTGCGCGGCTGTCGCAGGAAGGCGGCAAGCCGCAGTATCTGGATCTGATCCCGCGCGTCTGGGGCCATGTCATGCGCGGGTTGGAGCACCCCGCCCTTGCGCCTCTGGCGGATTGGCTGCGGGAGGATCTACCCCCACCCAGCCCCGAAAACCTGGACAGGCTGCGATAATGGCGGCGCTATCCCCCGAAGCCGTAATGATCTACGCGGCCGGCTTTGGCACCCGGATGAAGGCGCTGACCCGGAATCTGCCGAAACCGATGATCCCGGTTGCCGGGCGGCCCCTGATCGACCACACGCTGGATCTGGCCCACGCGGTGCAGCCCGCGCGGATCGTGGTCAACACCCATTACAAGGCAGAGATCCTGCAGGAGCACCTGAAACCGCAGGGCGTTCTGATCAGCGACGAACAGCCGGAGATCCTGGATACCGGCGGCGGTCTGCGCCATGCGCTGCCCCTTCTGGGTGATGGTCCCGTTTACACCTCGAACTCCGATGCGATCTGGGCTGGGCCGAACCCCTTTGAAATGCTGCGCGCGGCCTGGGATCCCGCGCAGATGGATGGCCTCATGCTCTGCGTACCGCTGGCGCACGCTGTGGGGCGGAAGGGCGGCGGTGATTTCTCGGCCGACGCGGCGGGGCGCATTTCATGGGGCGGCGATCTGGTCTGGGGCGGTGTGCAGATCCTCAAGACAGACGGATTGCAGAGCATCAACGAGGCCTCCTTTTCCACCCGCCTGCTATGGAACCCGATGATCGAGGAAAAACGGCTGTACGCCCTCGAATATCCCGGCCACTGGTGCGATGTGGGACACCCCGAAGGCATCACCCTGGCGGAGCAATTGCTGGCACATGACGATGTTTGAACCACAGGACAAACCGCGCCTGTTCGCCCTGCCCTGCGGTGTCGATTTCCCGCGGGCGCTAGTGAACGGCCTGATCGCGCGCAGCGCTGGCCTCCCGCCCGAGGCGCTGGCCCGCGCCGAGGTGATCGTCAACACCGCCCGCATGCAGCGCCGGGTGCGCGACCTGTTTGACGCCGGCCCCACCCTGCTGCTGCCACGCCTGTCGCTGCT
The DNA here is from genome assembly GCF_041008815.1 of Pseudophaeobacter sp. A-200-2. NCBI lineage: Bacteria > Pseudomonadati > Pseudomonadota > Alphaproteobacteria > Rhodobacterales > Roseobacteraceae > Pseudophaeobacter > Pseudophaeobacter sp. A-200-2. The sequence goes on along the minus strand of NZ_JAXGFU010000005.1, from coordinate 303,291 downwards.
GACCGATCTGGCACAGCGCGCCACCCTGCACGGCCTGCCGCCTGCCCTGCTCTCGCTCAGGCGCCGGTTGGAGCTGTCGCAGCTGATCGCGAAACTGCTGGACGCGCAGCCTGATCTCGCGGCGCGGGCCTCGCTTTTTGATCTCTCCGACAGTCTGGCGGCGTTGATCGACGAAATGCAGGGCGAAGGCGTCAGCACCGACACCATCCGCAACCTTGATGTCTCGGACATGTCCGGGCATTGGGCGCGCGCGCAGGCCTTCATCGGGATCGCAGATGATTTTGTTGACCGCCACGACGATGCCATGGACAAGGAAGCCCGCCAGCGGCAGGTGGTTCTGAACCTGATCGACCAGTGGCAGAGCGCACCGCCGCAACACCCGGTGATCCTGGCCGGCTCCACCGGCTCGCGCGGCACCACTCTGATGCTGATGGAAGCCATCGCCCGCCTGCCGCAGGGCGCGGTGATCCTGCCGGGGTTCGATTTTGACCAACCCGATCACGTCTGGTCCGGCCTTGATGATCCGCTGATCTCCGAAGACCATCCGCAGTACCGGTTCTATCGGCTGATGAAGGATCTGGAGCTCACGCCGCGTGACGTGGAACCCTGGACAGATGAACCCCCTCCCTTTCCGGCCCGCAACCGGCTGGTGTCACTGGCGCTGCGCCCTGCCCCCGTCACCGACGCCTGGATGAGCGAAGGACCGCAGCTGACCGATATCGATCGCGCTGCCGAGACCATCACCCTTGTCGAAGCGCCAAGCCCCAGATCCGAGGCGCTCACCATCGCTTTGCGTCTGCGGCAGGCCGCCGAGGATGGCCAGACCGCGGCGCTGATCACCCCCGACCGGATGCTGACGCGGCAGGTGTCGGCGGCGCTGGACCGCTGGGACATCCTGCCGGATGATTCCGCCGGTCAGCCGCTGCAACTGTCTCCGCCGGGCCGTTTCCTGCGCCACGTGGCCGAGCTGTTCTGCCACGTGCTGACGCCGGACATGCTGCTGACGCTGCTGAAACACCCGCTGACCCATGACGGGCCAGAGGCTGCGCGCGGCGAACACCTGCGCCATACCCGCGATTTCGAACTCGAGCTGCGCCGCAATGGCCCGCCCTTCCCCGATGCAGACAGTTTTGCCGCCTTTGGCGCCACGCGCGATCTGATCCCCGGATGGGTCGACTGGCTGACGACACAATTTGCCGATCAGGTCACCCCGGGCAACCTGTCCCTGACGGATTGGATCACCCGCCTGCGCGCCCGCGCCGAAGGCATTGCCTCTGGCAGTCAGCTGGGCGGCAGCGGCACGCTCTGGGACAAGAAAGCCGGCCAGAAGGCGCTGAAGGTGATCACCGATCTGGAAGAGAACGCGCAATTCGGCGGCGAGATGAGCGCCCGCGACTTTGCCGATCTTCTGGGCGCGCTTCTGGCGCAGGAAGAGGTGCGCGACCGCGATGCGCCCTATGGGTCGATCATGATCTGGGGTACGCTAGAGGCCCGTGTTCAAGGCGCCGATCTGGTCATTCTGGCCGGTCTCAACGAGGGTAGCTGGCCCGAGGCCGCCAGCCCCGATCCCTGGCTGAACCGCCAGTTGCGCAATCAGGCCGGGCTGTTGCTGCCCGAACGCCGTATCGGTCTCTCTGCGCATGACTTCCAGCAGGCCGTGGCCGCGCCTGAAGTCTGGTTGACCCGTGCCAAACGCTCGGAAGAGGCAGATACCGTACCCTCGCGCTGGCTCAACCGGATGATGAACCTGTTGCGCGGCCTGCCGGAACAAGGCGGGCGCGCCGCGCTGGAGGCAATGCGCGCACGCGGGCAGACATGGCTGGATTGGTCAACGGCGCTGGAGGTCCCGCTGCCAAGCGAACCTGCCAGCCGCCCTGCCCCGCGCCCGCCGGTTGCCGCCCGACCGCGACAGCTGTCAGTCACGGAAATCCCCCGCCTGATCCGCGATCCCTATGCGGTTTACGCCAAACATGTGCTGCGCCTGAAACCACTGAACCCGCTGATGCGGGAACCCGATGCGCTGCTGCGCGGGATCGTGGTGCACAAGGTGTTCGAGGATTACATCCGCGATAGCCGCGACAACCCGGAGCTGCTGACCCCGGAAGAGCTGATCGCGCGCACCCGCAGCCAGTTGCAGGCAGAGGTCCCCTGGCCCGTCGCCCGCAGCCTGTGGCTGGCGCGCATTGCCCGCATCGCCGAAAGCTTTGTCGCGGGGGAACAGACCCGTCGCGCCGCTGCGCGCCCCTCTGGGTTTGAAATCAGCGGAGGAGTTCGCCTTGCGCCGCTCGATTTCCAGATCACCGGACAGGCCGACCGGATCGACGTCGATGAACGCGGTTGCCTGCATATCTTTGACTACAAGACCGGCGATCCACCGACCGACAAACAACAGCGCGCCTTTGACAAACAGCTGCTGATCGAGGCCGCCATGGCCGAACAGGGCGCCTTTGAGGACTACGGCATCGCGCAGGTGGAGCGCGCGACCTTCATCGGCCTGAAATCCCCGATCAAGGAAGTGCCCGCGCCGCTGGCGGATGAACCCCCGGCCAAGGTCTGGGCTGAGCTGAAGAAACTGATCGAAGCCTATTTCGACCCCGAACAGGGCTATAGCAGCCGTCGCATGGTGCACCGGGACGATTTTGCCGGCGACTACGATCATCTGGCGCGCTTTGGCGAATGGGACCGCAGCGACATGCCAAAGCCGGAGGATCTGACATGACCGCCCCCCGCGATGCAGCATCTGAGGCGCAGTTTCGCGCCGCGCGGCCCGATGCCTCGACATGGCTGGCGGCTAATGCCGGATCGGGCAAGACCAAGGTGCTGACCGACCGGGTGGCGCGGCTGTTGCTGAAAGGCGTGCAGCCGCAGCACATCTTGTGCCTGACCTATACCAAGGCCGCCGCCAGCGAGATGCAGAACCGACTGTTCCAGCGGCTGGGTGAATGGGCGATGCTGGGCGATGACAGGCTGAGCGCGGCGCTGGAGGATCTGGGCGCAGGCGACGTGGCCCGGGGCGAGGGGCTGGCGCAGGCGCGCACGCTCTTTGCCCGCGCGATTGAAACGCCGGGTGGCCTCAAGATCCAGACGATCCACTCCTTCTGTTCCTCGCTGTTGCGCCGTTTCCCGCTGGAGGCCGGCGTCAGCCCGCAATTCGCCGAAATGGAAGACCGCGCCGCTACCCTTTTGCGCGCTGAAATCGTCGAGGATATCGCCAACGGCCCGGAGGCGCATCTGGTCGAGGCGCTGGCCCGGCATGTTGCAGGCAGCGATTTTGACGATCTGACCGCCGCCATCTGCCAACGCCGCGCCGAATTTTCCCAGCCTCTGGACCGCGCGGGACTGCTGAAACTGTTCGACCTGCCCGAAGGGTTTGACGCTGCCGCGCTGGAGGCGTTGGTGTTCCTTGGTGGAGAAGATGAGCTGCTGAGCCGCACCCGCGATATGCTGGCAACAGGCGGCACCAACGATCAGAAAGCCGCCGCGAAACTCGCCGGGATCGCCACGCCGAAAATGGCCGATCTGCCTGTGTTAGAGTCGGTTTTCCTGACTGGCGCCAGCGCCAAGGCGCCCTTTACGGCCAAGGTCGGCAGCTTCCCGACCAAGAAGCTGCAAAAGGACAACCCCGATCTGATGGACCGGCTGGAGCCCTTTATGCTGCGGGTCGAGGATGCCCGCGCCAAACGGCTGGCGCTGGCAGCGGCGCAGAAATCCGAGGACCTGCACGCCTTTGCTGCCGTGTTCCTGCCGGAATACGAGCGGCGCAAACAGCTGCGCGGCTGGCTCGACTTTGACGATCTGATCCTCAAGGCGCGGCTGCTGCTGAACGATCCGGCGGTGGCGGCCTGGGTTCTCTATCGGCTGGATGGCGGCATCGATCACATCCTGGTGGACGAGGCGCAGGACACCAGCCCGGTGCAATGGGACGTGATCGAAAAACTGGCGCAGGAGTTCACATCAGGGATCGGCGCGCGATCGGATGTGGAGCGCACGATCTTTGTGGTCGGCGACAAGAAACAGTCGATCTATTCCTTTCAGGGCGCCGACCCGGATGCCTTTGACCGCATGCAGGAAGAATTCGGCCGCCGACTGGCCGAAACCGGCGCGGCGCTTCAGAATGCGGCGCTGGAATTTTCCTTCCGCTCCTCTGCGGCGATCCTGCGGCTGGTCGATCTGGTGTTCAAGGACAGCCCGCGCGCCGGCTTTCACAAGGACGCGTTGCACCGCGCCTTTAAATCCGATCTGCCGGGGCGCGTGGACCTCTGGCCTGCGGTGGAAAAGCTGGATGATGAGGAAGACCGCGACTGGACCGACCCGGTGGACCGGCCCGGCGCCCGTCATCACACGGTGATCCTGGCCGAGCGTATCGCCCGCGAGATCAAGCGGATGATCGACGACAAGGTCACCATTCCCGAGGACGGCCCGACCCGCGGCACCTTTCAGCGCCGCCCGGTACATGCCGGGGATTTCCTGATCCTGGTGCAGCGCCGGTCCGAGCTGTTTTCCGAAATCATCCGCGCCTGCAAGGCCGCCCGCCTGCCTATCGCGGGTGCCGACCGGCTGAAGGTGGGCGCCGAACTGGCGGTCAAGGATATCGCCGCGCTGTTGTCGTTTCTGGCGACGCCCGAGGATAGCCTGTCGCTGGCTGCCGCGCTGAAATCACCGCTTTTTGGCTGGTCGGAACAGATGCTGTTCGACCTTGCCCACCGGCGCAAAGGCGGCAGCCATCTGTGGGCGGCGCTGCGTGATCGGGCCACGGAATATCCCGAAACGATGGAAATGATCGACGATCTGCGCAGCCAGACCGATTTTCTGCGCCCCTATGATCTGATCGAGCGGATCCTGACCCGTCACAGGGGCCGCCAGCGCCTGCTGGGTCGCCTTGGCCCCGAAGCCGAGGACGGCATCAACGCGCTCCTGTCCCAAGCGCTGGCCTATGAACGCACCGATATTCCCAGCCTTACCGGGTTTCTGGTCTGGATGCAGACCGACGATCTTGAGATCAAGCGCCAGATGGGCGCCGCCGGGGATATGATCCGGGTGATGTCGGTGCATGGCTCCAAGGGGCTGGAGGCGCCGATCGTGATCCTGCCAGATACCGCCAAACGCAAGCCGCCCAGCGATGCCGAGATCATCGTGGCCGAAGGCGCGCCGCTGTGGCGCGTGCCCAAGAATCAGATGCCCGCCGCCATGCTCACCGCGCGCGAGGCCGCGCAGGAGAAACAGCAGAACGAACGGCTGCGCCTATTGTATGTGGCGCTAACGCGGGCAGAGAAGTGGCTGATCGTTGCGACCGCCGGGGAGCTGTCGAAAGAGGGTGACAGCTGGTACCAGATGGTCGAACGGGCTCTGAATGACGGCGGCGCTGCCGAAGCCGACCTGCCCGGTGGGCCGGGCCTGCGGCTACAGCATGGCGATTGGGACGGGCTGGAGTTTGTCGCCCACGACGCCCCCGAGCCAAAGAAAGTGACCCTGCCACAGGTCTTTACACAGTCTGCCCCGGCCTATGTCGCGCCGGAACCGACGCTCAGCCCATCGGATCTGGGCGGCGCCAAGGCGCTGCCTGGCGATCAGGGTCTGGACGAGGAGGCTGCCAAGGCGCGCGGCACCAACCTGCACTTGCTGCTGGAACATCTGCCCGCACAGCCAGAGGACCGCTGGCCGGATCTGGCCCGAGCGCTGCTGGCGGGATGCGAGGACCAAGGGGAACTGCTGCAGGAGGCAAGCGCCGTACTGCGCAATCCCGATCTCGCGCATGTCTTTGCCCCCGGCACCCTGTCCGAAGTGGCCGTGACGGCCGATCTGGATGGCATCCGCCTGCACGGGGTGATCGACCGGCTGATTGTGGAACCTGACCGGGTTCTGGCGGTGGATTTCAAATCAAACGCAACCGTTCCGCAATCGGTAAGCGAATGTCCCGACGGGCTGCTGCGGCAAATGGGCGCCTATGAGCTGGCGCTGGGGCGGATCTACCCAGGCAAAACCATCGAAACGGCGCTGATATGGACCCGCAATGCAACCCTGATGCCCCTGCCGCACGAAGTTGTGACGGGGGCCTTCCAGCGTCACGGGGAACCTTGACGAGTCCTTAAGCCCTACCTAGGTTCAGCATCCAGTTGCCACTCATCTCAGGAGACATTTCCATGTCCACCGTAGCCGTCACCGACGAAACCTTTGACGCCGAAGTCAAGAACTCCTCCGTTCCCGTAGTCGTAGACTTCTGGGCCGAATGGTGCGGCCCCTGTAAGCAGATCGGCCCCGCTCTGGAAGAGCTGGCCGCCGAATACGGCGACAAGGTGAAAATCGCCAAGGTCGACGTTGACAGCAACCCGAACGCTGCTGCCGCCATGGGCGTGCGCGGTATCCCGGCGCTGTTCATCTTCAAGGACGGTCAGGTTGTCTCCAACCGCGCCGGCGCCGCACCCAAGGCTGCGCTGCAAAGCTGGATCAACGAAAGCATCTGATCCGCTTGGATCTGAAGCGAGAGTTTTTGAAGGGCGCCCCGGTGGCGCCCTTTTTCGTGTGGGCCTGCAATAAAACCCGTCCGGTGATCTGCGCCTATTTGGGTGCGCGCGTGAACACCATCTTCTGGTTGGCTAGTTTTTCCTGATCGCCAACCCAAGCGTAGCAGAGCAGCGACGGATTATGATCCGCCACGGTGATGCGGTGCAGCTGCCCCGGCGGGTTGAAGATCAGCGACCCCGGCGCATAGACGCCCTGATCGTTCTCCGACACTGCGCCAGAAAGGCAGATATAACTCTCCGAGATGCCATCGTGGGAATGGGCCGGATAGGTGCAGCCTGGCGCGAACAGCACCAGCCCGAGGATCACCTCGTCGGTCATCACCGGGCCGGTGGGACCAGCCAGTTCGGCATAGGCGTATTTGCGCTCCAACCCGCGCGGCACCTTTTCATAGCCGTATTGCCAGACCAGATGCTGACGCACCGCCTCGATCGCGCGGATAAAGGCGCCGTGGCGTTCCTGCCGACCGTTGTCCAGAGCCCGCTGCAGATGCGCCGTCACGGGTTTATCAACGCTGGCACCGGCGCGAACCTCGGCATTGGATTTCAGAACCCGGCTGATGCGTTCACGGACCATGCGCTGATGGCTGCGGATCTTGACGCTGCCACCAGCAGGCAGGCGGCGGTAGAACTCATAGAAATCCCGCAGCAGATAATCCCACTCGGGGCTATCTTTCAGACGCGTGTGTTCTGTCATGTCGGCGCCCTCCTCTGACGGTTGCCCAGCTTGTCTCCGCATGCTGCGGTTCGCTCTAGCACCACAGCGACGGGATGGAGTCGCAATTGCAGCGCCCGCAGGCACCGGACCCTGAAAGGCGCCCCTTTTCCTTGCCTCCGATCCCCGTCAAAGTGGCCGCAAACAGACAGGAGGACCGTCATGGCCAAAACGCGGGTACTGGTGGAATTCGGCATGGGCACATCCCTGCGCCGCGCCGATTACACCGAAGCGGCAAAACGCGCGATCAGGGATGCCCTGTGGCACAATTCGGTCAACATGGCCGAACTGTTCGATTTCCCGAAGGAAGCCATGATCATCGACGCCGAAATCGGGGTGCAGCAGCCGGACTCCGTGGATGCCGATGCGCTGAAGGAGATCTTTCCCTATGGCCGCCCCGACATCCGCATCACCAAAGGTGGTCTGGACATCGACAAACCGGGTGGCGGTAAGACGGTCATCGCCAATGCCGCCGTCATTGTCTCTTTTGAAATGGAGGCGGTGTGATGACGGAGAAACGTATCATTCTGGAAATGGGCACCGGCAACGATCTTTATGGGCGGGACTACACCAAGGCGGCCCGGCGTGCGGTGCAGGATGCGCTGCATCATTCCTCGATCACCCTGTTTTCCGAACTGGGCATCGATCATTCCGAAATGCGGGTGGAGGTGACCATCGCCGTGCAAAAGCCCGAAGCGGTGGACTGTGATCTGGTGGCCGCCGATCTGCCGCGCGGCCGGGCAAAAGTGCGCGCCGTCTTCGGGGGGCTGGATGTGGCGAGTGTGGATGGCAAGGCGCCGCATGTCATCGCAACGGCTGCGGTCGAGGCCTGGCTGCCCGATCTGGCCGGACGCTACAGGTGGTCGGAGTAATAGCCCCTGAAATGCACAAAGCCGTCCGGGTTCGGACGGCTTTGCTAGCTGTATAAGGTCATGTGAAGGTCTGCCTATCAGATCTTCGAGATGTCTTCGCGGGTCAGACCAATATCGGCCAGCTGGACGTCGGACAGACGGTACAGAGCACGGCGGGTGATGCGGGCTTCACGGGCTTCTGCGAAGGCAGCTTTTGCGTTCAGAACGGTGTCGACGATGCGGAGGACGGCAACCGCACCGAGGGGTGCATGGATATTTGCTGTTGTGGCCATTTTATGGGTCCTGTAACAAAACAACCGGCCCCATGCCGGTGTTAACGCCCATGTAGGAGAGGCGGGTGAGTCTCACAATTGCCCGTTTGACAGCCCCGATCTGCGCCTATTGCATAACAAATGATCAGTTTGTTAACGCCGTGATCCGCTCTTCTAATACAGTGCAAGGGGCGCATCAGCGGGTTTGATAACGGCCGTTGATCGGCACATTTGCCCGGGGCCGAACGCCGATCCATCCTTTGGCATGCTTTGCCGTTTCATCGCCTGGCTTGCAATCATTTGATAACGCATGGTTTTGCCCTGCATCTCTCATAGTTTTCGGGTCAGGAACCCCGTCAACAGCCCCTGCCCGCCAGATGGATCAACGCAAGTTGAAGGCTAGGCACGGCAATAGATTGGGCAAAGGCAGCCGCAGGTCAGATACCCGGTTGAGCAATAAGGACCCAACGCCCATATATGGCTGCAACAACACTGGAGGCATGCATGGCAGACGATCAATTCCCCGGCTGGCACGGGACCACCATTATCGGTGTCAAGAAAGACGGGCTTGTGGTGATTGCCGGTGATGGGCAGGTGTCGCTGGGCCAGACCGTGATCAAGGGCAGCGCCCGCAAGGTTCGCCGCCTGTCCCCCGGCGGCTATGACGTGGTCGCGGGCTTTGCCGGCTCCACCGCCGATGCCTTTACGCTGCTGGAGCGGCTTGAGGCCAAGCTGGAAGCCACACCGGGCCAACTGGCGCGCGCCAGCGTCGAACTGGCCAAGGACTGGCGCACCGATAAATATCTACAAAAGCTCGAAGCGATGTTGATCGTCAGCGATGGAACGGACCTTCTGGTCATCACCGGCGCCGGCGATGTGCTGGAGCCGGAACATGACGTGGCCGCCATCGGTTCGGGCGGCAATTTCGCCCTCGCGGCAGCCCGCGCGATGATGGACAGTGACAAATCGGCGGAAACCGTGGCCCGCGAATCCATGGCGATCGCCGCCGATATCTGCGTTTACACCAACGGCAGGCTGACCGTCGAAACCATCAGCCCGGAGAAATAAGGTGTCCGGCATCGACCGCGATGATCTGCGCGCCGCCGTGGGATCGGGCCTGCTGAGCGAGGCGCAGGCTGCCTCGCTGCTGGCGCTGGCCGACAGCCGCCGGGGCGCGCGTGAAAACCTAGCCGAAGGCGATGAACCGTTTGAGCTATTCAAGGGGTTCAACGAGATCTTCATCGTCATCGGGCTGCTGATCCTCGCCTCCGGATGGGCGGCGGTCACGGCAGCAATGCTGGCGGGCAGCCTGGGCGGCTATCAAAGCAAGACGGTCACCGCCGCGGTGATCGGCGCCGCGGTTCTGTGGGCACTGTCGGAATATTTCATCCGCCGCCGCCGCATGGTGGCGCCGGCCATTGCCCTGTCCGTGCTCTGGGCGGTGAATGCCGGGGCAGGGCTGTCGGCGCAGTTTTCCCAGCCCTTCATGATTGCCCAGACCGATTATTCCAGCATGCAGCTGCCATTCGCGCTGACCACAGTCGCCATCACCATCTACTGGCTGCGGTTCCGGGTGCCCTTTGCCATGGCCCTGATCGCGCTTGGCGTTTTTGCACTGGCACTGCTGATGGGGGCGATCCGCATGGGTACCCCCGCCGATATCGGCGATTTCTTCCTGCTGTCGGCCAGCGGTCCCTTCGCCTGGATCACGCTGTTGGTGGGCCTTGCGGTCTTTGTCGTGGCGATGGTCTTCGATATGAGCGATCCGCACCGGGTCACCCGGCGCTCGGCGCAGGGGTTCTGGCTACACGTCGTCGCCGCCCCAGCACTGGTCAATACCATCGCGCTCAGCCTGCTGGAAAACGGCAGCAGCGGCGCGCATCTGCTGCTGCTGGCCGTGCTGTTGGCCTTTGCCTTTGTTGCCATCGTGATCGACCGGCGGTCATTCCTGATTGCCGCGATCGGCTATAGCGTGACCCTGGCCGGAACGGTGTTCGACGGCGAAGGCGCCGCATCGACCATTCTGGTTCTGGGCGTGTTCCTTGTGGCGCTGGGGGCTTTCTGGACCCGCATCCGCGCCGCGCTTCTTTCACCCTTGTCCGGGCTGGTGCCGCTTCACCGGCTGCCGCCCTCTCATTGATACGGGAAATCCCATGACTGACCTGACACCCCGCGAAATCGTTTCCGAACTGGACCGGTTCATCATCGGCCAGAAAGACGCCAAACGCGCCGTCGCCGTCGCCCTGCGCAACCGCTGGCGGCGCAAGCAGCTGGGCGATGACCTGCGCGACGAGGTTTACCCCAAGAACATCCTGATGATTGGCCCCACCGGCGTCGGCAAGACCGAGATCAGCCGCCGTCTGGCGAAACTCGCCCGCGCGCCCTTTATCAAGGTCGAAGCCACCAAGTTCACCGAGGTCGGCTATGTTGGCCGTGACGTCGAACAGATCATCCGCGATCTGGTGGACACCGCGATCATGCAGACCCGCGAATTCATGCGCGAAGACGTCAAGGCCAAGGCCCACAAGGCCGCCGAGGAGCGCGTGATCACCGCCATCGCCGGCACCGAGGCCCGCGACAGCACCCGCGAAGTGTTCCGCAAGAAACTGAAATCCGGCGAGCTGGACGACACCGTCATCGAACTGGAGGTCACCGATACCTCGAACCCGATGGGCGGCATGTTCGATATTCCCGGCCAGCCCGGCGGGGCCATGGGCGGCATGATGAACCTGGGCGATCTGTTCGGCAAAGCCATGGGCGGGCGCACCGTGAAGAAGCGCCTCACCGTCGCCGAAAGCTATGACGTGCTGATCGGCGAAGAGGCGGACAAGCTGCTGGACGACGAGACGGTCACCCGCGTTGCCCTGGAATCGGTGGAGCAAAACGGCATCGTCTTCCTGGATGAGATCGACAAGGTCTGCGCCCGCTCCGATGCCCGTGGTGGCGACGTCAGCCGCGAAGGCGTGCAGCGCGATCTGCTGCCGCTGATCGAGGGCACCACCGTCAGCACCAAACACGGGCCGGTCAAAACAGACCATATCCTGTTCATCGCTTCCGGCGCTTTCCACATTGCAAAACCGTCAGACCTGCTGCCGGAATTGCAAGGCCGTCTGCCGATCCGGGTGAACCTGCGCGCGCTGAGCGAGCAGGATTTCATCCGCATCCTGACCGAGACAGACAATGCGCTGACCCGCCAGTACACCGCCCTGATGGGCACCGAGGAGGTCGAGGTCACCTTTACCGAAGAGGGTATCGGGGCGCTGGCGAAAATCGCGGCCGAGGTGAACCAGTCGGTGGAAAATATCGGCGCGCGGCGCCTTTACACGGTGATGGAACGGGTGTTCGAAGAGCTGTCCTTTACCGCGCCGGACCGGGGCGGCGAGGCGGTTGTGGTTGATGCCAAATTTGTCTCCAAGAACCTGGGTGAGCTGGGCGGCTCCAACGATCTGAGCCGCTACGTCCTGTAAACAACACCGCCCGGTTGCGGCTGGTCCTGCCAGTTGGAACCGGGCGGTTTCCGGTATATCCAAGGCGTGAAACAGGTTGGATATTTGGCATGTTGTTTTTCCGGAAGGTTTTGTTTCTATCCCTTTTTGCCGCTGCCGCCTGTGGCATTCGGCCGTCGACACCGACCATCCCCGAAGCGCTGGAGATCGGAACGCCAAAGACGATCTTTGCCGCCACGATCCGTGACCCGCTGCCCGAAGGCGGGTTTGGCAATGGAAGGACCGAAGACTATCACCTGCTGGAATTGACCGTTTCGATCCCGCCCAACCACCAGCCCGGGCAGCTTCTGTTTGCCTATGACACACCGGACCCGAAGACCGAGTTTACCATGGCCGCCCGGCGGAAGATCGAAACTTCCGCAGTTTTCATGGATCGACTGAACCGTGAACTGGCAAAATTTGAACCGGACGAGCGTGACATCACCGTCTTTGTGCATGGGTTCAATTCCACCCAATCCGAAACCGCCTTTCGCGCGGCGCAGCTGACCCATGATACCAAGGTTCCCGGTGCCACCGTGGTCTATTCCTGGCCCAGCCTCGGCAGTCCGCTTGGCTATGCTTATGATGCCGACAGCGTGATGTTTGCCCGCGACGGGCTGGAACGGCTGCTGAAACAACTCAGCAAAAGCAACGCGCGGCGGATCGTTCTGGTGGCGCATTCCATGGGGTCGATGCTGGCGATGGAGACATTGCGCCAGATTGAAATCCGCACACCCGGCTGGTCCGACAGGAACCTTGACGGCGTGGTGCTGATGTCGCCGGATCTGGATCTGGACGTCTTTCGCAGCCAGATGAGCCGCCTCAACCCGGTTCCGCAGCCATTTCTGGTTTTCATTTCCCGCAAGGACAAGATTCTGACCCTGTCGCAACGGCTGCGGGGCACGTCCAGCCGCGCGCGGCTGGGAAATCTGGGATCGACCGATGGTCTGGAGGATTTGCCGATCAGCATCATCGACACCACCGATTACGCCGATTCCGCCAGCTCGGGCCATTTGGTTGCTGGCACTTCGCCCGCGCTCCTCGCGATCCTCAGTTCGGCGCGGCAATCATCGCAAGCGTTTTCACGCAAAGGGTTGATCTTTGATGGGGTGCTGCCGCCACCGATGGTGGAGAAAAAGCAGATTCAGGATCTGTCGCTCATCGATATCACGGACAGCCAGCGATAACCGCGCGACGATCAGCGTCCGCGCCGCAGATAGACGTAATAGGCACCCTCGCCGCCATGGCTGATATGGGCCGGCGTCACCTGCAACACCGCCTGCGACAACGGCGGCAAGGCCAGCCATTGCGGCACCCGGTGACGCAGCACGCCGCGCGGGGTGGGGATCGGTCCCGGCTCGTCCCGGTCCTTGCCCTTGCCAGTCACGACCAGCACCAGCCGCTTCCCCGAGGCCTGCGCCGACAGAATGAACCGGGTCAGGGCAGGGTGCGCCGTATCCACCCGCATGCCATGCAGGTCCAGCTTGCCTTCGGGGCGCAGCTTGCCGCGTTTCATCCGTCGAAACGCCTTTTCATCCATTTGCACCGGCGCCGAAGACAGCGATTGCGCCACAGGTTTCTTCAGATCATGTTTGCCAGGCTTTGACGGCGCGCGACTGCCCAGGCGGAAGGCTTCGATCTGGGGTTCGGAGTGCGGATGCGGCGTCTTTTTCGGCTTTGGCTTGGGCAGCGGCAGATCAGGCGGCGTCGTATGACTGCCCGGATGCAGACGCTCCGCGTGTTTGACGACCTTGTGCCAAAGGTCGATTTCATCCGATGTCAGTTTGCGCCGGGTCATCAGAAATCTTCCGGCAACATCGCATAGGCGCGTTGAATGGGCAGGAAAACGATCATCCGCCCCGGATCCCGCAGACGGCCGGCCGCCTCGCCGGCGCCATCCCCGGTGCCAAAGAATATATCCGCCCGCTGCGCGCCCTTGATCGCCGATCCGGTATCCTGCGCGATCATCAGGCGGCGCATCGGCTCCGCCCCGTCCTTTTCCACCCAGACCGGCGCCCCCAGGGGCGTATACTTCGGATCCACCGCGATACTGCGCATCGCCGTAACCGAACGGTTCATCGCCCCCAATGGCCCCTTCGACGGGTGCACTTTTTTCACCTCGCGGAAGAACACATAAGACGGGTTGTGCATCAGCAGCTCATGACCCGCCATGGGATTGCGCCGCACCCAGGCCTTGATCACCTGGGCGCTGACCTGATGCGCCTTGTAGATGCCGCGCCGGACCATTTCAGCGCCAACCGATTTATAAGGGTGCCCATTGGCCCCCCCATAGCCGACGCGAACCGAAGCACCATCGGGCATCTTGATCCGGCCGGACCCCTGAATTTGCAGAAAAAACAGCTCAACCGGGTCATCGACCCAGGCGATTTCCAGCCCGCGCCCGTCCATGACACCGCTTGTCAGGATATCGCGGCGCGGCAGCCACAGGTTGGTCTGGCGCGCTTCGTTTGGCATTTTGTAGACAGGATAGCGGAACCGGTCCGTCCGATAACGCGACCCCTGCAATTCCGGTTCGAAATAGCCGGTGAACAGGGGATCAGCGCCGTCCTCGATCAGAACCGGGCGAAAGAACAGCTCGAAGAATTGCTTGGCCCCGGCGGGCGTCTGCGATTGCGCCAGCGCGCAAAGGCTTTGCCAATCGGGGTCGTCAAGGTCGGGACAGGTCCCCAGAAACACCTGAAGCGCCTCTGCGTGGTTGTCCCTGTCCCAGCCGTCCAGCTGTGAGAAATTCAATATGGAATAGGCAGTCTCGCCGGATGCGCCCGAAGCGGTCATGGCAGCACCAATAATGGCTGCTGCCCGGAATGCCGCCCGTAGCGCCCCAATCATGCGTCCGTGGCCACCAGTTGCCAGTTCGGATCGTCGGTGCCCATCGAACGGGCAAAGACCCAGGTATCCTTCTGGCGTTTTACGGCCTTGGGATCGCCTTCGACGATCTCACCTTCGCTGTTTCGCACGACCGACGTCAGTTCAGCCACGAACCGCATGGTGATTTCAGCAGTGCGGGTGCTCTCATCGAACCGCGCATCCGCAAGGGTGGTTTCACGCACCCCGATGAATTCGGCCTCGATGGTCAGCCCCTGATCTTCGCGGTGCGCCACGGCATCGACAAAGCTTTCGTAGACGTCGCCAGCCAGTAGCGGCTCCAGATCGTCGAGTTCGCCGTTTTCAAAGCCCATCAGGATCATCTCATAGGCACCGCGTGCACCGTGTACGAAGTCCTGCACCTGGAACGACGGCTCGGCCCGCTTCATCGCGGCCAGCGCGTCGGCCTGGGGCGAACCTTCGGCGACGTAATCGGTGATATCCAGATCCGGACCACCTTCGATCACTTCGAAGTCGGGGCGGCGTTTCTCTGCCGGGGCCTGCTGCGGCTGAGTGGGCTTTTCGAACCCTTCACGGGTGCCCAGAACGTTTTTCAGGCGCAGGATCAGAAAGACGGCGATGCCGGCCAAAACCAAAATCTGAATCAAGGGCGACTCCATGTGAACCTCGTGCTAGGCATTGGTGCCTTGTTTGAAACCAAAGCGGACTGCTCTTATGTAGGTGACGGGTGGGGCCAAGTCCACCGTTCAGCGCAAGATCCAAGGACCCCAAAATGTATCTTTTTCTGGCCTTTCTGATGGTGCCACTGGTTGAAATCGCCCTGTTTGTACAGGTTGGCGGGATGATCGGACTGTGGCCGACGCTGGCCATCGTGGTGCTGACCGCCATTCTGGGAACCTCGCTTGTGCGCTCGCAGGGGCGGCTGGCCATGGGGCAGTTGCGGTCCTCGTTCCAGACCCTATCGGACCCGGCTGAACCGCTGGCGCATGGGGCGATGATCCTATTCGCCGGCGCCTTGCTCCTGACGCCCGGTTTTTTCACCGATGCGGTCGGTTTTACACTGCTGATGCCGCCGGTGCGGCTTGCGGTGTTCCGCTACATCAGCAAACGGGTGACCGTCGCACGGTTTGAAATGGGCGCCGGAATGGGACCTGGACAGGCGCGGCCCGGTTCGCACGGCCCCCATGGCCATGCGCAGCATCCCGGGCAACGGCGTCCGGGGCAGCCCGGCGATGTGATCGACGGCGAATACGAAGATGTGACACCCAGACGCCCCGGGGATGCCCCATCCGGCTGGGTAAAAGGCCCGGAAGACGGCCCAAAATAGGGCACAGTCAAAGCCTGTTGCGCCACGCTGTTTGCCACTGTTGGACAGACCGTTGAGATACCCGCGCCAAGCTGCTAAGCAATCGGCAAAGATATATTTTCAGGAGTATCTCCATGGCCGAAAACGACACCCCAGAGGGCGCAGCAGCAGCCCCGCAGCAGCCCCAGGTCCAGATGAACATTCTGGGTCAGTTCATCCGCGACATGTCGTTCGAAAACGTGATGGCGCAAAAGGGTGCTGCCGGTGAAGTTCAGCCCGACGTGAACGTTCAGGTCAATCTGGACGCCAAGAAACGCGCGGCGGAACACCAGTACGAAGTTATGACCAAGCTGACCGTCGAGTCCAAGAACAAGGACGGTGGTGAGGTTCTGTTTGTTCTGGAGCTGGAATATGTCGGCGTCTTCAACATCCAGGGTGTTCCGGACGATCAGCTGCACCCCTTCCTGCTGATCGAATGCCCGCGCATGACCTTCCCGTTCCTGCGCCGCATCGTGTCCGACGTGACCCGCGACGGTGGCTTCCCGCCGCTGAACCTCGATAACATCGATTTCGTTGCGATCTACCGCAACGAGCTGGCACGCCGTCAGGCCGAAGCCCAACCGACGCAATAAGTCATTTTATTGCTTTGAAAATTCAAACGCTGTCGGTCAGACCGGCAGCGTTTTTTATTTGTCGGGACAATATGTCAGGACTGTGCCGAGACCCAAAGTGCGTCTTCGCCCAGTTTTTCCACAAAGGCATCATGGGCAGCTTTTTCCTCGGCCGTCAGGCGCGAGGGCAGGGGGGTCGGCCGTGGTTCCGGGCGCCAATTGCTGTCTACCGCTGCAGTATCCGATCCGCTGCCGCTGCTGGACAGAGCGAAATCGGGCTGACGGCCGCCGATCAGCTCCAGATAGACCTCGGCCAGGATTTCCGAGTCGAGAAGCGCGCCGTGCAGGGTTCGGTTGGAGTTATCGATGCTGAACCGGCGGCACAGGGCATCCAGTGTTGCCGGTGAGCCGGGAAACCGTTTACGCGCCATGGCCAGCGTGTCGATCGCCTGTTCCATCGGCAATTGCGGCAGGTTCATCCAGCCCAGTTCCGCGTTCAGGAACTTCATGTCAAAGCTGGCATTGTGGATCACCAGCCGCGCATCACCGACGAAATCCAGAAACCCCTGACCGATCTTGGCGAACACCGGTTTATCGCGCAGCGTGACCGCCCCCGGTGCCGGCGTCTGCGGCGGGCTCAGCAGGTCCGGACCGATGCCGTGCACGCCAAATGCCTCTTCAGGCATGTCGCGCTCGGGGTTGATGTATTCGTGATAGGTCCTGCCGGTGGGCATGTGATTATAGAGTTCCACCGCACCGATTTCGACGATCCGATCCCCGGAAAACGGATCAAACCCCGTGGTCTCGGTATCCAGAACGATCTCACGCATCTGCCATCTTTCTCCTGATCTCGGCCAGGATCTGTTCCACCTGCGCGCGGGCGTGTTCCAGCGTGTCAGTCTCGATCACGTAATCGGCGCGGGCGCGTTTCTCTTCGATTGGCATCTGTTTCTGCAGGATCTGCTCGAATTGCTCAACCGTCATTGTGCCACGGTCCAGAACCCGCTGTTTCTGGGTTTCCGCATCCACGGTGACGCAGGCCACCGCGTCCATCGCAGCCTCACCGCCGGTTTCAAACAACAGCGGAATATCGAAGACTAGGATATCGCTGGCAGCAGTACGGCGAAATTCGGCACGATCTTCCCCGACCAGCGGATGCACGATCTTTTCGATCCGGGGCAGGGCAGAGGGGTCGCGGGCAATGATGTCCTTCAGCGCACTCCGATCCACCGCACCGTCGACAATTGCCTCCGGGAACTGCGCCTGCATTGGTGCGACAGCAGCACCGCCTGGCGCATAAAGACGATGCACCGCCGCATCCGCATCCCACACCGCGCAGCCCAGTTCGGCAAAGATCTTTGCCGTGGTGCTTTTGCCCATCCCGATGGAGCCAGTGAGACCCAGTCTAAACGTCATGCCAGTGCTGCCGCCCGTGTTTCCTCATCCACTTCGGGCCGTTTGCCAAACCAGCGTTCAAAGCCCGGAACAGCCTGGTGCAGCAGCATGCCGAGACCGTCAACAACGGTGCAACCTGCGTCCTCTGCGGCTTGCAGCATATCTGTTTTCAGCGGGGTATAGACCAGATCGGTCACAACGCAGCCCGGGCGCAAACCGTCCATCGGCACCCTCAGGCGCGGCTTCCCTTCCATCCCGAGTGAGGTGGTATTCACCACCAGCGCGGCTTCTTCGACGATATTGCCGGCCAGAACCCAATCCACGACCTTGATGCGTTTGCCGAATTCCTTGTGCAGCTTGTCCGCCCGTTCGCGGGTTCGGTTGGTCAGCATGATCTCGGTCACGCCAGCCTCGATCAGCGAGGCAACCACCGCGCGGCAGGCGCCGCCGGCGCCCAGAACCACCGCGGGGCCCGCGTCCGGTTTCCAATCCGGTGCGCCCTGATGCAGATTGGTGATAAAGCCATACCCATCTGTATTATCAGCCAGAACCGATCCATCTTCGCGGAAGATCAACGTGTTCGCCGCCCCCATCAGCGTGGCACGATCCGTAACCTTGTCGGCGATTGTCATCACCGTTTCCTTGTGTGGCAAGGTCACATTAGCCCCGACAAAGCCGGCCTTTGGCAGCGCGCGGATCACGGTTTCCAGATCCTGCGGTTCCACGTGCATCGGCACATAATGTCCGGCGATTCCGTATTTGCGGAGCCAATGGTTCTGGATCTGCGGCGAACGTGAATGGGCCACCGGGCATCCAATGACCCCGGCCAGAGGTATCTTCACGGCATTCATTGATCGATAATCCCCTGCAGTCCAAGGTAGTTTATAAGTTCAGTCAGCGGCAGGCCCAAGACATTAAAATAGCTACCATCGATACTGGCGAACAGCCGCACGCCTTCCTCTTCCAGTTTGTAGGCGCCAACGGCGTGGCGGATGCTGTCCCAGTTGCGGTCCACATAATCACGCAGATACTCATCCGCGGCTTTGCGCATCAGCAACCGGACCTGACCAACGTGGCGCCACAACGGCTCTCCATCGCGGTAGATCACCGCCGCGGACAATAGCATATGCCGCTGTCCGCGCATCTCACAAAGCTGCGACAGCGCCTCTTCGGGAGAACGCGGTTTGGACAGAAGTTTTCCCCTGAAATCAAGCACCTGATCGCATCCGATCACCATCTGACCAGGATGTTTACTGCTGATCTTGCGGGCTTTTGCCTCGGCTAGGGCATCGGCGATATCCCGGGGCGGCGCGCCCTCTGCCAGCAAGGCTGCCTTGATGCTATCTTCATCAAGACGCGGCACATCTGTTTCAAAGGGAATGCCTGCCTGCCGCAGCAGCTGGGCCCTGATACTGGACCCGGAGGCGAGCACGATGTGGGCAGTCATGTGGAAAACCCCGTGGGAAAGCGGTTCGGAAGTTAAGGACGTTTTGTATGGTTTTCCCCGGTTTTGGCAAGCCCACAGGCAAAGCCCGGATTCCATCCCAGTTTCACCCGAATCCATCCCGCGTGGATTGGGATAACTTCAAACCCGGGGATATCCCAGAACTTCACAATCGATCCCTTAGTTATCCCCACGATACTCAAGGTTAAGGATCACTTAACGATCCATAAAACAAAGGCTGTTAAGGATTCTTATACCCTTTCAAGCCGCCAGCTGGTGGAATCTTGTCCACGCTGGGGATAAGGGAAGGAAGCACTCAGTAATCCACGGAAAACAGGGGGCCCTACAAAAACATCATCCTTTAAAACTTTCTTATTTATTTTAGGGTGACCCAAACGAACGGCGGAGAAGACACGCATGGACCTGACAGACTGGATGTACACCCTGTACCCCTATGCAAAGTCGCTCCATATCATGGCCGTCCTCAGCTGGATGGCGGGTCTCTTTTATCTCCCACGTCTGTTCGTGTATCACGTGGAGCACGCTGAGAAGGTGCCACAGACGGGTCCGGTGTTCCTGACCATGGAACAGAAGCTCATGAAGGTGATCATGCGCCCTGCGATGCACACCGCCTGGCTCGCCGGCCTGTTCATCGTCTTCACACCGGGTATGATCGATTGGTCCTACATCTGGCCCTGGACCAAGGGCGCCTGTGTAATCGGTATGACGCTGTTTCACACCTGGCTTGTCTGGCGCATCAAGGATTTCGAAGCCGGGCGGAACCGCCTGACGGGAAGACAGTTCAGGATGGCAAACGAAGTGCCGACGCTCCTGATGGTGGTCATCGTCATATCGGTCATTTTCAAGTTCTAAGGCCGATCTTACGCCCCTGACAGGGTCGGGCGTGCCACAGTTGTCAGCATTGCCTCAGGCGGCCTCTGAGGCGGTATTTGACTCATCGTGGACATGCCCCTATGTATGGCCCTCAACGGGCCCGTCCGGGCATTCGTGTCTTCCGATTTGATAATGACACCTCTCCCCGATGCCGGGGACGCAAAGGCTGTATGTAGATGACCGTCCAATCCCTGAATCTTTCCGATCTGAAAGCCAAAAGCCCCAAGGACCTTTTGTCCATGGCCGAAGATCTGGAGATCGAAAACGCCTCGACCATGCGCAAGGGCGAGATGATGTTCCAGATCTTGCGTGAACGCGCAGATGAAGGATGGGACATTGCCGGCGACGGCGTTCTGGAAGTTCTGCAAGACGGATTTGGTTTCCTGCGCTCGCCCGAAGCGAACTACCTGCCCGGTCCCGATGATATCTACGTCTCGCCCGACATGATTCGTCAGTATTCTCTGCGCACTGGCGATACCGTCGAAGGGCAGATCAAGGCGCCACTGGAAAATGAACGCTATTTCGCGCTGACCAACGTCACCAAGATCAACTTTGAAGATCCTGAAAAGGCCCGTCACAAGATCGCGTTCGACAACCTGACGCCGCTGTACCCGGATGAGCGGCTGAAAATGGAGGTCGAAGATCCCACGATCAAGGATAAATCCGCCCGTGTGATCGACCTGGTCGCGCCCATCGGTAAGGGTCAGCGCTCCCTGATCGTGGCGCCGCCGCGGACTGGTAAGACCGTGATTTTGCAGAACATTGCGAACTCGATTGAGAAGAACCATCCGGAATGCTACCTGATCGTTCTGCTGATTGACGAACGCCCGGAAGAGGTCACCGACATGCAGCGTTCGGTCAAGGGTGAGGTCGTTTCCTCCACCTTTGACGAGCCGGCAACGCGCCACGTGGCAGTGTCGGAAATGGTCATCGAAAAGGCCAAGCGTCTGGTTGAGCATAAACGAGATGTTGTGATTCTTTTGGACTCGATCACAAGACTTGGTAGGGCCTTTAACACCGTGGTTCCGTCCTCGGGTAAGGTTTTGACCGGCGGTGTCGACGCCAACGCCCTGCAGCGGCCGAAACGCTTCTTCGGTGCTGCCCGGAACATCGAAGAAGGCGGATCGCTGACCATTATCGCAACCGCGCTGATCGATACCGGCAGCCGAATGGACGAGGTCATCTTCGAAGAATTCAAAGGCACCGGTAACTCCGAACTGGTCCTGGATCGTAAAATTGCTGACAAACGCGTCTTCCCGGCGATCGACATTCTCAAGTCGGGCACCCGGAAGGAAGACCTGCTTGTCGACAAGGGGGATCTGGCTAAGACCTTTGTTTTGCGGCGAATTCTCAACCCGATGGGTACCACGGACGCCATTGAATTCCTGCTGTCGAAACTGAAACAAACCAAATCCAACTCTGAATTCTTCGATTCGATGAACACCTAGGACCCGGCGGCTCAGGAAAGGACGGCCACACATGGATACGATCTTTGCGTTGGCCTCTGCTCAGGGGAAGGCCGGGGTATCGGTTATTCGTGTCTCTGGCCCACAGGCGCTGGAGGCGATGAACGCGCTTTGCGTAACTGCGGTGCCGGTTCCTGGACGGGGACTGCGGGTGCTGACGGATGCGGCAGGTGATCCTCTGGATGAGGCGCTGGTGCTGAGTTTCGCCGCACCGCATAGCTTTACCGGTGAAAATGTCGTTGAATTTCAGGTGCATGGCAGTATGGCAGTGGTTTCTGCTGTGTTGGATGCGCTTGGCGAAATCGACGGATTGCGGCAGGCAGAACCGGGTGAGTTCACGCGTCGCGCCCTGGAGAACGGACAGCTGGATCTGGCGCAGGTCGAGGGTCTTGCCGATCTGATCGATGCCGAAACTGAGGCGCAGCGCAAACAGGCCCAGGTAGTGCTGTCTGGGGCAATTGGGCAACTGGCCGAACGGTGGCGGAGCGATCTGATCCGGGCAGCCTCTTTGATCGAAGTCACCATTGATTTCGCGGATGAAGAGGTTCCGGTGGATGTTACGCCCGAGGTATCGAGCCTCCTCGCAGGCGTTCAAAAGGATTTGGAAACCGAGGTCGCTGGCGTCAAAATCGCCGAACGCATCCGCTCTGGGTTTGAGGTGGCCATCGTTGGTGCTCCAAACGTCGGGAAATCGACACTTCTGAATGCACTTGCGGGACGTGAGGCAGCCATTACGTCGGAATACGCTGGCACCACGCGGGATATTATCGAGGTGAAGATGGATCTCGCTGGCCTTCCGGTCACGCTTCTCGACACAGCCGGCCTGCGCGATACCGAGGATCACGTCGAAAGCATTGGTATTGCCTTGGCGCGGAAGAGGGCCGAGAATGCTGATATCCGTGTGTTTCTGGCAGAAGCTAGCGAAACGCCTGACGTGGAAATGCAGGACGGAGATATTCGCCTGCTGCCAAAAGCGGATGCTCGGGATGATGCGGAAGATGCAATTTCCGGGAAAACGGGGCAGGGGATCGATAGGCTAGTTGAGCACATTGCGACGGTTTTGAAGTCGCGCTCGGCTCATCCAGGGATCTCCACCCGTAATCGCCACAGGGAGGCTTTGTCTTCCGCGTTGAAGAGCTTACATCAGGCGCAATCGGTTCTCGAGTTGGGACCGGAGCATTATGATCTTGCTGCTGAGGATATGCGGTCAGCAATCCGATCGCTTGAACTGTTGGTTGGACGTGTCGGAGTTGAAAATCTCCTGGATGAGATTTTCTCGAGCTTCTGCCTTGGAAAATGAGGAGTGTTTCACGTGAAACATTCAGCCTATGACGTTGTTGTAATCGGCGGTGGTCACGCCGGCACCGAAGCTGCTCATGCGGCGGCTCGGATGGGTGTAAACACCGCCCTGATCACGTTAAAACGCGAAGGCATCGGCGTGATGTCCTGTAACCCGGCTATTGGCGGTTTGGGCAAAGGCCACCTCGTGCGGGAAATTGACGCTCTTGACGGCGTCATGGGGCGTGTTGCCGATCTTGCCGGCATTCAGTTCCGACTCCTGAATCGGCGGAAGGGACCAGCCGTCCAGGGCCCTCGCGCCCAGTCCGACCGAGCAATCTATCGTCGGGAGATGCTCAAGCTTACCGAACAGCAGGACTGTCTCGATATTATCGAAGGAGAAGCGACCGACTTCATCATGTCCGGCCAATCGGTAACGGGCGTCGTCTTGGCCGATGGATCTCAAATCCGGGCGAAGGCTGTCATTCTCACCTCTGGCACGTTCCTGCGCGGTGTCATTCATATTGGCGATGTGTCGCGACCCGGTGGTCGTATGGGCGATAAACCGTCGGTCAGCCTGGCAGAACGTCTCGATAGCTTTGAATTACCGTTGGGACGCCTCAAGACCGGTACGCCGCCTCGGTTGGACGGAACAACGATTCGTTGGGATGAATTGGAATCGCAGCCCGGGGATGATGATCCAACGTTCTTTTCCTTTGCAACCACGCAGGTGACCGCAAAACAGGTGTCCTGCGGGATTACGCACACCAACGAAAAGACGCATGAGATCATTCGGGAAAACCTTGAACGATCTGCTATGTACGGCGGTCATATCGAAGGGGTCGGACCGCGGTATTGCCCGTCGATTGAAGACAAGGTCGTCAGGTTCGCTGATAAAACATCGCACCAAATCTTTTTGGAACCAGAGGGCGTCGACGATAACACCGTTTATCCAAACGGGATTTCGACGAGCCTGCCGGTGGATGTGCAAGAGGACTACGTGCATTCGATCTTTGGCCTGGAAGACGCCAAGATCATTCAACCCGGATATGCCATTGAGTACGATTACATTGATCCGCGGGCGCTAACACTGGGTTTGGAACTCAAGGAAGTTCCCGGCTTGTTCTTGGCTGGACAAATTAACGGTACAACCGGATACGAAGAGGCCGCTGCACAGGGCCTGGTCGCAGGCCTCAATGCAGCTCGGCGGAGCAGGGAGGAGGACCCGATTGTCTTTGGTCGCTCCGGCAGCTACATTGGGGTTATGGTCGATGACCTGACCACGAATGGCGTGACGGAACCCTACCGGATGTTCACTTCCCGTGCGGAATTCCGTTTGTCCCTCCGGGCCGACAATGCGGATCAACGGCTGACGCCTCTGGCGATTGAGGTTGGCTGCGCGGGGCGGGCCCGCAAAGAAATGTTCCAAAAGAAGATGGAGCGCCTGGATGCTGCGCGAGGTGTTCTGACTGAGTCGGTGTTCACTCCAAAACAGGTTTCCGAGGCTGGTATCCGCGTAAATCAGGATGGCAATAAACGGACCGGCTTGGATGTCCTGGCGTTTCCTGATGTGTCGTTCGAAGATCTTTTTCCTTTGCTGCCTGAACTCGCGAACAGCGATGCTACAACACGACGTCAGTTGGAGCGTGACGCGCTTTATGCAAATTACATCGACCGGCAGGAGCGAGAGATCGCAGCGCTAAAGCGGGATGAGAGCTATCTGATCCCGAGGGATTTTGAATACGTCGGGATCGAAGGTCTTTCCAACGAGTTGCAACAAAAACTGGAGCGAGCCCGGCCTGAAAACCTGGCGCAGGCAGCACGTCTGGATGGGATGACGCCGGCTGCACTGGCCCTGCTTTTGGCAAGGTTGCGGAAGAGTTCCACCCAACGGAGCCGTACTGCATGACAACCGAAGCTTTGTTGGAACGGCTGAATGTTTCACGTGAAACACTCGACCGGCTGAAAATATTCGAACAAGTTTTGCTAAAATGGAATCCGAAGATCAACCTAGTTTCCCGGAACAGCCTGGATGACCTTTGGACCCGTCATATCATCGATTCGGTCCAGGTTTTCCGATGTGTTTCTCCGCCAAACCACTGGGTTGATATGGGAAGTGGCGGCGGCCTTCCAGGTGTTATCGTCGCCATTATGGCGGCAGAGGAATCTCCGAATACCAAGGTTACGCTGATCGAATCGGATCAACGAAAGTCGGCCTTCCTGCGTACCGCGGCACGGGAGTGCGGGGCGAAACTTACCGTAATTTCAAAGCGAATAGAGCAGGCGGACCCGCAAAATGCGGATGTTCTGTCTGCGCGGGCGCTTGCGGATCTGTCGCTCCTACTGGAATTTGCTGAACGTCACCTCAGCCCGACAGGCATCGCCTTGTTCCCAAAAGGTGCAAACTGGAAAAAAGAAGTGGATAACGCGCGGCAACGATGGCGATTCGATTTCGAACCGATTACAAGTTTAACTGAACCCGACGCGGTCGTACTGAAAATAGAGGGAGTTGCTCGTGTCTGACTTATCCCGCCCGGATGGGCCACGTATCATCGCGGTTGCTAATCAAAAGGGTGGAGTAGGTAAGACAACGACGGCAATAAACCTCGCTGCGGCCCTGGTCGAAGGCGGATTGCGCGTCCTCGTCGTTGATCTGGACCCGCAGGGGAATGCATCCACTGGCTTGGGAATTGAGGCCGATGATCGGGATTACACCACTTACGATCTTTTGGTTGATGATGCGCCGCTGTCCGAGGTTATTCGGGCAACTGAGATCGAGGATCTCTGCGTTATTCCGGCGACGGTGGATCTGAGTTCCGCCGATATCGAACTGGTTTCCAACGAAAAACGCAGCTTCCTATTGCATGACGCCCTGCGACAGACGGCGATGGACGAATACGAATGGGATTACATCCTGATCGATTGCCCGCCTTCGCTGAACCTGCTTACGGTGAATGCGATGGTCGCCGCGCATTCGGTTCTTATCCCGCTGCAAAGTGAGTTCTTCGCGCTCGAGGGGGTATCGCAGCTAATGCTGACGATTCGTGAGGTACGGCAGGCGGCAAACCCGGATTTGAGGATCGAGGGTGTAGTGCTGACGATGTACGACCGTCGCAATAATCTGTCGCAACAGGTTGAACAGGATGCGCGCGACAACCTGGGTGAGCTGGTCTTCCGGACTGTGATTCCCCGGAACGTACGGGTGAGCGAGGCGCCGTCCTATGCGTTGCCGGTCCTGAACTACGATACGAACTCGCTGGGGGCGCGGGCGTACCGGGCACTGGCAGAAGAAATAGTCGCCAATCATCAAAGACTGGCAGCATAAAGGGGAGGGCACCATGACAGAAAAAAAGAACAAACCTCGCGGATTGGGACGTGGATTGTCGGCGCTGATGGCCGATGTGAACCCGGAACCCGTTAGCACCCAAGCCGAAGCACCCCGCAATGCCGAAGTATTGGTGCCAATCGAGAAGGTTACCGCCAACCCTGATCAGCCCCGTCGGCAGTTTCTTCAAGAAGATCTGGATGACCTGACGGCCTCTATCAAGGAAAAGGGCGTCTTGCAGCCGCTGATCGTGCGTCCGCGCGATGGCGGCATGTACGAGATCGTGGCTGGTGAACGCCGCTGGCGGGCCGCGCAGGCGGCGCAGTTGCATGAGGTTCCGGTTCTAATCCGGGACTATGACGACGTTGAAATGCTCGAAGTCGCCATCATCGAAAACATTCAGCGGTCAGACCTGAATGCGATGGAAGAGGCGCAAAGCTATAAGCAGTTGATGGAAAAGTTCGGCCACACCCAGGAAAAAATGGCTGAGGCGTTGGGCAAGAGCCGTAGCCATATTGCCAACCTTGTGCGGCTTCTTCACCTACCTTCCGACGTGCAACAGCTTGTTCAGGAACGGAAATTGTCCGCCGGCCACGCGCGGGCGCTGATTACGTCAGACCATGCATCGGAACTGGCCAAGAAGATCGTCAAAGGCGGGCTGTCCGTCCGCGCGACCGAGAATCTGGTGAAAAAGGATGCGGCGGGTACCACTACCAACTCTTCTCCGAAAAAACCGCGCAAAGAGGTGGAAAAGGACGCGGATACCCGCGCGCTTGAAGGCGATCTGTCAGCGATGTTGCGGATGAAGGTATCGATTGATCATATCGCGGGCGGGGAAAGCGGTTCGGTGACGATCAGCTATGAGACGCTTGATCAGTTGGATGAGCTTTGCAATCTGCTCAGCCGCTAGGGCGCGACCAGATAAAGGTCAGCACGCCTGACAAAACCACCGCCTGAATAATCAGGATGTGGGAGGGGGCGCCCAGCATCAGAGACAACAGAAAGACGGCGGCAATCGATCCGGTTGCCGCCTTTTTTGCGGTTGGTCGGATGGCGCCGTTTTCGCGCCAATCCAGGATCATTGGCCCGAAGATGTTGTGAGAGATGATCCAGTCGTGCAGCCGCTCCGAAGAGTTTGCGAAAAAGAATGTTGCCAGAAGCAAGAAGGGCACGGTGGGGAGCAGGGGAAGGATAACCCCGACGATTGCCAATGCTACGCAACAAATCCCTAGTCCGGCGTAGATATAGCGCATTGGGTCAGTCCACCAAGAGATCGCGAAGGATCGCGTTGAGCACCGCACGGCCTTTGTCAGTCGCATGCAGTCTTTGTCCTGAGATAGAGATCATTCCCATCTTCTCAAGGTCCTGCAGCTTTTCATTTCTCAGCGGCGTGCCAGAGAGTTGTGCGTAGCGCTCCATATCCAGCCCTTCCCGCAGGCGCATACCCATCATCAGACATTCGACAGCGGCATCCTCGCGCTCCAGGGCTTCCCGCAGGTTTTCGCCAGAACCTTTGGAAACCGCCTCCAGCCAGGCGCCGGGGGCGCGGTGGGTTTCGGTGGCATAGCGGGCGCCATCCAGCGTGATACGACCATGGGCGCCGGGGCCGATGCCCACATAGTCGCCGTAGCGCCAGTAAACCAGGTTGTGGCGGCTCTCCGCGCCGGGAACCGCATGGTTGGAGACCTCATAGGCGGGCATGCCATGGGCGGCGCAGATGTCCTGTGTCAGCTGGTACATGTCGGCGGCGCTGTCATCGCTGGGCAGGTCCCGCAGCTTGCCCCGGGCATAGCGGTCGCCAAAGGCGGTGCCTTCTTCGATCGTCAGCTGATAGAGCGACAGGTGGTCGATGGACATCGACAGCGCCTCGGTCAGCTCGGCCTGCCAGTCCTGCGGGGTCTGACCTTGCCGGGCATAGATCAGGTCGAAACTGACGCGGTCAAAACAATTGCGCGCAATGTCAAAGGCGGCCTTGGCCTCGGCCACGGAATGGATACGGCCAAGGCGGCGCAGGTCGGCGTCGTTTAACGCCTGAATGCCCATCGAGATCCGGTTCACTCCTGCGTCGCGATAGCCTGCAAACCGGCCAGCCTCGACCGATCCGGGGTTCGCCTCGAGCGAGATTTCGATGTCATTGGCAAAGGGCCAGATATCCCGCGCGGCCTCGATCACGGCGGCAACGGTGTCGGGATGCATCAGTGAAGGGGTGCCGCCACCAAAGAAGATCGAATTCAACACCCGACCCTGAAGTTGCTCGGACACACGTGCCAGCTCGGATTGATAGGCTTTGACCCAGACGCTTTGGTCGATATTTGCGGTGACGTGGCTGTTGAAATCGCAATAGGGGCATTTGGCCTGACAAAAGGGCCAGTGCACATAGAGGCCAAAGCCCCCATTGCGCCAGTCATCCACGGGATGGGTCATTCCCCGAAACACCCTTTGATGAACTTTGCCACGGCGTTTGCCCGATGGCTGATCTTGTTCTTTTCCCAGCGATCCATCTCGGCAAAGGTCACGTCAAAGCCATCAGGTATGAACATCGGATCATAGCCAAAACCAGCCTCGCCGCGGATTGGCCAGATCAGATGACCGGGGGCAATACCTTCGAAAACCTCGTCATGGCCATCGGGCCAGGCCAGAACCAGCGTGCAGCGGAACTGCGCGGTACGCGGGTGGGGGGCGTTCTTGGCTTCCAGCTCGTTATGGGCGCGGGTCATGGCCATCATGAAGTCGCGGCCATTGCCGGTTTCCGCCCAGTCTGCGGTATAGACGCCCGGCGCCCCACCTAGGGCGTCGATGGTGATCCCGGAATCATCCGACAGGGCAGGGAGCCCGGTCGCCTTGGCCGCGGCATGCGCCTTGATCCGGGCGTTGCCGACAAAGGTGTCCTCGGTTTCCTCAGGTTCTGGCAGATCCATTTCGGCGGCGCCGACAACGGAGACGCCAAAGGGCTTGAGGAGATGCGCCATCTCCTCAAGCTTGCCTTTGTTATGCGTGGCGATCAACAGCCGATCGCCTTCAAACTTCCGGCTCATGCGCAGGCTGCCTTTTGCATTTCTGCCAGTTCGGCGGTGCCTTTTGCGGCCAGATCCATCAAGGAATTCATTTGCTCGCGCGAGAACATCGATCCTTCGGCGGACATCTGCACTTCGATCAGTTTGCCGGATCCGGTCATGATGAAGTTGCCATCGACGCCGGCTTCGGAATCTTCAGGGTAGTCCAGATCCAGAACCGGCTGCCCGGCATAGATCCCGCAGGATACGGCTGCCACCGGATCGACCAGCGGGTCGATGCTGACATCGCCGGCCTTCATCAGTTTGTTGACTGCCAGACGCAGGGCTACCCAGCCACCGGTGATCGAGGCGCAGCGGGTGCCGCCGTCGGCTTGCAGCACGTCACAGTCGATGCTGATCTGGCGTTCACCCAGGGCCACGCGGTCCACGCCGGCGCGCAGGGCACGGCCGATCAGGCGCTGGATTTCGACGGTACGGCCGCCTTGCTTGCCAGCCGAGGCTTCGCGGCGCATCCGGGTGTTGGTCGCGCGGGGCAGCATGCCGTATTCCGCAGTCACCCAGCCAAGGCCGGATCCCTTGATAAAGGGCGGCACGCGGTCTTCGATGGTGGCGGTGCACAGAACATGGGTGTCACCCGCCTTGATCAGGCATGATCCCTCGGCATGTTTGGTGAATCCGGTTTCGATGGAAATCGGGCGCATCTCGTTCAATTGTCGTCCAGAGGGTCGCATGAGTAATCCTTTTTTTGCTGGCCTTCGGATAGCCCTGCCTGCGCGCGGTATGCAAGCATGATTGACCTTTGCGTGTGGGCCTCTTTAATGGCAATCCGGAAAAGCCTTCCTATCTATGTAGCGTGTAACCGCTGAAAATGCTCATGACAGACGCAAACAATATCCTGAAAGACATGAACGACCGGTCGCGGGATGTGTTCCGGGCGGTCGTGGAATCCTATCTGGAAAGCGGCGATCCCGTCGGCAGCCGTACCCTGACCCGGTCGCTGAGCGAAAAGGTCAGCGCGGCGACGGTGCGCAACGTGATGCAGGATCTGGAGTTTCTGGGCCTGCTCGACAGCCCGCATGTCAGCGCCGGACGGGTGCCGACGCAGCTGGGTCTGCGGATGTTCGTCGATGGCCTACTGGAGGTCGAGGATCTGAAGGCGCAGGACCGCGAAAAGATCGATGCCACCCTGGGTCGCAATTCCGGCGATGTGAGCGGTATGCTCGACCGTGTCGGGGCGGCGCTTTCCGGGGTGACGCAGGGTGCCTCGCTGGTCCTGACACCGAAGCATGAAGCCGAGATCCGCCATATCGAATTCGTCTCGCTGGGTCATGACCGAGCGATGGTGGTGCTGGTGTTTTCCGATGGTCACGTGGAAAATCGGCTGTTCACCCCGCCGCCGGGGCAGACGCCCAGTTCGATGCGCGAGGCGGCCAATTTCCTGAATGCCCTCGTCGAAGGGCGCACGCTGAGTGACGTGCGCCTCGACATGCAGGAAGAGATCGCCACCCGGCGGCAGGAGATCGACAACCTGGCGCATCAGCTGATCGAAAGCGGTCTGGCCGCCTGGGAAGAAGACGGCAGCGACCAGGCGCGTCTGATCGTGCGGGGACGCGCGAATCTGCTGGCGGATAATGGCGTCACAGAAGAACTGGATCTGATCCGCAGCCTGTTCGACGACCTGGAGCGCAAGCAGGATATTGCCGAATTCCTGGAACTCACCGAAGAGGGCGAGGGCGTGCGCATTTTTATTGGCTCGGAGAACAAACTTTTCTCACTTTCGGGTTCCTCTTTGGTGGTGTCTCCTTATATGAACGCGGATCGAAAGGTGATTGGCGCGGTGGGGGTGATTGGCCCGACCCGCCTGAACTACGGACGGATTGTGCCCATCGTGGACTATACGGCGCAACTGGTCGGCAAATTGCTGTCAGACCGGAGTTAGAGGTGAAAAATGGCAGAGCCCAAGAACGACGATTTTCTCGACGATATCGCAAATGCCGAAGCAGAAGAGCTGGCGGCACAGACCGAAGAATTTGATGACGCGGCGCTGGAGCTGGATGCCCTGCGGGCGGAACGTGATGAGCTGAAGGACCGGTTCATGCGCGCTCTGGCGGATGCCGAGAATTCGCGCAAGCGGGGCGACAAGGCCCGCCGCGAAGCCGAGCAATATGGTGGCTCGAAGCTGGCCCGTGACATGCTGCCGGTGTTCGACAACATGAAGCGCGCGGTTGAATCGGTAACCGACGAACAGAAAGAGGCGGCCTCGGCCCTGATCGAAGGTGTTGAGCTGACCATGCGGGCGCTGCTGGGCGTGTTTGAAAAGCACGGCATCCGCGTTGTCTCGCCTGCGGTTGGCGATAAGTTCGACCCGCAGGTGCACGAAGCCATGTTCGAAGCTCCGGTGCCCGGCACCAAGGCAGGCGAAATTATTCAGGTTTCCGCCGAAGGTTTCATGCTGCACGACCGCCTGCTGCGGCCGGCGCAGGTCGGGGTCTCCTCGACACCAGCATAAGGCTGCCGGGGTTATTGGTGTAAATCGCCTCGGACCCTGCATTCAGAATTGAAAAAGGCGGCCCTTGCGGGTCGCCTTTTTGCATTAATACAGCTTTGCATTTACGCAGTGGTGTCTTTCAGACGGTAGAGCGCCTCCAGCGCCTCGCGCGGGGTCATATCGTCGGGGTGGATACTTTCCAGCAATTCCTCGACCGGTGACGGACCTGCTGCGGGTTTGGGTTCCGGCGGCGGGGCAGCAGCAAAGAGCGGCAGATCGTCGATCTGGATCTTTGCACCAGCGCCTTCGCGGCTGCCTTGTTCCAGCATATCCAGCACATCGCGTGCCCGTGCCACAACCGAAGCTGGCAGGCCGGCAAGCTGCGCCACCTGCACCCCGTAGGAGCGGTCGGCGGCGCCTTTCTTGACCTCGTGCAGGAAGATCACCTCGCCTTCCCATTCCTTGACGGTGACGGTGGCGTTTTCGACGCCCTCCAGCTTACCGGCCAGTTGGGTCATCTCGTGATAGTGGGTCGCAAACAGGGCGCGGGCCCGGTTCACCTCGTGCAGGTGTTCCAGCGTGGCCCAGGCGATGGACAGCCCATCATAGGTCGCGGTGCCGCGCCCGATTTCATCGAGGATCACCAGAGCACGGTCATCGGCCTGGTTCAGGATTGCGGCGGTTTCCACCATTTCAACCATGAAGGTCGAGCGTCCGCGCGCCAGATCGTCCGAGGCGCCGACACGGCTGAACAGCTGGCTGATCAATCCTATATGCGCGGCTTCGGCGGGAACATAGCTGCCCATCTGCGCCAACAGCGCGATCAGCGCGTTCTGGCGCAGGAAGGTCGATTTACCGGCCATGTTGGGACCGGTCAGCAACCAGATCGCGGCGCCATCCCCAGCCGACAGATCGCAATCATTGGCCACAAAGGTATCGCCGCCCTGTTGCCGCAGCGCCTGTTCCACCACCGGATGGCGCCCACCCTCCACGTGAAACGCGCGGGAAGCGTCCACCTTGGGCCGGGTCCAGTTTTCGCCGCGCGCCAGATCGGCCAATGCGGTGATCAGATCCAGCTCTGCCAACCCTTTGGCAGCGGTATTGAGTCGCGCAGCGGTGTCCAGAATGGCGGTGGAAAGCCTGTCATAGAGCCGTTTTTCGATCTCCAGCGCCCGGTTTCCTGCGTTCAGGATCCGGGTTTCGATCTCGCTCAGCTCCACCGTGGTGAAACGCACCTGATTTGCGGTGGTTTGACGGTGGATATAAGTCTCGGACAGCGGCGCCGATAGCATCTTTTCCGCGTGGGTCGCGGTGGTTTCGATAAAATAGCCCAGCACGTTGTTGTGCTTGATCTTCAGCGAGGTGATGCCGGTGTGCTCCGCATACTTCTGCTGCATCCCGGCAATAATCGAGCGTCCCTCATCGCGCAGGGTGCGCGCCTCATCCAGTTCGGGATCATAGCCGGTCGCGATGAACCCGCCGTCACGGGCCAGCAGCGGCGGATCGGCCACCAGCGCGGCATCCAGCAGCGACAGAAGATCGTCAAAGCCAAGGAGATCGCGCACGGCGCCGCTGATCAGTTCAGGAAGATCCTGTCCTTCGCACATCTGGGCGATGGTTTCGGCCTGCACCAGCCCGTTGCGGATGGCGGCAAGATCACGCGGACCACCGCGTTCCAGCGCAAGGCGCGACAGGGCGCGGTCCAGATCCGGCGTCTTGCGCAGCGCCACGCGGATATCCTGCGAAAGCTGCGTCGCCTCGACCGCGAAATCCAGTGCCGCCAATCGCGCGCTGATCACATCCAGCGTGCGCGAAGGGCTGGCCATGCGCTGTTCCAAAAGACGCGCACCACCGGGGGTGACGGTCCGGTCCACCACCGACAACAGCGATCCGGCGCGCCCGCCCGACAGGGAGCGGGTCAGTTCAAGACTGGCGCGGGTCGAGGCGTCGATCTGCACCACGCGATCCTGCGCCTCCTGTACCGGCGGCTGCAACAGCGGCAGTTTGCCCTTCTGCGTAATCTCCAGATAGTCGATCAGCGCACCCATGGCCGAAACCTCGGCGCGGGTGAAGGTACCGAACCCATCCAGCGCACCGACGTTGAACAGGGTACAGATGCGTTTTTCTGCGGCGGTGCTGTCAAAACTCGCCTTGCCCAGCGGGGTGAGCGGGATCTTGTATTCATCTGCCAGCGGGCGGGTCGCATCAAAAGGCGCACCATCGGCGACGATCAGTTCCGAGGGTGCCAGTCGCGCCAGTTCCGGCGACAGGCGCACGCGGGCGATGGGCATCACGTGAAACGCCCCGGTGGAAATATCCGCCCAGGCCAGCGCCGCCTCGTCCCGGAGCTCGGAATAGGAAACCAGGAAGTTGTGGCGCCGTGCTTCGAGCAGTGAATCCTCGGTCAGCGTGCCGGGGGTTACCAGCCGCACCACATCCCGTTTCACCACGGATTTGGAGCCGCGTTTCTTGGCTTCGGCCGGGCTTTCCAGCTGTTCGCCTACCGCGACGCGGAACCCCTTGCGGATCAGGGTCAGCAGATACCCTTCGGCGGCATGCACGGGAACGCCGCACATGGGAATATCCTCGCCGTCGTGTTTGCCCCGTTTGGTCAGGGCGATGTCCAGCGCCTCGGCGGCATTGACCGCGTCGTCAAAGAACATCTCGTAGAAATCGCCCATCCGATAAAAAAGCAACGCATCGGGATGCGCTGCTTTGATCTCAAGATATTGCGCCATCATGGGCGTAACGGTCATGCGAGCTCCCCCGGGGTTATTTGCCCGACATTTACAATGCGGACGGTCCAAGGAAAACCCGATTACCCGGATTTGCAATCTGTTGCGCAGACCCGGGGAGGGGGCCTGTTGATCAGAACAGCACGCCGATCGATTGCGGGCTGTAGTTCGCAATCGACAAAGAGGTGGTACCCAGCTGTTTTTGCACATCAAGCGCAACCAGCCGCGCCGCGGATTCCTCGATATTGGCATCCACCAGGGCGCCGATCCCCTTTTTTGTGGCATCAGCAAGGTTCTGCACGGTCTTGTTCTCTTCTGCCAGTCCATTGGCCGAGGCCCCAAGTGCAGCGGCACCTTCGATGGCAAAGCGCAGGAAACCGGTAATCTCGCTCAGCGCGGTTTGGGCGCTTGCCTGATCCGTGACCTGGGTGCGGTTGTTGATATCGAACAACGGGTCGCTTTCGAAATCGACACCATCCACTGTCAGCAACGACAGGTCTGCTCCGGTTGGAATACTAAGGCCGGTTGCGCCATTGCCGTCCACATTTGTGGCCAGCAGGTTGGCACCGTTGAACTGGGAGGAAGAAATGATCGAATTGATTTCCTCCGTCTTCTGGGCCAGCTGCGCTTCGATCTTGGAATAGTCAACAAGGCCGCTGCTTGCCGTAAGTGCCAGTTCCTTCATTTCGATGACAGCTTCGGAAATCCGTTCCGCACCAGCCGAGGCGACGGCGACGGTGGACTCACCCAGCGACAGCGCATCAGAGGTTGCCCGCAGCCCGGAGACATCGGCCTCCATGATCTGGGAAATCGCCCAAAGCGCGGCGTTGTCTTTGGCGGTATTCACCTCTTTTCCGGTTGCGACCTCGTTCTGGACGGTTTCCAGCTGCTGTGTCGTCCCTCCCAGCAGGTGTAGCGCCGTGGCAGCGCCGGTGTTGGAGTTGATACTGGTCATATCGTGCATCCCAAATTTACCCTGCCCGCCGGTATTGCGGCGGCGGGTGTGACTTTTTCAGAAATGGTCGTATGCCGTTCTGACATGTGCTGTTCTGGCGCCGGTTTGCGGCCTTATAGCCACGCGTCACACAGAAGCTGTTAAGCATTATTAACGGAATGTAGCACGGATCGGTCGAGATTGTGGCGAAAAGCTGACGGAATCTATCAAGTTTTATTTGAAATATTATTGCTTTTTAGGGGTCGTTTTCTTTCCGGATCGGATTGAGAGGGACGCAGGGCTGGGATAAGACTGTGCCCGATTAGGAGAGGACACCTACAGCCCATGCCCAAAGCGAAGATCACAAACGAAGAGGCGCTTGCCTTCCATCTGGAGCCGACACCCGGCAAATGGGAAATCAATGCGACCGTCCCGATGACCACGCAGCGGGATCTCTCCCTGGCCTATTCCCCCGGTGTTGCGGTGCCATGCGAAGCGATCGCGGCGAACCCGGAAACCGCCTATGATTATACCAACAAGGGCAACCTGGTGGCTGTCATCTCCAACGGGACGGCGGTTTTGGGGCTTGGAAACCTGGGCGCGCTGGGATCGAAACCGGTGATGGAGGGGAAGTCTGTCCTGTTCAAACGCTTTGCCGATGTGAACTCGATCGACATTGAGCTCGACACCGAAGATCCGGACAAGTTCATCGACGCGGTCAAGCTGATGGGCCCGACCTTTGGCGGCATCAACCTTGAAGACATAAAGGCGCCCGAGTGTTTCATCATCGAGCAGCGCCTGAAGGAAGAGATGGATATCCCCGTCTTCCATGACGACCAACACGGCACCGCCGTGATCTGTGCGGCGGGCCTGATCAATGCGCTGCATATCTCGGGCAAAAAGATCGAAGACGTAAAAATCGTGCTGAACGGCGCGGGCGCGGCGGGCATCGCCTGTATCGAGCTGCTGAAATCCATGGGCGCGCGGCACGACAATTGCATCGTCTGTGACACCAAGGGTGTGATTTATCAGGGCCGTACCGAAGGTATGAACCAGTGGAAGTCGGCCCATGCGGTCAAGACTGAGCTGCGGACGCTTGAGGAAGCAATGGAAGGCGCCGATGTCTTTCTTGGCGTGTCGGTCAAAGGCGCGGTGACGCAGGAGATGGTTGCCTCCATGGCCGACAACCCTGTGATCTTTGCCATGGCAAACCCGGATCCCGAAATCACCCCGGAAGAGGCGCATGAGGTCCGCGTCGATGCCATCGTCGCCACCGGCCGCTCGGACTATCCCAACCAGGTGAACAACGTTCTGGGCTTTCCCTACTTGTTCCGCGGCGCGCTGGACATCAACGCCCGCGCCATCAACGACGAGATGAAGATCGCTTGTGCCCATGCGCTGGCCGCGCTGGCGCGCGAGGATGTGCCGGATGAGGTGGCGCTGGCCTATGGCAAATCGCTGAGTTTTGGTCGCGATTACATCATACCGACACCGTTTGATCCGCGTCTGATCCACCGGATTCCGCCAGCTGTGGCCAAGGCGGGCATGGATACTGGTGCCGCGCGTCGTCCCATCATCGACATGGAAGCCTATGAGATCAGCCTGAAAAGCCGGATGGACCCGACGGCCTCGATCCTGCGCGGCCTCAACGCCCGCGCGCGTTCTGCTCAGTCGCGGATGATCTTTGCCGAGGGCGACGATCCCCGGGTGCTGCGCGCTGCCGTTACCTATCAGCGGTCCGGCTTTGGCAAGGCGCTGGTTGTTGGCCGTGCCGATGATGTGAAGGCCAAGCTGGAAGCGGCCGGCCTTGGCGATGCGGTACGCGAGCTGGAGGTGGTCAATGCCGCCAATACCCAGCATTTCGACACCTACAAGGATTTCCTGTTCAACCGCCTGCAACGCAAGGGCTTCGACCGTAAGGACATCCACCGTCTGGTGGGACGTGACCGGCACGTCTTCTCGGCGCTGATGCTGGCGCATGGGCATGGCGATGGTCTGGTCACCGGTGCCACCCGCAAATCCGCGCATGTTCTGGATCAGATCAACCACGTCTTTGATGCCGATGCCAAACACGGCGCGGCCGGCGTGACCGCGTTGCTGCATAAGGGCCGGATCGTGCTGATTGGCGATACGCTGGTGCATGAATGGCCGGATGAGAACGATCTGGCGACGATTGCCGAACGCGCTGCTGGTGTGGCCCGGCACATGGGGCTGGATCCCCGCGTGGCCTTTGTCAGCTTCTCGACCTTTGGTTATCCGGTGTCCGAGCGGGCGGAAAAGATGCATATCGCCCCGGGTGTTCTGGACAAGCGCGGCGTCGATTTCGAATACGAAGGCGAAATGACCGTGGATGTGGCGCTGAATGCCAAGGCGCAGGAGAATTACCCGTTCCAGCGTCTATCGGGCCCCGCGAACATTCTGATCGTGCCTGCCCGGCACTCGGCCTCCATCTCGGTCAAGCTGATGCAGGAAATGGGCGGTGCCACCGTGGTTGGCCCGATCCTGGCGGGCGTGGATAAGCCGATCCAAATCTGCTCGACCACCTCGACCGCTAATGACGTGCTGAACATGGCGGTTCTGGCTGCCTGCAACATCGGCTAGGCGGCAACGATGGCAATCTGGAACCTGGGCTCGATCAACGCTGACATGGTCTACGCGCTGCCGCATCTACCGGTGGCGGGTGAGACATTGGCAGCCTCGGGTCTGGACCAGTTTCTGGGCGGCAAGGGGGCCAATATGTCGGTCGCCGCCGCCCGGGCCGGTAGCCACGTCTGCCACATCGGTGCTGTCGGCGCTGATGGCAGATGGGCGGTGGACCGCCTGCTGGAGTACGGCGTCGACACCCGCCATATCGCGCAGATCGACACGCCCACGGGCCATGCAATCATTGCTGTGGATCAGGACGGCGAAAACCAGATCATCCTGTTTCCCGGAGCCAACCGCGCGATCAGCCCGGATCAGATCGGTCAGGCCCTGTCGGCTGCCTCTGCCGGGGATATTCTGGTGATGCAGAACGAGACCAACCTGCAGGTCCATGCGGCGCGGATGGGCCGTGATCTGGGGCTGCGCGTGGCCTATGCGGCAGCGCCTTTTGACGCGGCAGCGGTTGCAGCGGTCTTGCCGTATCTGGATCTTTTGTTCCTGAATGCGGTCGAGGCGCGTCAATTGCAGGATGCAACCGGCAATCCGCCCGAGGCGCTGGGCGTTGAAGATGTGATCGTTACCCTTGGGGCAGAGGGCGCGCGCCATTTCCATGGCACCACAGGCGCGGTGCAGGATATTCCAGCCTTGCCGGTCACGCCGGTCGATACCACCGGGGCAGGAGACACCTTTACCGGTTATGTCCTTGCCGGTCTGGATCGCGGAATGCCGATGGCGCAGGCCATGGCGCAAGCCTCCCGCGCGGCGGCCCTGATGGTGACTCGCCATGGCACCGCCGATGTCATTCCCGATCTGAAAGAGGTTCAGGACAGTCGGCTTTGATGCCTCCCCGGACCCGCACTGGGCCTGCCGAATGGGTAGAATTCTAACGCCAGCCGATCCGGTTTCTCTTGTTATTCTCGGTGATTTAATCGGGCGATATTCCGGTCAGCTTATGCGTCCGGGATCTGTCCGCCCATGGTTCTGAAATCGTAACTTATTCGAATAAATGCTAAATATGGAGCCAAGGTTCAGGCGGTTTCCCAATACCCGTAGGTGCGAAAAGATCAACATGTCGTGATTTAAGTATGCAAATTCTTAAGCCTCTTCGCGCTAGGAAAAGACTCTGTTGATAGGAGTTTTTAACGATGTCCCTCAGAATGCGGATTGTTGTTGCGCTGTTGGTCAGTTCTTTGGTTGCGATCGCGATTGTCACTGTGCCTTTGTTCATGGGCCTGGGGACAGTCTCGGATGAGGGAACACTCCGCGAGCTGCGTCAGTTCGAGGCCCGTGTCAGTTCCGAGATCGAAGGGCGCCAGCGACTCGCCCTGACCACGGCTCAGACCGTGGCTGCCATGTCGGACGTGCAGCGCGCCGTGGCAGAGCAGGACCGAGACACGCTTGACCGGATTTTCGCCCAAAACTTCAAAGGACTGGCAACGACTGCCGGGATCGCTCAGTTCCAGTTTCACACTCCAGAGGCGCTGTCTCTGTTCCGGGTGCACAAGCCCGAGAAGTTTGGCGATGACCTATCCGGGTTCCGCCATTCCGTTGTTGCCGCGAACAAGACGCAGGCGCCAGTTTCGGGCCTTGAACGGGGACGCGCGGGCATCGGTATCCGCGGTATCGCCCCGATCAGCCATGATGGCAGCCACGTGGGCAGCGTGGAAATCGGCCTCAAATTCGACAGCGCCCTGGTTCAAAGCCTGACCGAAGGAGGCGATTCCGCGCTTGAAATCTACCTTTTGCCAGACAGCGATATCAGTTCGTTCTCCAGCACTGGCGAAGAGATCCGCCGACTGACCGGAAGTTACGACGGTCCCGCCCTTCTGGATGCGGCTGCCATTGCAGGTTTTGTGAAAGGCGAGGCGGCAGAGACGTCGGATTATGACCTTGGCGGCCATGCCTATGCGGGCAGCCCGTTTGAAATCCGCGATTTCTCCGGAAATCTGGTTGCCGTGGGCAATGCGCTTGTCCCCTTGGATGCGATCACGGCGATCACCAATACGATCCGCAACACCGGTATCGGCGCGGCCATCGTGGCGATGGTTCTGGCCGGCGCCATGGCGCTGGGTCTGGGGAAATGGCTGTGTGGTCTCCTGAACCGGATCAGCAACCGGATGATTTCCCTGTCTGAGGGCAATCTGAACATCGAGATGACAGGCCTGCCAGACAAAGGCGAAATCGGCGACATGGCCCGCAGTCTGGGCGTCTTCCATGCAGCCCTGGTCCGCCAGCGTGAGATGGAGCAGACTCAAAAGGCACATAGCGAAAATCAGGCCAAGGTCGTTGCCAGCCTCGGCGCGCGGCTGTCGGAACTCTCAAGCGGTGATCTGACAACCCGCATCTCCGACCGGTTCCCCGAGGATTACGAACAGCTGCGTCTGGATTTCAACCGGACCGTCGAAAATCTGAACGGCACGGTGACGAAAGTGGTGGAATCCGCCTCCAGCATCCGCAGCGGCGCGACCGAGATCAGCCAGTCTTCGGATGATCTGTCACACCGCACCGAGAGCCAGGCCGCAACGCTCGAAGAAACCGCCGCAGCGCTGGACGAGCTGACGGCGTCGGTCAAATCCGCTGCCGACGGCGCCCGCAGCGTTGAAAACATCATGAATGAGGCCAAGAAAGAGGCCGAGAACAGTGGTGTCGTGGTGCAAAGTGCAGTCTCGGCAATGACCGAGATCGAGCAATCCTCGACCCATATCGCCCAGATCATCAGTGTCATCGACGACATCGCTTTCCAGACCAACCTTCTGGCCCTGAACGCGGGGGTCGAGGCCGCCCGTGCAGGCGAAGCAGGCCGAGGCTTTGCCGTGGTTGCCTCCGAAGTGCGGGCTTTGGCACAGCGGTCCTCCGATGCGGCGATGGAAATCAAGACGCTGATCGGCGATAGCTCAAGACAGGTGGAACGTGGTGTGGATCTGGTTGGCAAGGCCGGCGAGGCCCTGCAGAACATTGTCGAGCGGGTGAACCATATCTCTGGTCTGGTCACCGATATCGCCGAAGGCGCTGTGGAGCAATCCACGGGCCTTGGTGAGATCAACACCGGCGTGGTGCAGCTGGATCAGGTGACTCAGCAGAACGCAGCCATGGTGGAAGAGGCCACCGCAGCAGGGCACATGCTGAACAGTGACGCCACCAAGCTGGCCGAGCTGGTTGCTCATTTCAAAATCGCAGCCGGTGGTAATATCACGGCAATGCCCAACACCCCTGAAGCAGCGCCAAGCATGCCAACGGCCCATGGGGATGCGGACTGGGACTTCAGCGACGCGACACCTGCCGCTGCCACGGATGGCAACGCCGCCATCGACAAGTGGCAGGATTTCTAAAGCCGGAAGCAGGGCTGAATAGCAGTCTGAGCTAAGAACAAGACATCACTCAAGGGCGCCCTGTGGGGCGTCTTTGAACATCTGAAACTGTAGGGGGTTCCGACAAAGGATTATGGTGCCCAGGAGAGGACTCGAACCTCCACGTCCATACGGACACTAGCACCTGAAGCTAGCGCGTCTACCAATTCCGCCACCTGGGCAGGTGTCGTGCAGCGGCGTATACGCACCGGCGGCGGGAGCGTCAAACGGATTTTTGCATCGGGTGGCAATTTGCAGCCGGATTCAGGGCCCCGCGGCCGGGACCCCGTGAAGGCCGGGGCCGGTGGCGGCGGTAAAGCCAGCGATTTATCATGAAACTGTGGGTCCGGACACGATTTTGCGCCTTGTTTGAAACCCGCTGGCCCGGTAGATCGGGTCAAGAGCTAACTGCAGGAGCCAAAAGATGTCCAAACTGGTCACGATCTATGGCGGATCTGGTTTTGTCGGTCGATACATTGCGCGCCGGATGGCCAAGGAAGGCTGGCGGGTCCGGGTCGCCGTGCGCCGCCCGAACGAGGCGATGCATGTAAAACCCTACGGTGTCCCTGGTCAGGTTGAGCCTGTCTTCTGCAACATCCGCGACGATGCCTCTGTCGCGGCGGTGATGCAGGGCGCGGATGCGGTTGTGAACTGCGTCGGCGTTCTGAACGAGCTGGGCAAGAATACCTTTGATGCCGTCCAGGCCGAAGGCGCGGGCCGCATCGCACGGATCGCTGCCGAACAGGGTGTCCAGCAGCTGGTACATATCTCTGCCCTTGGCGCCGATGCCGAAAGCGATAGCGACTATGCCCGCAGCAAGGCCGCAGGCGAAGCCGCCGTTCAGGAGGCTTTCCCGGCTGCAGTGATCCTGCGCCCCTCGATCATCTTTGGTACCGAAGATCAGTTCTTCAACCGTTTCGCCTCGATGACGCGGATGTCGCCCGTGCTGCCGATTGCCTGCGGCAAGACCCTGTTCCAGCCGGTCTATGTGGATGATGTGGCGCGCGCCGCCGTGGCCGGAGTTCTGGGTCAGGCCGAGCCGGGCATCTACGAGCTGGGCGGGCCGGAAGTGAAGAGCTTTGCCGCGCTGATGCAGGAGATGCTGTCGGTCATCCATCGCCGTCGTCTGGTGCTGTCGCTGCCGCGTTTCGTTGCCGGTATCGTGGCCTTCGGGTTTGACGTGCTTCAGGCCGCCAGCTTCCAGCTGATCGAGAACAAGGTGCTGACCCGCGACCAGCTGAAGAACCTGCGCCGCGACAATGTGGTATCTGAGGGCGCCAAAGGGTTCGCGGATCTGGGGATCAAGCCGGAACTGATGGGGCCAATCCTTCCGGATTACCTGTGGAAATTCCGTCCCTCCGGGCAATACGACGTGATGACCGCTTCGGCCCGCAACCTGAAGGGCGACGCCTGATCGCATTGGCGGCAGGTCCATATAAGATCATGAAGCGCGGTCCATCTGGTGCCGCGCTTTTTCTTTGTCTGATCGGCCAGAGGGATCTCAGCTATAAGCGACGATCAGCAGCACAACGCCGAGAACCACCCGGTAGATCACATAGGGGGTGAAGCTGACCGATCTCAGCAGCCGCATCATCAGGCTAAGGGCTGCAAGGGCCGAGACCAGCGCCAGCACGGCGGCGATGGCGGCGTCGCGCATCAGGGCGGTGT
This sequence comes from Pseudophaeobacter sp. A-200-2, assembly GCF_041008815.1. Lineage (NCBI taxonomy): Bacteria > Pseudomonadati > Pseudomonadota > Alphaproteobacteria > Rhodobacterales > Roseobacteraceae > Pseudophaeobacter > Pseudophaeobacter sp. A-200-2. Next base: position 260,055 of record NZ_JAXGFU010000005.1, on the reverse strand, counting down.
TGGCCTCAACCGCGACTTCGGCGCCGAGCAGCACCCCCGAAGCGATAATGGTCGGGATCGACATCAGCATGGCGATCCGTGCGCCTTCCGTGCGGGTATAGCCCAACTGCCGGGCACCGGTGATGGTGATGCCGGACCGCGAGGTGCCGGGGATCAGCGCGATCATCTGCCACAGCCCCATGATCAGCGCATCACGCAGGCCCCAGTCTTGTGCAGATTTCAAACTCGCGCCCTTTTGGTCAGCCACATAAAGGACGATGCCAAAGATCAGCATGGTCCAGCCGATGACAGCGGTGGAGCGCAGCGCGTCGCTGAAGCCGGTGAAATGCAGGGCGGCGCCAAAGAGGACGGTGGGGATGGTTGCGACGATCAGCCCCAGCGCCAGTCGGGCACCTTCGGTGTCTACATGTCCGCAGGCCAGACGCGGCAACCCAATCAGGCCGGTGCGCACATCCTGCCAGAAATAGATCACCACTGCCGCCAGCGTGCCGACGTGAACGGCCACGTCGATCACCTGCCCCTGATCGTCCAGCCCGGTCAGCGCAGGCAGCAGAATCAGGTGCCCGGAGGAGGAAATCGGCAGGAATTCGGTGATGCCCTGAATGAGGGCGACCAGGACGAGTTGAAAGAGAGGCATGGCCGGGCGCTCCTGTATCGGACCGGAGGGGTCCTAAGCGGTCAATTTTCTTTAGTAAATTTGCGCCCGGATGGGAAGCGCAGCACTTAGGTCCGATTCGGATCTAAAATCACTGTACTTTTTTGCCCCAGCGGGTATCAGAAAGCGAGAACTGACAAAATAGGTCAGTACAGTTGACTTTTAATCCGCCGCGCTTCGATCTATGACGACCGGAGCAAGCTAAAAATGGAGTCCCCCCGTGGCCAAGCAACCAATGCTCAAATTCGTGCAGATTGAACGCGACATGCCCGAGAAGCGGACCGCGGAAGCGCGCAAGGAAGATTTCGACGAAATCTATGCGGAGTTCGCCCAGGCGAAGGCAGAAGAGCAGGCCAGCCGCTGCAGCCAGTGTGGCGTGCCCTATTGCCAGTCCCATTGTCCGCTGCACAACAACATCCCCGACTGGCTGCGTCTGACCGCGACCGGCCGTCTGGAAGAAGCCTATGCCACCAGCCAGGCGACCAATACATTCCCGGAAATCTGCGGCCGCATCTGCCCGCAGGACCGCCTGTGCGAAGGCAACTGTGTCATCGAGCAATCCGGCCATGGCACGGTCACCATCGGCGCGGTGGAGAAATACATCACCGACACCGCCTGGGAAAACGGCTGGGTCAAACCCTTTGCACCGCTGCATGAGCGTAGCGAAAGCGTTGGCATCATCGGTGCCGGCCCCGGTGGTCTGGCGGCGGCGGACATGCTGCGCCGCGCGGGCGTGCAGGTCACCATCTATGACCGCTATGACCGGGCCGGCGGGCTGCTGACCTACGGCATTCCCGGCTTCAAGCTGGAAAAAGACGTGGTGATGCGCCGCAACAAACTGCTCGAAGACAGCGGTGTTACATTCGTGATGAACTGCAACGTGGGCGAGGACATCTCCTTTGCTGATCTCCGGGCCAAGCATGACGCGGTGATCATTGCCACCGGCGTCTATAAATCCCGCGATCTGGCCATGCCGGGCAGCGGCGCGGCGGGCATCGTCAAGGCGATCGACTTCCTGACCGTCTCCAACAAGCGTAGCTTTGGCGACACGGTTGCCGAATTCGACAGCGGTGAGCTGAATGCCGAAGGCAAGAAGGTCGTCGTGATCGGCGGCGGTGATACCGCGATGGACTGCGTGCGGACCTCGATCCGCGAAGGCGCGACATCGGTGAAATGTCTCTACCGCCGCGACCGTGCCAACATGCCCGGTTCGCAGCGCGAAGTGCAGAACGCCGAGGAAGAAGGCGTCGTCTTCGAATGGCTGTCGGCGCCCAAGGGATTTGCCGATGCGGATGGCAAGGTGACCGGCGTGATGGTGCAGAAGATGCGCCTGGGTGCCCCCGATGCCACCGGCCGTCAGGCCCCCGAGGTGATCGAAGGTGCCGACTATGTCGAAGAGGCCGATCTTGTGATCAAGGCGCTGGGCTTTGAACCCGAAGATCTCCCCACCCTCTGGGGCCAGCCCGAATTGCCGGTCACCCGCTGGGGCACCGTCAAGGCCGAGTTCAAATCCGGCGCAACCGATCTGCCCGGGGTCTATGCCGTGGGCGACATCGTGCGCGGGGCGAGCCTGGTGGTCTGGGCCATCAAGGATGGCCGTGACTGCGCCGAGGCGATCCTGGAGCGGTTCAACGCAAAGGCAGCCGTCGCAGCTGAATAAACAAAGACTTCGGTCCCACGCGGATGCGCGCCCCTGAAACAGGCGAGGCGCCCCCGCCAGGCAAAGGAAAATGACATGACGAAATATGATGCAGAATGGGTCCGCGCCGAAGAAGCCAAGCGCAAGTGGATGGCAGAAAACGGTCTCTATTCCGAGGAAGAAGAGCATTCTTCCTGCGGTGTGGGTCTGGTCGTCTCGCAGGATGGCAGTGCCAGCCGCAAGGTGGTCGAAGCCGGTATCAACGCGCTGAAGGCGATCTGGCACCGCGGTGCGGTCGATGCCGATGGCAAGACCGGCGATGGTGCGGGCATCCACGTGCAGATCCCGGTTCCTTTCTTCTATGACCAGATCAAGCGCACCGGCCACGAGCCGCACACCGATCAGCTGATCGCGGTTGGTCAGGTCTTCCTGCCGCGTACCGATTTCGGCGCTCAGGAAACCTGCCGGACCATCGTGGAAACCGAAGTTCTGCGCATGGGCTATTACATCTATGGCTGGCGCCACGTGCCTGTCGATGTTACCTGCCTGGGTGAAAAGGCTAACGCCACCCGCCCCGAGATCGAGCAGATCCTGATCTCCAACTCCAAGGGCGTGGACGAAGACACCTTTGAGCGGGAACTCTACGTGATCCGCCGCCGGATTGAGAAAGCAGCAGCTGCTGCCGGGATCGGTGGTCTTTATATCGCGTCGCTGTCCTGCCGGTCGATCATCTACAAGGGCATGATGCTCGCCGAACAGGTTGCGGTTTTCTATCCCGACCTGATGGACGAACGCTTTGAATCTGCCTTTGCGATCTATCACCAGCGCTATTCCACCAATACCTTCCCGCAGTGGTGGCTGGCACAGCCGTTCCGCATGCTGGCCCACAATGGTGAGATCAACACCCTGAAGGGCAACGTCAACTGGATGAAGAGCCACGAGATCCGCATGGCCTCCTCCACCTTTGGCGACTACGCCGAGGACATCAAACCGATCATCGCGGGCGGCTCTTCCGACTCGGCGGCGCTGGATTCGGTGTTTGAGGTTCTGGTGCGCGCGGGCCGCTCCGCCCCCATGGCGAAAACCATGCTGGTACCCGAAAGCTGGTCGAAACAGGCGGTCGAACTGCCCGAAGCCTGGCGCGACATGTATTCCTACTGCAACTCCGTGATGGAGCCCTGGGATGGCCCAGCCGCGCTGGCGATGACAGATGGTCGCTGGGTCTGCGCCGGTCTGGACCGTAACGGCCTGCGCCCGATGCGCTATGTCGTCACTGGCGATGGTCTGGTGATCGCGGGGTCCGAAGCGGGCATGGTTCCGATCGATGAAGCCAACGTGGTGGAAAAGGGCGCGCTTGGCCCCGGTCAGATGCTGGCCGTGGACATGAAAAAGGGCAAGCTGTTCCACGACACCGAGATCAAGGACAAGCTGGCCGCCGCACTGCCGTTCGGCGAGTGGGTTGAAAAGATCAACGATCTGGACGAGTCGCTTGCCACGGTGACGGAAAAGCCGCTGTTCCAGGGTGAAGAACTGCGCCGCCGCCAGATTGCTGCCGGTTACACCATCGAAGAACTGGAGCAGATCCTTGCGCCGATGGCTGAGGACGGCAAGGAAACCCTCGCCTCGATGGGCGATGACACCCCGTCGGCAGTTCTGTCCAAGAAATACCGCCCGCTGTCGCATTTCTTCCGTCAGAACTTCAGCCAGGTGACCAACCCGCCGATCGACTCCCTGCGTGAATACCGGGTTATGTCGCTGAAAACGCGGTTCGGGAACCTCAAGAACGTTCTGGATGAGGACAGCAGCCAGACCGAGATCTTCGTTCTGGAAAGCCCCTTTGTCGGCAACGCCCAGTGGGACAAGCTGATGGAGAGCCTCAACGCGCCGCTGGTCGAGATCGACTGTACCTTCGTGGCAGGCAAAGGCTCGCTGAATGCGGCGCTCCAGCGCATTCGCGCCGAGGCTGAAGAGGCAGTGCGCTCCGGCTCTGGCCATATCGTTCTGACCGACCAGCATTCGAATGCGGATAAGGTTGCAATGCCGATGATCCTGGCGACCTCCGCCGTGCATTCGCATCTGACCCGCAAGGGTCTGCGGACCTTCTGTTCGCTGAACGTGCGTTCGGCCGAGTGTATCGACCCGCATTACTTTGCGGTGCTGATCGGTTGTGGCGCCACCGTGGTGAACGCATATCTGGCCGAGGATTCGCTGGCAGACCGTATCGAGCGCGGCCTGCTGGACGGTAGCCTGACCGAGAACGTCAGCCGCTACCGCGAAGCCATCGATCAGGGCCTTTTGAAGATCATGGCCAAGATGGGCATCTCGGTGATCTCCTCTTACCGCGGGGGGCTCAACTTCGAGGCCGTCGGCCTGTCCCGTGCCATGTGCGCCGAATACTTCCCGGGCATGACCAGCCGGATTTCCGGCATCGGTGTGTCGGGTATCCAGGTCAAGGCTGAGGAAATCCACGGCACCGCATGGGCAGAGCAGCAGAACGTCCTGCCAATCGGTGGCTTCTACAAGGCGCGTAAATCGGGCGAGACTCATGCTTGGGAAGCCAGCTCGATGCACATGCTGCAGATGGCCTGCAACAAGGCGTCCTACGAGATGTGGAAGCAGTATTCGGCCAAGATGCAAAGCAATCCGCCGATCCATCTGCGCGACCTTCTGGACATCAAGCCGCTGGGCAAGCCGGTGCCGCTGGAGGAAGTGGAAAGCATTACCGCGATCCGTAAACGCTTTGTGACGCCGGGCATGTCGCTGGGGGCGCTGTCGCCCGAGGCGCATAAGACGCTGAACGTCGCAATGAACCGCATCGGCGCCAAATCGGACTCCGGTGAGGGTGGCGAGGATCCGGCACACTTCGTGCCTGAGCCCAATGGCGACAACCCGTCGGCCAAGATCAAACAGGTGGCTTCGGGCCGTTTCGGTGTCACCGCCGAATACCTGAACCAGTGTGAAGAGCTGGAGATCAAGGTCGCTCAGGGCGCCAAGCCGGGTGAAGGTGGTCAGCTGCCGGGGATGAAGGTTACCGACCTGATTGCCCGCCTGCGCCATTCGACCAAGGGCGTGACGCTGATTTCGCCGCCGCCGCACCACGATATCTACTCGATCGAGGATCTGGCGCAGCTGATCTATGACCTGAAACAGATCAACCCGCGCTGCAAGGTGACGGTGAAACTCGTGGCTTCCTCTGGTGTTGGCACCATTGCTGCTGGCGTTGCCAAGGCGAAGGCCGACATCATCCTGATCTCGGGCGCCAATGGCGGCACCGGTGCTTCGCCTGCGACCTCGATCAAATTCGCGGGTCTGCCCTGGGAAATGGGTCTGACCGAAGCGCATCAGGTGCTGGCGATGAACAACCTGCGGGGCCGCGTGACTCTGCGCACCGATGGTGGTCTGCGCACCGGGCGTGACATCGTCATGGCCGCGATGATGGGCGCCGAGGAATACGGCATCGGCACCGCCGCGCTGATCGCCATGGGCTGCATCATGGTGCGTCAGTGCCAGTCGAACACCTGCCCGGTGGGCGTCTGCACCCAGGACGAAAGCCTGCGTGACAAGTTCACCGGCAACGCCGACAAGGTGGTGAACCTGATCACCTTCTACGCGCAGGAAGTGCGGGAAATCCTCGCTTCCATCGGTGCGCGCAGCCTGGATGAAGTGGTTGGCCGTGCGGATCTGCTGGCGCAGGTCTCCCGCGGGTCGGCGCATCTCGATGATCTCGACCTCAACCCGCTGCTGATCACCGTCGATGGCTCTGCCAGCATCGTCTACAACCGCGACAAGGACCGCAACGCGGTGCCGGATACGCTGGACGCGGAAATCGTGCGCGATGCGGCGCGGTTCCTGCAGGATGGCGAAAAGATGCAGCTGTCCTATGCGGTGCAGAACACCCACCGCACCGTGGGTACCCGCACGTCGAGCCACATCGTGCGCAACTTCGGCATGCGCAATTCCTTCCAGCCCAACCACCTGACGGTGAAGCTGCAAGGCTCGGCCGGTCAGTCCCTGGGGGCCTTTGCGGCGCCGGGTCTGAAACTGGAAGTGTCCGGTGATGCCAACGACTATGTCGGCAAGGGCCTGTCGGGTGGCATGATCGTTGTGCGTCCTCCGATGGCCTCGCCGCTGGTGGCAAGCGACAACACCATCGTTGGCAACACCGTGCTTTATGGCGCTACGGACGGTTACCTGTTCGCAGCGGGCCGCGCGGGCGAGCGTTTCGGGGTCCGCAACTCGGGCGCGAAGGTGGTGATCGAGGGCTGCGGCTCCAACGGTTGTGAGTATATGACCGGCGGTGTTGCGGTCATCCTAGGCACCATCGGCGCCAACTTTGGTGCGGGCATGACCGGGGGTATGGCATATCTCTATGACCCCGAGGGTAAGGCCGAGACCATGATGAACATGGAATCTCTGGTTACCTGCCCGGTCACCGTGGCGCATTGGGAAGCGCAGCTGAAAGGCCTGATCGAGCGTCATCTTGAGGAAACCGGAAGCCGCAAGGCCGCGGAGATCCTGCAACACTGGGACATCGAGAAGGGTAATTTCCTGCAGGTTTGCCCCAAGGAAATGCTGAACAAGCTGGCGCATCCGATCTCGGAAGAGCAGGCTGCCGTTCCCGCCGAATAAGCCGGACGAAAACAGTGCTATCAAATTGTCCCGCAGGCGACCCGCCTGCGGGGCTTTTTCTTTTTGGGGAGTCTCTCCGAGTCACCCGAGCAGCAAGCCCCGGTGCCCGCATCGCCTGATGCCCTGCCTGTCCCGGGACAGGGACGGTTCAAGCAGAATGACGGTTTCCCCGCCTGCGGCGCGGAGCCTCCGCAATTCTGCCTGAGCCGTCCCTTTGTCCCGTGCCCGTTTTGGGCATGCGATGAGGGCTCCGGAGCAGCAGGCGGATTTCACGGTGGCAGCCACGGGTGGCTCTGCCGTATAGAGGGGGTATGGCGAAGGCAGCGAAGAAAAAGCCGGGCCCGCGCAGTGCGTCTTTGCTGCGCCGGATGACCTGGCCCTTGAGGTGGGTGCGCAAATGGGTTCTTAGAGCCTTTTTTGCGGCTGCCCTGCTGGCTGTGGCGTTGGTGGCGCTCTATTCGGTGGTGAACCCGCCGATTACTCATACGATCTGGAGCGAACAGCGCAGGCTGGGTGAGGTGGATCGGGAATGGGTCCCGTTTGACCATATCGCACCGGTCATGGCGCGCTCCGTCGTAGCGGCGGAAGATGCGCGGTATTGCCAGCATTGGGGTATTGATGTCACTGCGATCCGTGCGGCACTGGCTGAGGGCGGTCAGCGTGGCGGGTCGACGATTTCCCAGCAGGTGGTGAAGAACGTGTTCCTCTGGCAGGGGCGCAGCTGGCTCCGCAAGGCGCTGGAAACACTGATGACCCCGCTGGTCGAGGCGATCTGGAGCAAGCGGCGCATTCTGGAGGTCTATCTGAACGTCGCGGAGATGGACGAAGGCGTCTTTGGCGTCGAGGCGGCGGCGCGGCAGTATTTCGGCGTCGGCCCTGATGCTTTGTCCGCGCGTCAGGCGGCCCTGATCGCGGCGGTGCTGCCGGATCCCAAGGGCAGATCGGCGTCGCGGCCGTCGAAATTCGTCCGTCAGCGGGCGGCGCAGATCCGGGATGGGGCGGCCACCATCCGCGCAGATGGAAGATCAGCCTGTTTCGAGGATTGAAACTTTTGCCACAAGCGGGCATTGCTGGTTCTATCCCGCACGCTTCAGGAGACTCCACCCGCCAATGGCACGCCTGTATCATGTCCCGCTCTCACCGTTTTGTCGCAAGGTCCGCTTGTCGCTGGCGGAAAAGAAGATCGAGGTCGAACTGGTCGAAGAACGCTATTGGGAGAAAGATCCCGATTTCCTGCGGCGCAACCCGGCGGCCAAGGTTCCGGTGGTGCGTCTTGATGGCAAGATGATGTCGGAAAGCGCGGCGATCTGCGAGTATCTGGAAGAAAGCCGCCCCGAGCCGTCGCTGATGCCATCCGATCCCGATGGCCGCTATGAGGTGCGCCGTCTGGTCAGCTGGTTCGATGACAAGTTCCACCACGAGGTGACCTCGAAACTGCTGTATGAGCGGGTCAACAAGAAGGTCACCGGCGAAGGCTATCCGGACAGTCGCAACGTCAAGGCCGGCGCCCGGGCGATAAAATATCATCTGGATTACATGGCCTGGCTGCTGGATCACCGGCGCTGGCTGGCGGGGGACAGTATGACGCTGGCGGATTTTGCCGCCGCCGCGCATCTGTCATCGCTCGATTATATCTCCGATGTGGATTGGAACCGCTCTGCCGCCGTGAAGGATTGGTATGCCAAGATCAAGTCGCGCCCGGCATTCCGGTCGATCCTGGCTGATCAGATCCCCGGCTTCCGGCCGCCGCCGCATTATGCCGACCTCGATTTTTGATCTGCGCCTGCCGGTGTTGGCATGAGCGCTGCCCTGAAGGAAAAGCTGATCCGCCAGGCGCTGGACGAAGGGTTCGTCGCCTGCCGGATCTGCCGCCCGGGGGATGTGCCCGAGGTGCCAGCGCGGCTGCAGGCCTTTCTGGAGGCGGGGTATCACGGGCAGATGGGCTGGATGGCGGAGCGTAGCCATTGGCGCGGTGACCCGGCGCAGCTGTGGCCCGAGGCGAAATCGGTGATCATGCTCGCCGAAAGCTATACCCCCGACGAAGACCCAATGGCGGTTGTGGGCCAGCCTGACCGGGGCGCGGTCTCGGTCTATGCGCGCGGCAAGGATTACCATGATCTGGTCAAGAAACGCCTGAAACGTCTGGCCCGCTGGCTGATTGCCGAGGCGGAGAAGGCGGGCAATCCTGCCGAGGTGAAGGTTTTTGTCGATACTGCGCCGGTGCCGGAAAAGCCGCTGGGGCAGGCGGCCGGGCTGGGCTGGCAAGGTAAACATACCAATCTGGTCAGCCGGGACTGGGGCAACTGGGCCTTCATAGGCTCTGTTTTCACCACGCTGGAGCTGCCGGTCGATGCGCCAGAGCGGGATCATTGCGGGTCTTGCCGATCCTGTCTTGCGGCCTGTCCGACAGATGCCTTTCCCGCACCCTACCAATTGGATGCGCGGCGCTGCATTTCCTATCTGACGATCGAGTACAAAGGCCCGATCGACGAAGAGCTGCGCGGCAAGATGGGCAACCGGATCTATGGCTGTGACGATTGTCTCGCCGCCTGTCCGTGGAATAAATTCGCGGTTGCAGCCAGCGACATGCGTTATGCCGCCCGCGAAGGGCTCAGTGCGCCGCGTCTGGCTGATCTGGCGGCGCTGGACGATACGGCGTTCCGGGCGATGTTCTCGGGCTCGCCGATCAAGCGGATCGGGCGGGATCGGTTTGTGCGCAATGTTCTATATGCCATCGGCAATTCGGGCGACCCCGCCCTTGGCCCGGTGGCGGCGCGGCTGACCGAGGATCCGGATCCCGTGGTTGCCGATGCCGCGCGCTGGGCGGTGGAGCGCATCAAAGACACTTAAAGCTTTTCACGCCTGTCGCGCCAGCGGCAGGCACGCGTCCGCCCGCTCGGGCAGACGCTTAGCGACGTGTCTCAGGCGATCGATCGTTTCAGGCTAGGCCTGAAAAGCTTTAGCGGCCTTTCCAGACCGGATCGCGTTTTTCGGCAAAGGCGCGGGCGCCTTCCATCTGGTCTTCGCTGTCATAGAGCACATCGACCGAGCGCAATTGCCGCTGGGTGATCCGGTTCATCGCGTCCTGGAACTTGGAATCTTCGGCATCGCGCACGATTTCCTTGATCGCCGCATAGACCAGCGGCGGTCCCGAGGCGAGCAGCCGGGCCAGCTCCCAGGCGCGGTCCATCAACTGATCGGCGGCGACGATTTCATTCACCAGACCCCAACGGTTCGCCTCTTCCGCGTCGAACCAGCGCCCGGTGAGCAAAAGCTCCATGGCGATGTGATAGGGGATGCGTTTGGGCAGTTTGATCGAGGCCGCATCGGCCACTGTTCCCGAGCGGATTTCCGGCAGGGCAAAGGTGGCGTGATCGGCAGCAAGGATCATGTCTGCCGACAGCGCCAGTTCCAGCCCGCCGCCGCAGGCAATGCCGTTCACGGCTGCGATCACCGGCTTGTTCATCTCGCGCATTTCCTGCAGGCCGCCGAAGCCGCCAACGCCGTAATTGCCATCGACGGCATCACCATCCGCGGCAGCCTTCAGGTCCCAGCCGGGGCAGAAGAACTTGTCACCGCCACCTGTCACGATGGCGACGCGCAATTCGGGATCATCGCGGAATTCGCGGAACACCTCGCCCATGACAACGCTGGTCTTCAGGTCGATGGCGTTGGCCTTTGGTCGGTCCAGTGTCACCTCAAGGATGGCGCCTTCGCGGCGGGTTTTGACGGGGCTCTGTGCGGTATCTGTGTCGGTCATCTCATCCAGTCCTTTCTGCGCATCAGCGCATCCGCCGCGATGGCATCATCGGCGGTACAAATCAGCGGGTTGATCTCAATCTCTTCCAGTCCTTCGGCGTGGTCCAGCACATAAGAGCCGACCGCGCGAACGGCGCGCAGGATGGCCGAGCGGTCGGCGGCGGGTCTGCCTCGGTAGCCGTCGAGCACCCGGGCGATCCGCAGGGAGCTGAGCGCAGCCTCGATGGCAGTGTCGCTGGCGGGCAGCAGAAGTGAGACGCTGTCCTGCATCAATTCGGTCAGGGTGCCACCGGCGGCCAGGGTCAGGACAAAGCCATGTGCTGGATCCTTCACCACGCCGATCAGCAGTTCGGCCACCGCATCCGTGATCATTTCTTCGACCAGGAAGGAGGAGGCAGGCATCTGCTCTGCGGCCGCGCTTACGGCGCCGCCGGACATCAGGTTCAGAACCACGGCGCCCGCCTCGGTCTTGTGGGCAACGCCTTCACCTTTGAGCGCTACCGGGTAACCAATGTCGGCTGCGCTGGCGCGCGCCGCGCCCGGTGTTTTTGCGCGATGGGATTTCGGGATACGCAGTCCGTAATCCGCAAGGCGCCGCTTGGCTTCGGCCTCGGGGATCAGATCGGGATCCACCGTCGGCGTGGGCAGCAACAGCGGCTCGGCAGCGGGCAGGCGGGATCCTGCGGCAGCTTCGCAGGCGATGATCGCTTCGCGCAATCCGCAGAAGGGCACCACGCCTGCCGCCATCAGCTGCGCCGCGACTTCTTCGGGCAGCAGTTCGGGCAGGGAGGCTACCATCCCCACATTGGCGCCGGTCTGCTGGCGGGCGCCAATCGCGGCCTCAATCGCGCAGTCCCAGTCCGCGGCCGAGCAGCGATCGGGACGCGGGAAATCGACGATCAGTAGGGTTATCGCCAGCGATGGGTCCATCATCGCGGAAAAGGCGCGGGTCATCGCATCGACGTCGCGCCAGATATAGGTGTGGTAATCCAGCGGGTTGGCCAGTGCCACCATCGGTCCCAGCGCCGCGCGCAGGTTGGTCGTCTGGCGCTCGTTCAGCGGCGGAAAGACCACATCAAGGTCATCGGCCGTATCCGCCGCCAGACTGGCCTCGCCGCCAGAACAGCTGATCGAGGCGATCCGGTTTGAGGCGAGAGGCCCGGTGACGTGCAGCAGTTTCAGCGTCTCAAGGAAAGAAGAGAGATCATCGAGTCGCGCAATGCCAAGGCGGGCGAGCAGCGCCGCAGCCCCTGCATCCCCCCCGGCGACCGATGCGGTATGGGAGACGGTCGCTGCCTGGGCCTCGGCTGATTTTCCAACCTTGAGGGCAACAATGGGTTTGCCCAGCTCCCGGGCACGTTGGGCGAGGGCCTCGAAGGCCCGCAGATCGCCAAAGCCTTCGATATGCAGACCAAGGGCCGTCACCCGGTCGTCTTCCAGCAGGGCGGCGCCAATGTCGGCGATGCCGGATTGCGCCTGATTGCCCGCTGTCACCACATATGCAAGGGGCAGACCGCGCTGCTGCATGGTGAGGTTGATGGCGATGTTCGAACTTTGGGTAACGATGGCCACGCCGCTATCAACCGGTTGCCCGCCATGCTGGTCCGGCCACAAAAGCGCGCCATCCAGATAGTTGATGAACCCATAGCAGTTCGGGCCAAGGATCGGCATCTCGGCCGCGGCCTCCAGCAGCCGGGCCTGCAGGTCGGCGCCTTCGGCATCCTCGGCCTGAGCCTCGAGGAACCCGGAGGCGAAACAGACCGCGCCGCCGGCATTCCGGGCGGCAAGGTCGGCGACGATATCCACAGTGGAAAAGCGGTTCACACCGATGAAACTGGCGTCCGGTGCAGCGGGCAAATCCGCAACGGAGGCATAGGCGGGCAGACCTGCGATCTCTTCGGCCTTGGGGTGAACCGGCCAGATCCGGCCAGCGAATCCCATCGACCGGCATTGCTCAACCACCAGCCGACACCAGTCGCCGCCGCCAATGACGGCGATTGTTTCGGGCCGCAACAGTCGTGACAGGCGCGGAGTCATGCTGAAACTCCATGCAAACTGAAAAAATTTGGGCCAAGGGCGGATTTATAGCCGCGCTGATAACGTTTCATTAACGAAATGATCCCTTTATGGTTGTGCGGATTGAGTAGGGATGCTTTAGACCGCGATTTCAGAACGCCCCCCGGTTCCTTTTGGGTCCGGGGGGTTGTCGTTTTTGAACTGCCTTTTTTCCCGGGAGATCGCTGCACTTTGGTTGCACAGGAACCCGACGGTATCAGGTCTGCGACAGAGGCGTACCGTAAACAGGTCGCGAAATCTGACCCAAATCCGGTGCTCATCCAATGAGTGAAAAACGGCCGGTAGCAGGGAAATATGGTCTTCACGACCGGGGGTTACCCGCCCAGAGGACGCAGCAACTCCCGGCTGATGATGTGGCGCTGGATTTCGCTGGTGCCTTCCCAGATCCGTTCAACCCGGGCATCGCGCCAGATACGCTCAAGCGGCAGCTCGTCCATCAGGCCCATGCCGCCGTGAATCTGGATCGCCTCATCCGCGACCATGGCCAGCATTTCAGTCGCTTTCAGTTTCGCCATGGACATGTCGCTTTCGGTGACGCTGCCCTGATCGAATTTCCAGCCTGCTTCCCAGGTCAGAAGGTTTGCTGCCTTCAGCTCGGTCGCCATATCCGCCAGTTTGAAGGACACGCCCTGGAATTTCCCGATCTGCTGGCCGAATTGCTTGCGCTCCGCGGAGTATTCCACCGCGTGCTGCAAGGCGCGTTCAGCGCGGCCCAGGCAGGTGGCAGCAACCTGAAGTCGCGTTGCACCCAGCCAAGTGTTGGCGACCTCGAAACCCTTGTCCACCTCGCCCAGGATGGCGGATTTCGGCAGGCGGCAATCGTCGAATTCCAGCACCGCGTTGGTATAGCCGCGGTGGCTGACATTGCGGTAGCCGTCGCGCACGCTGAAGCCCGGCGTGCCCTTGTCGACGAAAAAGGCGGTGATCTTCTTCTTCGGCCCGCGCGGGGTATCCTCTTCGCCCGTGGCCATGAAGACGATGGCGAAATCGGCAATATCGGCGTGGCTGATGAAATGCTTGGTGCCGTTAAGGATGTAATCATCGCCATCTGCCCGCGCCGTGGCGGTCATGCCGCGCAGATCGGACCCGGCGCCCGGCTCTGTCATTGCCAGGCAATCCCATTTTTCACCCTTCATGCAGGGGTAGAGGTACTTTTCCTTCTGCTCATCCGTGCCGGCCAGCAGGATGTTCGACGGGCGCGCAACGCAGGTCCAGTGCAGCGCGTAGTTGGCGCGACCCAGTTCCTTTTCGTACATCAGCCAGCTGAGCGTATCGAGCCCGGCGCCACCCACCTCTTCGGGCATGTTGGCGGCATAAAGACCCGCTTCCATCGCCTTGGCCTGCAGCTCCTTGATCAGCTCCATCGGCAGATGACCGCTGCGCTCCACCTCAAGCTCATGCGGGTACAGCTCTTTTTCGACAAAGGCGCGGGTGGTGTCGACGATCATCGACTGTTCTTCGGTCATCCCAAACTGCATCTGCGGAATCCTTCTTGTTCGCTTGTCCGGGAGACTACGCGGAGTATAGGTAGGTTTCATGCGCAAATGGAGAAAATCATGCAAAGTTGGGTGAAAGATCGCGCCGCACCGCAGCAGGTGGATGTGCTGCTGTTTGATGATTTCTCGGGTCACTGTTTGGCCAATACAGTCGAGCCCATGCGCGCGGCCAATACGCTGGCCGGGCGGCAGATCTACGATTGGCGCTTTTTGACGCTGGAGGGCGGCACGGCGGTGTCTTCGGCGGGGATGGAGGTCAACGCGCACGGGCGGCTCGCTGAATACGGCGGCGACATGCTGATCGCCATGCCCAGCTATCACTACAGGCCATTGGCCACCGATAAGGCGCTGCGCGGGCTGCGGGCGGCGGCGCGGCGCTACGCGGTGATGGCGGGGTTTGATGCCGGGGCCTGGCTGCTGGCCTCTGCGGGTCTTCTGGACGGGCACCGGGCCACCATCCACTGGGAAGAGTTGCAGGGTTTCACCGAGGCCTTCCCCTCGGTCGATGCGCAGCGGCTGCGTTATGTGCGGGACGGGGATCGGGTCACCTGTTCCGGCGCGCTGGCTGCCTTCGAGCTGATGCTGGATCTGATCGCGGAACGCCACGGCCAAGCGCTGCGGCTGGAGCTTGCGGCGCTGTTCATGAGCCCGGAGGCCACTGGCGGTCAGGTCATCCCACTGGCCCGCAGCCGGTCGTTGGTGCGGGCCATCGACTTGATGCAGGCGAATCTGGAGATGCCGTTGCCCATCGGAGAGGTCGCCCGCCGGGTGGGCCGCAGTCAAAAGGATCTGGAGGCGCGGATGAAGGCGGAACTGGGCGCGCCGCCGCAAGCGGTCTATCGCAGGCTGCGGCTGATACAGGCGCGCAAACTGGTGCTGGAAACCACGCTCAGCGTGGCCGAGATTTCCCTGCGCTGCGGCTATGAGGATCCCAGCGCCATGACACGTGCCTTCCGGCAGGAGTTCGGCAGTACCCCGCGCCAGATGCGCCGGGGGTAGGGGTTAGGGGGCAGCCTGCCGGGCAGTGATCCACAGGTTTAGCCGCCAGATCCCCCAGGCCAGCGGAACCGCCGCCAGCCCGCCGATCACATAGGCCAGCGGTTCATCGGCAAAGCTCTCGAACAGCTGGGTATAGGCGTGGATGCCGCCAAAGGTCAGCGACGCATTGAACAGACCGCGTTCATTGCGCATCGCCGCCCAGACCACCATGCCCGCCAGCGCCAGTGCCCAGAGGATGGAATAGAGATTGGCCGACAGCTCCAGCGCAGTGTCCCGGAACGCGGTGCGCGCCGCATTGAAGCTGTCCCAGTCCTGATGGACGCTGCCGTAATAGCGTCCCGGCCCCCAGATGGTTTCGCCCACGAAATCCCCCCAGAGCGAACCGACCAGCGCACAGAGGTTGGCCACCACAAAGGCCAGCATGACAAGAATGCGCAGATGCCGCGCAATGCGTTCCGGCTGGCTGCGGGCGAGCCACAGGCACAGGGCGATCAGCGCAGACATCTGCAGAATCGATAGGGTAGGTTCCGGGGAATAGAACACGTAGGCGGCGTGGAAATAGGCGCTGCCCGTTTCCAGCGCCTGAGCAAAAGGCGCCAGAGCAAAGGCGGTGACCAGCCGCACGTCGATCAGCGCGCCGATCCCCGCCAGCAGCGCCGCATAATACAGCATTTCAAAGTTACGCAGCGGAGAACCGATATCGTGCTGCCTGCTCAGCGCTTCGATCCCGATGATATGGACGGCCAGCGCCATCAGGATCAGTGCCCCTAGCACGAAATGCGACGATAGCCCGCCGCGCCAGTACCGCAGGGAAAGAACTGCCAGCAGCAAACCACCCACAGGCCACAGGACCCAGCCCGCGATCTCTTCGTAATTGTCCATCAGTTCCAGCGTGGCGCCACCGATCAGCATGCCTGCGCCGATCAGCGTGGCAGCATTGCCGAACATGTGGAACATCTCGCCCCCCCGGGCCAGGATCGCCAGCCCGGTGAGGGTCATCAACAGGCCCGCAATCGCCACCGGCAGCGGGTCGGCCAGCCAGAAGATGAAGCCGCCCGTCGCCGCGAGGATCCCAAGGCACAGGATCACGTTGACCCCGAGGGTGATCATCGCTTCGCGGGCGCGGCTTTCGATGATGCGGGCCTGATCGGCGGTGATCACGCCCTCTGCCGTCAGACGGGTGGTATCGGCAATCGCATGCATCGGGCAGCCCTCATCAACAACTCATGCGGGGACAGGCCCCGCCTCAGCTTGCGTAAGTTGACCCCTCGCTGTCCAGTACCGCCTTGATCTCGCGCATGTGCGCTTCGGCCTGACCGGGATAGGCGTCCAGCTCGGCAGCGGTCTTTTCGGCGACTTCGTCCGACAGATAGCGCAGCGGCTGGCCGGTCTGCAGGGCGCGGATATAGGTCTCGGCCGCGCGTTCGAAATAGTAGAGCCGGTTGAAGGTATCGCCGGGCGTGTCGCCGATCACCAGAACCCCATGGTTGCCCATGATCATCACCTTCTTCTTGGGATCGGTGAGCATGGCGGCGCAGCGGGCGCCTTCATCCTCGAAGGCAAGACCGCCATAGCCATCGTCGATCACGTAACGGTCGTAGAAGGTCGCGGTATTCTGGTCGATGGCAGGCAGGTTGCTGTCGGCGAGAGAGGCCAGAACCGTGGCAAAGATCGAATGCACATGCATCACGCAGCGCGCGTGCGGGCACAGGCGGTGGATCGAGCCATGCAGCCCCCAGGCGGTGGGATCGGGGGCATCGGGCCGGTTCATCGTGGCCGGATCATCCGCATCCAGCAGCAACAGGTTCGAGGCGGTGATGCGGGTGAAATGCATCTGGTTGGCATTCATCAGGAACCGCGTGCCTTCGGGGTTCACCGCGAGGCTGAAATGGTTCGCCACCCCTTCGTGCATATTGAGCCGCTCGGTCCAGCGGAAGGTCGCTGCAAGGTCCACCCGCTCCTGCCAGTGTTCTATATTCTGCCGGTCGACATCGGGGCGCAGATCCGTGACGGTCATGGGAACCTCTTCATATATCCAAGTTAGAGCCTGTTTCAGGGCTCATTGATCATCCTGCCCCAGCCTCCTCCGCCGACAGGGAAGTGGCAAGGGGGATTTTTCGCTTTGTGCAGAAGGTGATCCTTTGATGACAGGATGCCTTCGGCCCTTGCACTTGTGAGCGCAATCAGAACAATTGGCGCATGACACAGACCGCATTTCCCAGCTGGCCCGATTCCGCCCCGAAACTGATCGAAGTCGCCGCAGGCCGCGCGCCCGCAGATACGGTGATCCGTCAGGGCAGATGGGTGAATGTCCACACCCGTGAAGTGCTGGACGGGCACGACATCGCCATCGTCGCAGGGCGCATCGCCTATGTGGGGCCGGACGCCTCTTACTGCACCGGACCGGAGACAGAGGTGATCGAGGCCAACGGCCGCTATATGATTCCCGGCCTGTGCGATGCCCATATGCATATCGAATCCGGCATGTTGACCCCGGCGGAATTTGCCCGCGCGGTGATCCCGCATGGCACCACCTCGATGTTCACCGACCCGCATGAGATCGCCAATGTTCTGGGCCTTGATGGCGTGCGTATGATGTATGACGAGGCGCTGATGCAGCCGGTCAATATCTTCACCCAGATGCCCAGCTGCGCGCCTTCGGCGCCGGGGCTGGAAACCACTGGATATGAGATCACCGCCGAAGACGTGGCCGAGGCGATGACATGGCCCGGCATCATCGGTCTGGGTGAGATGATGAACTTCCCCGGCGTCGCCAACGCCGATCCCAAGATGCTGGCGGAAATCGCCGCCACCCAACGGGCAGGTAAAACAGTAGGCGGGCATTATGCCTCTCCCGACCTGGGACCGGATTTCGCGGCCTATGTGGCCGGTGGCCCGGCGGATGATCATGAAGGCACCTGCGAAGCGGACGCTATCGCCCGGGTCCGTCAGGGTATGCGGTCAATGATGCGGCTGGGCTCGGCCTGGTATGACGTCGAAAGCCAGATCACCGCTGTGACGGAAAAGGGCCTCGACCCGCGCAACTTCATCCTTTGCACCGATGACTGCCATTCCGGCACGCTGGTGCACGATGGCCATATGAACCGGGTGGTGCGCCACGCCATCGCCTGCGGCTGCGATCCGGTGATTGCTGTGCAGATGGCAACCATCAACACGGCGACGCACTTTGGGCTGGAGCGCGAGCTTGGCTCAATCACCCCTGGGCGGCGCGCGGATGTGATCCTGACCTCGGACCTGCGCGAATTGCCCATCGAACTGGTGATCGCGCGCGGGCAGATCGTGGCAGAAAACGGCTCTATTACTGTTGAATGCCCGCACTATGACTGGCCAGAGAGCGCCACGGGTACCGTGCATCTGGGCCACGCGCTGTCGGCGGGTGATTTTGAACTGAAGGCGCCGGAGGGGGCGAACTCGGTTACCGCCAATGTGATCGGCGTGGTAGAGAACCAGGCCCCGACCAAGGCGCTGAAGGCGGAATTGCCAGTGGTTGACGGGTTGGTCGAAGGCACCGGCGAGGTCTGCCAGATCGCGTTGGTCGAACGCCATCAGGCCACCGGCGGCGTCACCAATGCCTTCGTCTCGGGCTTTGGTTATCAGGGGGCCATGGCGATGGCTTCGACCGTGGCGCATGACAGCCACCACATGATCGTGGTGGGCACCGACCGGGAGCAGATGTCGCTGGCCGCAAATCGCTTGGCCGAGGTTGGCGGCGGTATCACCCTGTTCCGCGACGGAGAGGAGCTGGCGCTGGTCGAATTGCCCATCGCGGGCCTGATGTCCAGCAGCCCCGCGACCGAGGTTGCCGCCAAGGCGCAAAAGATGGTCGAGGCGATGGAGGCCTGTGGCTGCAAGCTGAACAACGCCTATATGCAGCATTCGCTATTGGCGCTGGTGGTAATTCCAGAGCTGCGGATTTCAGATCTGGGGCTGGTGGATGTGCGCACATTCAAGAAAATCCCCGTGTTAGAGCCGATTTCATGACCACCATCCGCTTGCCTAAACACCCAGCCCCCGAGACATTCACCGACGCCGCCGAGGCTGTGGAGCGGCTGGAGCTGCTTTACCGGCAGTCCACGGAGTTCCTCTGCAACGCTTTCATGGCGGTGATGTCTGGAAATGCGCCGCAGGATCAGCGTATCCGCGCCTTCTATCCTGAAATCCGTTTTACCACCTCTTCCTTTGCGCAGGTGGATTCGCGGCTCAGCTTTGGCCATGTGTCGATGCCGGGAACCTATGCCACCACGGTGACGCGCCCGGACCTGTTCCGCAATTACCTGATCCAGCAGATCGGCCTGTTGATCAAGAACCACGGACAGCCAGTGGTCATCGGTGCTTCGGAAACGCCGATCCCGGTGCATTTCGCCGTGGCCTCGCGTCAGGATCTGACGGTGCCACAGGACGGCGCCGCCGGGTTTACCCTGCGCGATGTGTTTGACGTGCCGGATCTGTCCACGACGAATGATGACATCGTCAACGGCACTCATCAGCCCGCCAATGGCAGCGGCCCCCTGTCGCTGTTCACTGCGCAGCGTGTCGATTATTCGCTGGCGCGGCTGGCCCATTACACGGCAACCGATCCGTCCCATTTCCAGAACCACGTGTTGTTCACCAACTACCAGTTCTACGTCGCCGAGTTCGAAGCCTATGCGCGCGCGCAGCTGGGCGATCCGGCCTCGGGCTACAGCAGTTTTGTCAGTACCGGCGATCATGAGATCACCGATGCAGATGCCGACATTCCAGCCATCGCCAAACTGCCGCAGATGCCGACCTACCATCTGAAACGGGCGGATGGCAGCGGCATCACGCTGGTTAATATCGGCGTTGGCCCGTCCAATGCCAAAACCGCCACCGATCATATCGCGGTGCTGAGGCCGCATGCCTGGCTAATGGTGGGCCATTGTGCGGGGCTCAGGAACACGCAGGCGCTGGGCGATTTCGTTCTGGCCCATGCGTATCTGCGTGAGGATCACGTGCTGGATGATGACCTGCCTGTCTGGACCCCGATCCCGGCGCTGGCGGAAATCCAGATCGCACTGGAACAGGCCGTGGCCGAGGTGACCGAGTTCGAAGGCTACGATCTGAAGCGGATCATGCGCACCGGCACCGTCGCCACCATCGACAATCGCAACTGGGAACTGCGCGACCAGTCCGGCCCGGTGCAGCGGCTCAGCCAGTCGCGCGCCATCGCGCTGGATATGGAAAGCGCGACAATCGCCGCAAATGGCTATCGCTTCCGGGTTCCCTATGGCACATTGCTCTGTGTCTCGGATAAGCCGCTGCATGGCGAGCTGAAGCTGCCCGGCATGGCGTCGGACTTCTATCAGACCCAGGTTGCGCGCCATTTGCAGATCGGAATTCGGGCAATGGAGCAGCTGCGCGGCATGCCATTGGAGCGGCTTCACAGCCGAAAACTGCGCTCTTTTGATGAAACGGCCTTCCTCTGAGGCTAGTTTTCCCCAAATTTCTGCGGAAATTCGCTTGTTTTCACGATCTTTGCTATCGCTACGCGTTGTGTTACCGCACAACATAACGATAATGTCACGCAATGAGGCCCCACAGTTCGGGCAGTTTTAAGGAGAGCTAAGAATGTCCAAACCGATGACCAAAACCCAGCTTGTCGCAGCGCTGGCTGAGGAAATGGGCAGCGATAAGAAAGCAGCTGGTGCCGCTCTGGACGCCGTCTGCGCGCTGATCACGCGTGAAGTTTCCAACGGCGGCGCCGTGACCCTGCCCGGTGTCGGAAAGATCTATTGCCGCGAGCGCCCCGAGCGCGAAGTGCGCAACCCTGCCACTGGCGAAAAGTTCATGAAAGAAGCCGACAAGGTTGTCAAAATGACCATCGCCAAGGCTCTGAAAGACAGCGTCAACGAAGACGCATAAGTCTCGGACCGGATCCTTTGGATCTGACAGGAATTTGGGTCGCCCTCGGGCGGCCCTTTCTTTTTGGGCGCAAGGAACCGGGATGTCTCACTCTGATGTGAGCGGGCCTTGCGCCCCGGCGCCATTTGCGGGACTGTCCGGGCAATTCAGGGGAGGATCAGCTTTGGATATTCGTGCAATCGCCATGGGGCTGACCTTTGCCCTGATGTGGTCCTCGGCTTTCACCTCGGCGCGGATCATCGTCGTGGATGCTTCACCCCTGTTTTCTCTGGCGGTGCGGTTCCTCATCTCGGGCCTGATCGGAATTTCTATCGCGCTGGCTATGGGACAGACGTGGCGGCTGACCCGTGGTCAGTGGCGCGCGACCATCATTTTCGGGATTTGTCAGAATGCGCTGTATCTGGGGCTGAACTTTGTCGCCATGCAGACGATCGAAGCGTCGCTGGCGGCGATCATCGCCTCGACCATGCCGCTGCTGGTAGCACTGGCCTCCTGGTTGGTGTTCCGGGAACGTCTGAAACCCCTGGGCATTGTCGGCCTTCTGGCCGGTGTTGTCGGCGTTGCCCTGATCATGGGCACCCGGATCAGCGCCGGGGTCGATCTGTTCGGCATGGCGCTTTGCGGTGTCGGCGTTCTGGCCCTGACCCTGGCAACCCTGGCCCTGCGCGGGGCCACATCGGGCGGCAATTTCATGATGGTAGTCGGGTTGCAGATGCTGATCGGATCGGCCTGCCTGTTCATCGCGGCGCCGCTGTTCGAGGATATCTTTGTAAATCCGACCCTGCCGCTGGCACTGGCCTTTGCCTATACAACGCTGGTGCCGGGGCTTGCCGCGACCTTTATCTGGGTGCTGCTGCTGAACCGCATTGGCGCGGTGCGGGCGGCCACCTTCCACTTTCTGAACCCGGTCTTCGGGGTGGCGATCGCCAGCCTTCTTTTGGGTGAAAAACTGGGGCCGCTGGATATTGTCGGGGTGCTGATTGTCACCGGCGGTATTCTGGCGGTGCAATTGTCCCGTCAGCCGGGCAGAGCGGCCAAAGTCGCAGCGAAACCCGCAGAATAGATTTCTGTTATCGCCGCAGGTTGGCTTCGACGGCGCCGGTGATCTGCCCCGACAGAGGCCGCGTGATGGAACCCCAGGTGCCCGCAACCGTGCCATCGGCGGCGATCAGGATCTTGTTGAAGTTCCAGCCCGGCTCAAATCCGGTTTCCGCCCGCACCGCCCGGAAGAACGGATGCGCCCCATCGCCCCGCACCGGGGTGATATCGGTCATCGGCAGGGTCAGATCATAGTTCAGGGCGCAGAATTCCTTGACCTCTTCGGCGCTGGACAATTCCTGTTTGAAATCATTCGACGGCACGGCCAGCACCACTAGGCCGCGGTCCTTGTATCGGTCATAGAGCGTTTGCAGCCCGTCGTATTGCTTGGTGAAGCCGCAGCGCGAGGCGGTGTTCACCACCAGAACCGGCTGCCCCCGGAAGGATGATATCTCGATTTTACCGCCATCGATGGAGGCAAAGACGCCCCCGACTGGTGCCGCCTGCACCATCTGCCCCACCATTAACAGCGCCGCCAATACCCACATTCGAACCATTTTACTCTCCACCGTTGTTATCAGGGCTACGGATCGGGCACCGGTTTGGATCATTCCGGGATGCCCCGCTGCCGCACAAGACCGCGAGATGGGCAATAATCGCTTTGCATTTTCGTCGCAGCGGCCCATGTACTGACTCACCACGATTTGCCGGAGACCCGACATGACGCGATACACCAAAGATCCAGATGCCATTGCCGCCCTGTCAGACGAAGAATACTATGTCACGCAGAAATCCGGCACCGAGCGCCCCGGCACGGGCAAGCTGCTGCACAACAAGGCGCCAGGCATCTATGTGGATATCGTCTCGGGGGAGCCGCTGTTTGCCTCGTCCGACAAATATGAATCCGGCTGCGGCTGGCCCAGTTTCACCAAGCCC
This sequence comes from Pseudophaeobacter sp. A-200-2, assembly GCF_041008815.1. Classification (NCBI taxonomy): domain Bacteria; kingdom Pseudomonadati; phylum Pseudomonadota; class Alphaproteobacteria; order Rhodobacterales; family Roseobacteraceae; genus Pseudophaeobacter; species Pseudophaeobacter sp. A-200-2. The sequence continues at coordinate 236,927 of NZ_JAXGFU010000005.1, read as the reverse complement.
ATCGAACCGGCGCATGTGGCCGAGCTGGAAGACCGCTCGCTGGGCATGATCCGTACCGAGGTCCGCTCGGCTCATGGCGACAGCCATCTGGGCCACGTGTTCCCGGATGGCCCGCTGGACCGGGGTGGCCTGCGCTATTGCATCAACTCGGCGTCACTGCGCTTCGTTCCTCTCGACGAGATGGAGGCCGAAGGCTATGGCGACTATATCGACCAAGTGGAGGATAACAGATGAGCAATCCTGAACGTGCCGTCCTGGCCGGCGGTTGTTTCTGGGGCATGCAGGACCTGATCCGCAAACGCCCCGGGGTGATCAAGACCCGCGTCGGCTATACCGGCGGCGATGTCCCCAACGCCACCTACCGCGATCACGGAACCCACGCCGAAGGGATCGAGATCCTGTTTGATCCGGAAAAGACCTCTTACCGGGAGCTGCTGGAATTCTTCTTTCAGATCCACGACCCGACCACGGTCAACCGGCAAGGCAATGACATCGGGATGAGCTACCGCTCAGCCATCTACTATGTGGACGAGGCGCAAAAGGCCGTGGCCGAAGATACCATTGCCGATGTGAATGCCTCGGGCATCTGGCCTGGCAAGGTGGTGACCGAACTGGAACCCGTCGGTGATTTCTGGGAGGCAGAGCCTGAGCACCAGGACTATCTAGAGCGTCTGCCGAATGGCTATACCTGCCATTTCCCGCGCCCCGACTGGGTGCTGCCGAAACGGGCCGATGCTGCGGAATAGAGCCTGATATCATCGGAATATAAGGTGCTAAACCCGTCCTTGCTGCCGCAGGGGCGGGTTCTTTATTTCTGGGTATCAGCCCAGTGCCACACGCGGACGGCCGCTGGCCTCGGCGGTGATGAAGGCTTCGACGAAGACCACGCGCGCCTCGACCTGGGCGGTGCGGATGTCCCGTTCCACATGCACATGGATATCCTCGGCCCCTGCCGCGCGGGCCTCTTTCTCTGCCTCTTGGCTCAGATGGGTTTCAAGCAAGGCCAGCGCGTCCTCAGAGGCGCTGAAATCCTGCGGCCCATCCTCCAGATGCACGCGGAATTTCCCCTCGGCAGGGGAAGTCACGGTGCCGCTGCGACGCAGGGTGACACGACCGACGACGGCGCCGATGGCATTGGCGACGCCCGCATGTTCGGGCAGGATCATCCGGCAATGCAGGCGCTCCCCCACCGCCGGGTAGTAACTGGGGGCCGAGGCCCCAAGCCCCACCACATCCACGTTCAGTGCCGCGCTGAGCGACAGCATGCCCCGGTGATTTTCCAATCCCCTGCGCAGTAGGACATGGCGGGCCAGCTGATCCGCGGGCAGTCCGAATGTGTCGCCTTCTTCGGCAAAAACAGTCTCTAACAAAGCCAATGATGTCTGTTCTGTCAGCTGGTCGATGATCATACGGGCCAGGGTTTCGGCATCGGGGGCCAGTGGGTCGCCGCTGCCGATGCGGCGGCGGGCAAAGATGGTCAGCGCCTTTTCCGCGGCTGCGCTGTCCCAATCGTTCAGGCGGCCCAGTACATGGGAGGCATCCGACGGGGTGGCGTCGGCCAACTGCACCAACCCGCGATCCACCAACCGGTTCAGGGCGCCTTGCTCCATCCGGGTGCGCAGCACGGCGCCAAGGGGATGCACGTCGGTGCCGATCCGCTCCAGCAGGGCCGCCTCCCGCTCACCGAGGCCGCTTGTCGGCTGACCCGGGATCGCCCGGACAAATCTGCCGTCGTGTTCCCCGACAACCGTTGCGTTGACCTGCCGGTCCAGCGCCGCATGCACCACCTCCGGCGCCTGATGGGCGATCAGAGAGACCGGGACCACCCGGCGCGGACCCAGGGTCACCCCGCCGTTCAACCCTTCGCTTTGGATATGGACCTGGCTGTCGCCGCCCAGACCGGTGGTGCGCATGGCGACGGCCTCTACCATGGTTCGGTAATCTCCGACCCGCGCCCCGGCCGGATCTATGGCCGGTTTTCCGCCCCGGATCAGCGCCACGTCGGTGGTGGTGCCGCCGATATCGCTGACCAGCGCGGTGTCGACCCCGGTCATCCAGCGGGCGCCAACGATCGAGGCTGCCGGGCCGCTGAGGATGGTTTCGATGGGGCGTTCCCGCGCCTGTTCTGCCGACATCAGGGCGCCATCGCCGCGCACGACCAACATCGGCGCCGTGATCCCGAGGTCCGCCAATGTGTGCTGTGCCCGCCCGATCAGCCGGTCGATCATCCCGATCAGCCGCGCGTTCAGCACCGCTGTCAGCGCCCGTTTCGGCCCGTTGAGTTTTGCCGATAGCTGGTGCGAACAGGTGACTGGCGCGCCGGTTGCTTCGGTGATGATCCGGGCGGCCTCCAGCTCATGCGCGGGGTTACGGGTGGCAAAGACACCAGCAACGGCATAGCCGCTCACCCCCGACGATTCAGTCTCTAAAAAGGCCATTAGCGCGTCTGTATCCAACGGCGCAGCCTCGCTGCCCGCATGAGTATGACCGCCCGCCAGCACCAGCGCCGGATCGCCTTTCAGCGCATCGCGCAACCCGTGACGTTCCAGATCTTCGGGGGCAAAGCCGATATAGATCAGTGCCACCCGCCCGCCTTGCCCTTCGACCAGCGCATTGGTGGCGAGCGTCGTCGACAGTGCTGCCATCGAGACATCCTGCGCCGCAACGCCGGATTGCGCCAGCACCGCCCGTACCGCACCACCGACGCCAATGGCCAGATCGTGGCGGGTGGTCAGAGATTTTGCCGATGCGATCACCTCTTCCTCGTCGCGGATCAGCACCGCATCCGTATAGGTCCCGCCCGTATCCACACCGAGTAGCAGCGCCATCGCCTGATCCTTTTCCGTTCGCTGCCCCCGGTTTAGCGCCGTTTTCGCCCCGGTCCATCCCGTTTGCGTCATCGCGGGTATTTCCGCCCTTGCCGGGCGGCTCTCTGCGACGCATCTATTGGGGCATGACAAAAACACTTCTCTGTATCGGATATGGCTACTCGGCCCGGGCACTGGCGCGGCGAATGCTGGCGCGGGGCTGGCGGGTGATCGGCACCACGCGGGATCTGGATGAGGCGCAGCCGGATGAGGGCGTGGAGCTGCTGCAATGGCCCGGCGCATCGATTCCGCTCGATGGCGTCACCCATGTACTCTCCTCGGTTGGTCCGAATGAGGGCGGCGATCCGGTGATGGAGGCGCTGCGGGACGAACTGGCGGCACGCGCGGCGTCCGGACAATTCGACTGGGTCGGTTATCTCTCCACCACCGCCGTCTATGGCGATCAGGGCGGCGCCTGGGTGGATGAGGACACGCCCGTTGCCCCCTCCAGCCGTCGCGGCAACTGGCGCGCGCAGGCCGAGGCGGCATGGCAGGCGATCCCTGATCTGCCGCTGCATATCTTTCGTCTGGCAGGCATCTATGGCCCCGGTCGCGGCCCCTTTGCCAAGCTGATGGCGGGCAAGGCGCGGCGCATCGTGAAGCCGGGACAGGTGTTTTCCCGCATCCACGTGGAGGATATCGCGACGGTGCTGGAGGCCTCGATCGACCGACCCAACCCAGGTGCGATCTACAATGTCTGCGATGATGAACCCGCTCCGCCGCAGGATGTGCTTGGTTACGGCGCGGAGCTGCTGGGCCTGCCGGTGCCTGCCGAAGTGCCGTTCGAGGAGGCCGGAATGACCCCGATGGCGCGCAGTTTCTACGGTGAGAACAAGCGCGTTCGGAATACCCGCATCAAGGAAGAACTGGGCGTGAGGCTGGCCTATCCCGATTACCGCACAGGCCTGCGCGCGGTGAAATTGGCTGAGGATCTGGAAAGCTACACGCCCCCGGCGGATCCGCCAGCCTTGTAGTACGACCAATCGGCCTGGGCGCTTGCGGCCCGGCCTGCGCCTGCCTCCCCTGGCAGTCCCAGGCCTATTGGCCTGCTATCAGGCCCGCTTTTCCCCAATCGTCGCGATACCCAGAACCTCCAGCACCTTGGCTTCTATCTGCGGGGCGTTCATGGCGGCCACGTCGTACATATCTGCGGGGCTGGCCTGATCTATGAAAGTATCGGGCAACACCATCGAGCGGAACTTCAGGCCGGTATCGAAAACGCCTTCCTCGGCGAGGAGCTGCGCAACGTGGCTGCCGAAACCGCCCACTGCGCCTTCCTCGATGGTGATCAGCGCCTCGTGACCTTCGGCCAGCTGCAGGATCATCTCGCGGTCCAAGGGTTTGGCGAACCGCGCATCCGCGATAGTGGGCGTGATCCCCTTGGCAGACAGGGACTCGGCCGCCTTTTTCACCTCACCCAGACGGGTACCGAAAGACAGGATCGCAACGCGGGCGCCGGTCTGGATCATCCGGCCCTTACCGATCTCCAGAACTTCGGCCTCTTCGGGCATATCGACACCTTCGCCCTCTCCGCGCGGATAGCGGAAGGCGATGGGGCCGTCGTCATGGGCGGCGGCGGTGGCGACCATGTGTTTCAGTTCGGCCTCGTCGGCGGCGGCCATCACCACCATGCCGGGCAGGTTGGCCATATAGGCGATGTCGAAGCTGCCTGCGTGGGTGGCGCCATCGGCGCCCACCAGACCAGCGCGGTCGATGGCGAAACGCACCGGCAGGCGCTGGATTGCCACATCGTGCACCACCTGATCATAGCCACGTTGCAGGAAGGTGGAATACATCGCGCAGAAGGGCTTCATGCCCCCGGCAGCCAGTGCGGCGGCAAAGGTGACGCCATGCTGTTCTGCAATGCCGACGTCAAAGGTACGCGAGGGGTAGCGTTCGGCCATCAGCCCCAGGCCGGTGCCATCGGGCATGGCAGCGGTCACTGCGCAGATCTTGTCGTCCTTCGCGGCCAGCTTCACCAACTCGTCGCCAAAGACCGAGGTATAGGACGGCGCGTTCGACGGCGGCTTGTTCTGCTTGCCGGTGATCACGTCAAAGGTCGCCGTGGCGTGGCCTTTGTCATCGGCGCGCTCGGCGGGGGCGTATCCCTTGCCCTTTTTCGTCAGCACATGGATCAGGATCGGTCCCGAGGCGCGCGCCTTGACCGTGCGCAGCACCGGCAAAAGCTGGTCCATGTCGTGCCCATCGATGGGTCCGAGGTAGGAAAAGCCTAAGGATTCAAACAGGGTGCCGCCGACGGCCATGCCCTTCAGCATGTCCTTGGCGCGTTTGGCACCTTCGCGGAAGGGTTCCGGCAGCAAGGAGGCGGCGCCCTTGGCCACGGCCTTCAGCTCCTGAAAGGGTTCTTCGGCGTAAAGGCGCGACAGGTAGGACGACAGCGCGCCCACCGGCGGGGCAATCGACATTTCATTGTCGTTGAGGATCACGATCAGCCGCTTGCCCAGATGGCCGGCGTTGTTCATCGCCTCGAAGGCCATGCCAGCCGACATGGCGCCATCGCCGATCACCGCGATGGCATCACCCAGCCCTTCGGGCACGTTGCCCCCCAGATCGCGGGCGACAGCGAACCCCAGCGCCGCGCTGATCGAGGTGGAGCTATGGGCGGCACCAAAGGGGTCGTAGGGAGATTCGACGCGTTTGGTGAAACCGGACAGCCCGTCTTTCTTGCGCAGGGTGCGGATGCGGTCGCGGCGCCCGGTCAGGATCTTGTGCGGATAGCACTGGTGGGAGACATCCCAGATCACCTTGTCGCGCGGCGTGTCGAACACCGCGTGCAGCGCCACTGTCAGTTCCACCACGCCAAGGCCTGCGCCCAGGTGGCCGCCGGTTTCGGAAACGGCCGAAACGGTCTCCTGGCGCAGCTCGTCCGCGACCTGCGTCAGCTGGCGGTCGCTGAGGCCTTTCAGATCCGCCGGGCGGGCAATCTGATCCAGTAGCGGGGTATGGGGCCTCTCAGACATGGCTCCTCCTCGGGAGTGGCGCAGCAAATGGTGCGCAGGTTAGCTATCGCGCGCAATAACGAAGCGGGCGGCGTCCTTCAAGATTGCAGCCTCTTCCCCATAGGGAGAAAGCGCGGCACAGGCGGCGCCGCACAGCTCTTCTGCGCGGGCTTTTGCCGGTTCCAGCCCCAGCAGGGAGACAAAGGTGGCCTTGCCAGCGGTTTCGTCCTTGCGCAGGGCCTTACCGACCTTGCTGGCATCGCCTTCAACATCCAAGATGTCGTCAGCGATCTGAAAAGCAAGCCCTAGCGCCGAGGCGTAGGCCTGCAAAGGCCCGGTATCCGCGCCGGCCAGAACCGCACCGGCGGTGGCGGACCATTCGATCAGGCAACCGGTCTTGCGGGCTTGCAGCCGGGTGATTTCGTCAAGTGTCAGCGGCGTGCCTGCGGTTTCCGCGGCGATGTCCATCATCTGCCCCGAAACCATGCCATCCTTGCCTGCCGATTGCGCCAGCGCCCGGATCAGCACCAGCGCCTGCGGGCCGATGTGATCGGCAGCTAACAGTTCAAAGGCGAATGTCTGCAAGGCATCCCCGGCGAGCGTCGCCGTGGCCTCGTCCCATTTGCGGTGCAGGGTCGGCTGGCCCCGGCGCAGGTCGTCATCGTCCATGCAGGGCAGATCGTCATGCACGAGCGAATAGGCGTGCACGCATTCGATGGCCAGCGCCGCATCCAGCGCGGCGGTTGCATCGACACCATGCAAGCGGGCGCTTTCCAGCACCAGAAATCCGCGCAGCATCTTGCCGCCGACCATGGCATAGCGCATGGCATCGTGCAGCCGGTCGGTGCCGCTCAGCCGCATGTCCATATGGGCGGTGATCCGGGTCTGGGCATCCAGCAGCGCCGCCTGAAAGGCGCGCGTGTCCGCCTGCATCTCCGTGGTCATGCCCTCAGCCCGCATCCAGCGGCTGGGTGCCGGTCGGGGTGCCACTTGCATCCAGTGTGATGGCGGCGACCTTTTCCTCGGCGCGCTTCAGCTCGTCCTCGCAGCGTTTCTTCAGCGCCGCGCCGCGTTCGTACAGCGCGATCGAGGCATCCAGCGCCACATCGCCGCGTTCCAGCTGATCCACCACGCGTTCCAGCTCGTGCATGGCCTGTTCAAAGCTCATCTCTTCGACGGGGGTCTGGGTCTCGGTCATCTGGCTGCCTCTGTCAGTTCTTCCACATGCGCCCGGGCGGAGACGGGCAGGGCGTTCAGATCATATCTGCACGTCAAAGTCGAGGTGTGAGAGCGGCATAAACGCGCCGTGGAAAGGCGGCAGCTTTACCGGTCTGGGGCGGGGCCGGGGAGCTCAGTCCGGCGCCAGCATATAGCCCGCACCGCGGACGGTTTGCAGGTATTGCGGTTGTTTCGGGTTGGGTTCGATCTTGCGGCGCAGGCGGGTGATCTGCACGTCCACGGCGCGTTCTTGCGCCTGGCCCCGGTCGCGGCCCAAATCCTCGACCAGTTTTGCCCGGCTGATCGGCTCTCCGGGCTGGGCGGAAAATATCTTCATCAACTGGCTTTCGGTGCCGGTGAGGCGGATCAGATCGTCCCCCTGCCACATCTCGCCCCGTTCGATGTCATAGCGGATAGCGCCGAGGTGTAGAACCTTGGGAATGCTGTCCTCGGCCACGGTATCGGGCATCCGCCGCAGGATCGCGTTGACGCGCAGCAGCAGCTCCTTGGGCTCAAACGGTTTGGAGAGGTAATCATCGGCCCCGGCCTCAAGCCCGGCGATACGGTCATCGGTCTCGCCCTTGGCGGTCAGCAGCAGGATTGGCGTGGTCATGGTTTCGCGCAAAGCGCGGGTCAGGCTGACACCATCCTCGCCCGGCATCATCACATCCATGATGATCAGATCGAAATCGAGCCCGGCCAGCAGACGCCGGGCATGGGCGCCATCGCGCGCGGCGGTCACAAGGAACCCGGCCCGCATCAGGAACTTCTTCAACAGGCTGCGGATGCGCTCATCATCATCCACGATCATCAGATGTGCGTCGTTGGTGCTCATGATCCGGTTTCCCGCAGCTTGGCATAGACCCGGCGCATATCCGCATCCATCATCGCCTCCAGCACCTTCTTGAAGCCCTGTACCGCCTCGGGGCCGGCTTCTTTATAGGCGCTGCGCATGCGGGCGCGCTGGGCATCGGACAGTGCCGTTTCCAGGGCCACGCCCTTTTCGGTGAGGTAAAGATGCCGTTCCCGCTTGTCGGCGGTGCCGACCCTGCTTTCGACCAGCCCGTCTTCGATCAGGGTGCGCAGTACCCGGTTCAGCGATTGCTTGGTGACGCCCAGAATGGTCAGCAGGTTGTTGACCGTTGTGCCCGGCGCCCGGTTGATAAAGTGGATCGCTCGGTGATGCGCCCGGCCATAGGCCATTTCGGCGAGGATCCGGTCGGGATCTGCGGTAAAACCCCGGTAGGCAAAGAACACCGCCTCGATCCCCTGGCGGAGCTGTTCGTCCGTCAGAAACAACAGGCTTTCGCCGCCAAAACCCTGTCCTGAACGCCCTTCCGGCATGGCTGTCCCCTCCACTGCTCTCACAGGCAGTTTAAGTCAGCGTTATTGACATTCCAAGGGTGAAGATGTATCGAATCGCAGCTTTGGCGCAACAATATGTCCGCTCCGGTCATTTCGAGCGCAACTTATGAAAACATCGATGGATTTAGTGGAGGTGCGGCATGGCCGGATATGATGACCGTGACGGATTGATCTGGATGGACGGGGAGATGGTCGAATGGCGGGATGCCAAGGTGCATATCCTGACCCATGCGATGCATTATGCGTCTTCCGTTTTCGAGGGCGAGCGCGCCTATAACGGTAAGATCTTCAAGAGCCGCGAACACTCCGAGCGCCTGATTGCCTCGGCCGAGGCGCTGGACATGCCGATGCCCTATACCGTGGATCAGATCGAAGCCGCCAAGGAAGAGACCCTGAAGGCCTCGGGTCTGACCGATGCCTATGTGCGGGCGCTGGTCTGGCGCGGCGCCGGTGAGGACATGGGCGTGGCCTCGGCCAAGAACCCGGTGCGGATGGCGGTCGCCGTCTGGGGCTGGGGCGCCTACTACGGCGACGCCAAGATGCAGGGGGCCAAGCTGGACATCGCAGAGTGGAAACGCCCGAGCCCGGAAACCATCCCGGTACACGCCAAGGCGGCCGGCCTCTACATGATCTGCACCATCTCCAAGCACAAGGCCGAGGCCAAGGGCTGCTCGGATGCGCTGTTCATGGATTACCGCGGCTACGTGGCCGAGGCGACCGGCGCCAATATCTTCTTCGTGAAGGATGGCGAAGTGCATACGCCGCTGCCCGATTGTTTCCTCAACGGTCTCACCCGTCAGACCGTGATCGGCATGCTGAAGGACCGTGGCATCACCGTGCATGAGCGCCACATCATGCCTGAGGAAATGGAAGGCTTTGAACAGTGCTGGCTGACCGGCACCGCTGCCGAGGTCACCCCGGTGGGCGAGATCGGCCCCTATAAGTTCGAAGTCGGCGCGCTGACCCGCGAGATCGCCGAGGCCTATGAGGCGCTGGTGCGCAGCTGATCCGTCAGATCTGTTGCTAAGATGCAAAAGCGCGGACCGATTGGCCCGCGCTTTTTCTGTTTCAGCTCCTGCGGTGCAGTGGGCGCCCGGTGGCGGGCGGGTCAAACCACCTCGGTTGTGACTTCGATATTGCCGCGGGTGGCGTTGGAATAGGGGCAGATGGCGTGGCCCGCATCGGCGATGCGCTGGGCCTCGGCTTTGTCCACACCGGGCATGGAGACCTTGAGGTTCACCGAGAGGCCAAAGCCGCCTTCGGCGCGCGGACCGATACCAACCGCGGCATCGACCGAGACATCGTCGGGCACCTTGGCCAGGGATGTGTCCTGCGTCGTGGCGAATTTCATCGCACCGATATAGCAGGCCGCATATCCGGCGGCGAAAAGCTGTTCCGGGTTGCTGCCTTTGCCGCCGCCGCCCATTTCGCGGGGCGGATCCAGGTCGAAATGAACCTCGCTGCCGTGGATGCTGGCCTTGCCGTCGCGGCCGCCGGTTGCAGTGGCGCCTGCGGTGTAGATCGGGGTGATGGACATGTTGCCTCCTTTTTTTGAATCGTGTACGATTATGTCGTGTGCGATATAAATAGAGGCTTCGGGCCGAAAATCAACCGCTTGCGATTAAAGCGTGCGCGACATAAATCATGAAGACATGGACCGGACCCTGAAAATTGACGATCTTCTGTGCTTCTCGCTCTATTCGGCGAACCACGCGCTGACGCGGCTGTACCGTCCCCTGCTGGCGCCCTTGGGCCTGACCTATCCGCAGTATCTGGTGCTGGTGGCCCTGTGGGAGCAGGACGAACAGAAGGTCAGAGATCTGGGCAAGCGGCTGGATCTGGAAACCAATACGCTGACGCCGCTGCTGAAGCGGATGGAAAGCGCAGGCTACCTGACCCGCCGCCGCAATCCCGAGGATGAGCGCAGCCTGATCGTGTCCCTGACCGACAAGGGGCAGGCCCTGCAGGCCGAGGCGCAGGAAATTTCCACCTGCGTCATCGAGGCGATGGGCGGCGATCTGAATGAGCTGATCGAATTGCGCGACCGGGTCAATGCCCTGCGTGCGCGGCTGGACTCCGCCTGACCTGGCCAGCCCGTCCTTTCACCGCGCGGGCAGGGGGTCACAAAACGTTCGTCAAAGTTTCATTTTGAGCACGGAAAGATTTTACATTGGCGCGGTCTGTCTGGCGCCACCTATCCAATGTAACAGACAGGGGAATCTCATGTCTTCTCATCGCTTTATGCGCCCCAGCCGCCGGGCTTTCCTGGCGGGCGGTACCGCTTTTGCTGCCTCCCTGGCGGCGCCCTCGATTTCGCGTGCTTCGGCACGCCCGGTCTTTACTCACGGCGTTCAGTCCGGCGACGTGGACACCATGTCCGGCATGATCTGGACCCGCACCGACCGCCCCGCGCGGGTGATGATGGAAGTCTCCACCACCGAAAGCTTTGCCAATGCGCGTCAACTGGCGCCGCTGACCGCAGGCCCCAGCAACGATTTCGCCGTCAAGCGCATGGTTGATGGCCTGCCGTCGGATCAGGATATCTTCTACCGTTTTGTGGCTGCGGATCTGAACGATCTGCAGGCGACATCGGACCCCATCGTTGGTCAGTTCCGCACCGCGCCGACCGCGCGCCGCGATGTGCGTTTTGCCTGGTCGGGCGACACCGCCGGTCAGGGCTGGGGCATCGATGACGAAGGCATGCGCACCTATGCGACCATGGCCCAGCACCGCCCCGATTTCTTCATCCACTCGGGCGATACCATCTATGCCGATGGCCCGATGCAGGACGAGGTCGAAAAGGACGGTCAGCTGATCTGGAAGAACGCCACCCTGATCGACGAAAAGCGCAAAGTCGCCGAGACCCTGGACGAATTCCGCGGCCAGTGGAAATACAACATGATGGACGAGCACGTGCGCGAAATGAACGCCCTGTGCCCGACCTTCTTCCAGTGGGACGACCACGAAGTTGTCAACAACTGGTCCGACGCCAAGGATCTGAGCGGCGACGACCGTTACACCGAGAAGAACGTGCACGTGCTGGCGGCCCGCTCGGCCAAGGCCTTCCACGAGATGACCCCGATCAGCTATACGCCCGCCGAGCCGGGCCGGGTCTACCGCAAGATCGGCTACGGCCCGATGCTGGACGTCTTCTTCCTCGATCTGCGCAGCTATCGCGCGGGCAACAGCCTGGGTCTGCAGGAAAACCCTGCGGATGAGGCAACCACGCTTCTGGGCGCCGAGCAGATCGCATGGCTCAAGCGTGAGCTGGTGAACTCCTCCGCGACCTGGAAGGTCATCGCCTGCGACATGCCCATCGGTCTGGTCGTACGCGACGGTGAGCGGGTCGAGGCGATCTCGAACGGTGAAGATGGCAGCGCCAAGGGCCGCGAATTCGAAATCGCTGACCTGCTGCGCTTCATCAAGACCGCCAAGATCGACAACACCGTCTGGTTCACTGCCGATGTGCACTACACTGCGGCGCATTACTATAACCCGGACAAGGCCGCCTTCCAGGATTTCGAACCTTTCTGGGAGTTCGTCTCAGGCCCGCTGCACGCCGGTACCTTTGGTCCGAACGCGCTGGACGGCACCTTTGGCCCCGAAGTGAAGTTCGTGAAGGCCCCGACCGAGGAGCAGGGCGCCAACCTGCCGCCCTCGATGGGTCTGCAGTTCTTCGGTCTGGTGGACATCGACGGCGCCACCCAGCAGATGACCGTGCGCCTGATGGACCGCGCCGATCAGGAGTTGTGGAAGATCACCCTGGATCCCAAGGGCGCCAGCATCTGATCTGACTGCCTGTCAGGACTGAACGCAGTCACAGAGCCAGTGGCCCGGGGCATTGTCCCGGGCCAACGTCGTTGTTCTGCCGCCTGGTAAGGGACTGTAGCGCGCTTTAGTTCTGAGGGGTTTCGAGGCGGAATTTCAGGAAGCGGGTGCCATCGTAGTCGATCTCTTCCAGGAACCGTGCGCCCATCCGGGACAGGGCACCCAGCGATTTGCGCGAGGGCGGCAACAGGAAGGTGACATAGGGAATGCGCGCATTATGCCGCGCAAACTCCAGCAGGTGCCGTGAGATGCGCGGCCCAAGGCCAAAGCAGTCTGGCCGCAGAACCAGCCCGAGATCCCATTCCTCCCCTTCCTTTTCAAATCCGCCCCATCCGACATAGGCGCCATCAGCCAGAAACGCCCAATGGCCCAACCCGTCTTGCTGCCAGCGTGCCTCTTTCATCTCAACGAATTGGCGCACCATCGCGGCATCCCAGCCTTCGGTCATCAAGGGCAGATGCGTCGCCACACGGGGATCGGACATATGCGCCAGGATCTGCTCGGGCGGTACGTCGGTCAGACGCGCCAGCTTGATTGCGGGCGGGGGGAAACTGGGGGATGTCTCGGTCAAGGCGGCGGTCCGTAGAGGGTATCGTCAATCCCGGCATAGTGGCGCCATGCAGGGCGTCCGGGCCAATCACATTGCCGTGGCTGCCTTGCCCTTATCCCCCCTTGGGATCGGTGACCGCGCGCGCCTTGCCGCGTTCCAGCCCCAAGCGGCTTTCGCGCCAGATCACCAGCCCATTGCCCGCGATTACCAGCGTCGCACCGGCCAGCATGACAAAGGTCGGCAGCTCGTCGAACCAGAAATAGCCAAGCAGAATCGCAAAGACCATCGAGACATAATCATAGGGCGCCAGCATAGATGCGGGCGCAAAGCGATAAGAAGAGGTCACGAGGATCTGCGCGATGCCGCCAACAAGGCCAGCCCCGATCAGCATCGCCAGAACCTCTCCGCTGGGCATGACCCAGCCAAAGGGCAGCGTCAGCAGCGACAGCGCGGATGCGGTCAGTGAGAAATAGAATACGATGGCAGCGGTAGGCTCAGTCATCACCATGCGGCGCACGTGGATCTGCACGAACCCCCGCGCGATGGTTGCGCCCAGCACCAGAAGCGCGCCCAGGGTGGCCCCGTCCGCCAGATCCGCACCAGAGCCAAGCCGTGGCCAGATCATGATCATTACCCCGACAAGGCCGATGGCTACCGCCGAGATCCGCACCATACGGATCGTCTCACCAAGGAAAATCGCCGCCAGGATCAGCGTGAAGATCGGGGTGGCATAGCCGATGGCCGTCACCTCGGGCAGCGGCAAGAGGCCAAGGCCAAGGAATGTCATCCCCATCGCCGAGGTGCCCACCAACCCGCGCCAGACGTGTACCATCGGGTTCTTCGTCTTCAGCCCGTCGCGCAGATCGCCGCGCAGGGCCAGCCAGACCACGATCACCGGGATGGCAAAGAAGGAACGGAAGAACACCGCCTCACCTGTCGGAACCTCTTCTGATACCGCCTTGATCAAGGCCGACAGCATGGTGAACAGACCGATGGCGGCGACTTTCAGCAGGATTGCCAGAATCGGTCGATGCGATGTTAAGGGTTTTGTCATGGCCGGGAACCTGCGCCTGTGGGCGGCAAAGATCAAGGAGATGTCTGCAAATTGTGTTGGGCGGTGATGGGGACATGTCTGTAATTCAGTATCTTGAATAATCGAGCCTTCTGGACCAACCTCAAAACTATGAAGAAAAAAGTGCGGACGATCATTTTGGCCCTGATGAGTGTCTTTCTGTTGCCTTCCGTTGGCTCCGCAGAAGACAATGACGCATCAGAGTTCCTTATCTTCGGGATGCCACTGAGCCAACAAGTCGAAAAAATGAGCGCGCCTGAGTTTCGTCGATACCAGACGGCTCTGGCCAAATTTCAACATGTCGATAGTTGCGTTGCGGATACTGAAGGCGAACCACGGTACGGTTCTTCTCTGATGCGCTGGAACCATCTAAACACACTGGAGAAAGTGAATGTCTGTGTTTTCCTATTGGCCGCAGAACTGAACAATCCCGAACAAATGGCCAACTGGTTCAACCTGAATGGTTTCAAAGCGACATTGATTGAAAACAAGTCGAGCTCTATGAGGTTCTACAATCGCGACGGTGATGGTGTTCTGGTGAGCGCCGGTGCTCCAATAAGCGGGCCAATTAGAGTCGGGTTTTTGGACCGATTGCTCGCCCATAGTGTTTCGGTCGGAGTTACTTTTTCTTCTGATGGTGAGCCGCTGAACGTCAACACAACCATCACCAGAAAATAGCACTTTCTTCGAAAAGGGTGTCACTTAGGGCCCAAACCGGACCGACACGGTTCGCAGACCCGGCCGGGATCAATGGCTTGATTTTCCGCCCTGCTCTGGCGCAGATAACCGCGTTGATGAAGGAGCCAGCCGATGTATGATGCCAACCACCTGATTTCCCGGCTGCGCGCCGCCTCTCTGAACCATGAGACCCGCAATTTTGCGACTTTCCCGGCGCGCGCCAGCATGACATTCGGCGAATTGTTTGCAGGCGCCGAGCGCAACGCGGCAGCGCTGGTGGCGATGGGGGTTCAGCCCGGTGACCGGGTTGCGGTGCAGGTGGAAAAGACCATCGAGGCGATCCAGCTTTACCTTGGCACGGTGATGGCCGGGGGCGTCTTTCTGCCGCTCAACACCGCTTATACCACGCCCGAGGTGGCTTATTTTCTGGGCGATGCCAGCCCCCGCGTGGTGGTCTGCGATCCCGCCCGCGAAGATGACATTGCCGAAATCGCAGGCGACGCCCGCGTGGTGACGCTGGATGGCAAGGGTCTGGGCAGCCTCACCGATGCCGTGGTGGGGCGTGGCGGCTTTGATCCGGTGCCGCGCGGACCGGATGATCTGGCGGCGATCCTCTATACCTCGGGCACCACCGGGCGCTCCAAGGGGGCGATGCTGAGTCATGAGAACCTCGCCTCGAACTCCCTGATGCTGCGTGACTACTGGCAGTTCACCGATCAGGATGTGCTGATCCACGCGCTGCCGATCTTTCACACCCACGGGCTGTTCGTGGCCACCAATGTGGCGCTACTGGCGGGCGCGCGGCTGGTGTTCCTCAAGGGCTTCAACGCAGACGAGATCCTCGACGCCATGCCACGCGCCACGGCGCTGATGGGGGTGCCGACCTTCTACACGCGCCTGCTGGCGGATCCGCGCCTGACGCGCGAACGCGCCGAGAACATGCGCCTGTTCATTTCCGGCTCGGCGCCTTTGTTGGTGGACACGCATGAGGAATGGGAGGCCCGCACCGGCCACCGCATCCTGGAACGCTATGGCATGACTGAAACCAATATGAGCACGTCGAACCCCTATGACGGCGAACGTCGCGCAGGCACCGTGGGCTTTCCCCTGCCGGGGGTCGAGGCGCGGATCATGGCGGATGGCAAAGAGGTGCCGCAGGGCGAGACCGGCGTCCTTCATGTGCGCGGGGCCAATGTGTTTCAGGGCTACTGGCAGATGCCGGAAAAGACCGCCGAGGAACTGCTGCCTGATGGCTGGTTCATCACCGGCGACATGGCCCGCATGGACGAAGACGGCTATGTCACCATCGTCGGCCGGGAAAAGGATCTGGTGATCACCGGAGGTTTCAACGTCTACCCGAAAGAAGTGGAAAGCCTGATCGATGATCTCTCCGGCGTCTTGGAAAGCGCGGTGATCGGCGTGCCGCATCCCGATTTCGGCGAGGCTGTGGTGGCCGTGGTTGTCCCCACGGGCGAAGGCACCAGCCCCGAGGCAGTCAAGGCCGCACTTTCGGGGCATCTGGCGAAGTTCAAGCAGCCCAAAGAGGTGATCCTGCTCGAAGCCCTGCCACGCAACACCATGGGCAAGGTGCAGAAAAAGGCCCTGCGCGAAGACTACGCCGGGCTGTTTGCCTGAGTTTCGCCCGGCCGATAGGTCGGGCTGCGCCTGCCTGCCCCCCGGCAGGCGCATATGCGCCTCCCCAGGCAGGCACCGCCCTTGTCTTTAGTGTTGATGCGCCAGATCCTCGCGGCGTTCCTGAATGGCCTGCACAAGTATCTGCCAGGCGGAATTCAGGAACAGCCCGGCCATGATCCCGGCAACGATCAGGTCCGGCCAGCCGGTGGCCGTCCCCCAGACCCCCAGCGCCGCGATCATCACTGCCACATTGCCGATGGCATCGTTGCGTGAACACAGCCAAACCGAGCGCACATTGGCATCCCCGTCCTTATAGGCCGCCAGCAAGAGGACCGAGGTCACATTGGCCGACAGTGCCATGAACCCGATGACGCCCATGACTTCGGCCTGGGGCACGCCCAGCACAAAAACGTGGTAGAGGGTCGATCCGAACACCCACATCCCCATCAACAAGAGGCTGATCCCCTTGGCCAGCGCCGCCAGCGCGCGGGTGCGCAGGCTGGCACCGATGACCGCCAGCGAAATCCCGTAGGTGAGCGCATCGCCGAGGAAATCCAGCGCGTCCGCCTTCAGCGCCTGACTGCCCGCCATCTGGCCTGCGCCCATCTCGACCGCGAACATGCCCGCGTTGATCGCGATCACGACCCAGAGGCGCCGTTTATAGGCGGCCGAAACCCCGTCGAACCGCGCTTCATGCCCGCAACATCCTGCCATTACCCTTGTCCTTTGTTCCGATTCGAGGTCAACCTAATGGCTCTAGTCACTAGAGGTTCAAGAGGGGTCCGCGATGTTTTCCATCGGCGCGCTGTCCAAGGCCACCGGGGTCAAGGTGCCCACCATCCGCTACTACGAGGAGATCGGCCTGTTGCCGCCTGCCGGTCGCAACGCGGGCAACCAGCGCCGCTATGGGCAGGAGGGGCTGGAGGCGCTGGGCTTTATCAAACACGCCCGCGACCTTGGCTTTGCGCTAGAGGATATCAAGGTGCTGATGGCGCTGGACGGGGAGCTGGGCGAAGATTGCGCCGAGGCCAACCGCATCGCCCGCGCGCAGCTTGATCAGGTGCGCGCCCGCATTGCACGGTTGCAGCAACTGGCGAGCGAGTTGGAACGTATTTCCCATCTGTGTGACGGAGGCAATGGCGGTCACTGCAAGGTGCTGACGGCGCTTGGCGATCATAGCCAATGCGCCGCCGATCACAGGCCTGTTCGCAGGGCTGATTAGACCCTAACCGGTGACAATCGCGCGCTGCGCGTCATCGCCCATCGAGATCAAGGAGGGCGCCTTGGCCTGCTGCGCCTTAAAGGCGGCCTTGCCATTCATGCCTTGCCAGCCCGTATGCACCAGCGACTGCGCCACCGCGCCGCCCAGCGTGGTGCCTGGGCCGGTGACGATGAAGAGATCCGGCGCAAACTCCAGCGCCGCATTCTGCACCGCACGGGTGAAATCATAAGGCTCCACCACCTGATGGCCGAGCGTGTAATCCCACAGCGCCTGCGTATCGGTGGCGCCGGGCCACCAGACATGACCGCGCCCGTCGATCAGCGGCACCTTGGGCTGGCTGAACATGCCTGCGGCCAGACGTTTGCGCCCCTCGGCAGCGACGGGGGCTTGAAGGGAGGTATGGAAGGCCGCGTGATTGGCCAGGCGCATGGGGAACCGCTCCTCAACCACCGGCACGGCAGCCTCAAAGGCTGACAGGCCCGCCTCGTTCCCGGCCAAGACCAGCATACCGCCCAGATCAATGGACAGTGCCAGGTCGTGAACCGCGCGAGCGTTGATCTCGGCCACGATCGCAAGCAGCTCGGCCTTGCGGGCGGGATCGTTCTGCCAGTCAGCGCCTGCGAAAGGATAGACCAGCTGCCCGCCGATCAATTGCTCCTGCATCAGCGTGCCCATGGTGTTGACCACGGTAAAGCCATCCTCGGCGCTGAGCGCCCCGGCGGCGGCCAGGGCAATGTACCAGCCCATGGAATTGCCAGTGACCGCGACAACCTCGATATCCTTCGCCAGAGACTGCGCATCTGCCAGCGAAGCAGCATAGATCAGCGGCGATGCGATATCTCCGCGGGAATATTTCGAGACCGAGAACCGGGTGGCCCCGTCCAGCGTGGTGACCTCTTCCTGTCCTGCGGCGCGGCGCTGGGCGTCAAAGCCCGCAAATAGCGCAGCCTTGTCGCCGTGGTGGCGGTGCAGGTAGCCGAGTTCGGGTTTGTTGTAGGTACCCCGCCCGGGGCAGATCAGTACGGCCTTGCGGGTCATTTTGCACCTCCGGTCAGATCAAGGGCGGCGGCCAGAATGCTATCCTTGGACGGCAGAGTGGCCGCATAGGCGGGCCCGGTCGCGATAAAGCAATCCCCCGCCGCATGGCGGGCGAGCGACGTGACGCCGTTTTCGGTGAACAGCGCCATCAACCCCTCGGACTGGCTGCCGGTGGTGCGGCATTCATCGACGATCAGCACGTGTTTACAGCCTTTGGTGGCCTCCAGCAGCGCCTCGGCCGGTAGCGGCGCCAGCCAGCGCAGATCGATGATCCGGGTCTTGATGCCTTTGGCTTCCAGTTCGGCCTTGGCCTGTGTCGAAAGATACCGCCCGTTGCCATAGGTCACGATGGCCAGATCGGTGCCATCGCCGTCGATGCCGACCTCTCCTAGTGCGATCCGCTGATCCGGGGCAGGGTAGCTCCGCATCCAGCCGCCGTCCTTGGTCTCATGCAGGTCGCGCATGGGATAAAGTGCGATAGGCTCGACAAAGACCACGACCCGCTGCTCCTCGCGGGCAAGGCGAACTGCTTCGCGCATCATCATCGCGGCCTCGGCCCCGTCCGAGGGGCAGGCGATCACGATCCCCGGGATGTCGCGCAGCACGGCCAAGGAGTTGTCGTTGTGGAAATGCCCGCCAAAGCCCTTTTGATAGCCAAGCCCGGCAATGCGCAGCACCATCGGGTTCGAGAACTGCCCGTTCGAGAAGAACGGCAGCGTCGCCGCCTCGCCGCGGATCTGATCCTCGGCGTTATGCAGATAGGCAAGGAACTGGATCTCTGGCATCGGCAGGAAGCCGTTGTGGCCCATGCCGATGGCCAGCCCAAGGATGGATTGTTCATCCAAGAGCGTATCGATCATCCGGTCCGGGCCGAACCGCTGGTGCAGCTTCTGCGTTACGCCATAGACGCCGCCCTTGCGGCCCACGTCCTCGCCCATCATGACGATTTCGCCATGCTCCAGCATCAGATCGGTCAGCGCCCAGTTGATCAGGCGGGACATCGGCTGCGGCTCGTCCATGGCGCGCATGTCGCTGCCAAAGGTCTCGGCGCGTTTTTCCGGTGGCACGCCATTGGTCGGCGCGCAGACCCGCGCGGGCGGGATCAGGCTGGCGGCCACATCGGCGCCGGTTTTCAGATGCGGGCGGGTGACGACCTCGGTCCGGATGCGGTCCACGCGGTCGCAGGTGTCGTTATAGATCTTCAACGCCTCCTGCGGCTCCAGCGCGCCTGCCTCGGCCAGAAGGCGCACGGAATGCAGCAGCGGATCGTTCGCCTCATCGGCTTCAACCTCGGCCTTTGCCAGATAGGTGGTGGGCACATCGGCGCCCGCATGGCCATAAAGACGCACGGTGCGCAGGTGCAGGAAGGCGGGTTTGCGCCGCGTCCGCACGTATTCGGCCGCTTCCAGCGCGGTGGCGTAGGCCTCGTAAAGATCCAGCCCGTCGGTCTTGAAATACTTGATGCCGGGCCGCCCTGCCATCGAGGATTCGATCCAGCCGGTCGGCGTCTTGGTGGAAATACCGATCCCGTTATCCTCGCACACGAACAGAAGCGGCAGCGGGATCGACTGCACGGAGGTCCAGCCCGCCGTGTTGATCGCGCCCTGCGCGGTAGAGTGGTTGGCCGAGGCATCGCCAAAGGAACACATGACGATGCTGTCATCGGCCAGCAGCTGGTGTTCCGGGCGATGGCGCCGGGCCGCACCCACTGAATAGGCGGCACCGACCGCCTTGGGCAGATGGCTGGCGATGGTGGAGGTCTGCGGCGGGATCATCAGTGCCTTGGAGCCCAGAACCTTGTGCCGTCCGCCCGAGGTGGGATCCTCGGAAGAACAGGCAAAGGACAGCAGCATGTCCCAGGCGATGCGCTGCCCCGGCACCTGGTCGGCGCGGGCAATCTGGAAGGCGGCGTCGCGGTAATGGAGGAAGGCCATGTCATCGGCGCGGAGGGCACGGGCGACGGCGGCCATGCCTTCGTGGCCGGAGGAGCCGATGGTATAGAACCCCTCACCGGCCTTCTGCATGGCGCGGCTGGTCAGATCCAGCGCCCGGCTCAGCACCTGGGCGCGGTAGACCGCGACGGCTGTTTCTGGGGCAAGCCCGCTGCGCGGTGAAGCTCCGGCTGGCAACTGTCCGGCTGCAACCCGGTCCAGAAAATTCTGATGCACGATCTGGGCGCGATCCATCTGATGTCCTCATGTCAGTGTCCGGTTGGGGTTATCCTCCAGATGGGGGCGGATTTCCAATGAGTATGCAAGCTCAATTCATGACGCAATGGAATGATTGGACGCATGTCAAAGGCGATTTGGAAAGGATCAAGCTTGGGTTTCAACGGGGGAACGCCCCCGGACCGGCCCCACCAGGGCGCAATTGTCGAGGTTTCCACGATCAAAAGCTTTGTTTTTCATGCAACCTTTGGGATGGTTGGTTGAGCTAGGTCAAAGCCCGATACATTTCGCCCTGCGAATGTGTCGGCCAAAGCTTTCGGTGCGGAACCAGTCATGTTGCGCGACCCCAAGCCCTGAAGAGGAACGAATATGCGCTTTTCGCCCCGAGCCTTGCCGCTCCGAATTTCATCACTGCGTGCCTTGCTGCCGGTGATCTGCCTGCTGGCCTCAAACGGGGTCCATGCGCAGGCTTTTGATGTTGAGATGACCGAGGTCTCTGACTGGCGGCCTGTATTCGGCAAGGTCGAAAGCGTGAAACGCGCCCTTGCCCGCGCCCGCCTGTCCGGCAACCTGTACGAGCTGAGCGCGGAGGAAGGCGACAGCGTCGCAAGCGGCGAGACCCTGGCGCGGATCGTCGATGAAAAGCTGGCGCTTGAGATCGCCGGGGTCGAGGCCGGCATCCGGGCGCTGGAGGCGCAGATCGCCCTTGCGCGGATCGATTTGACCCGCGCTCTGGAATTGCGCGAGCGGGGCGCTTCGCCCAAGACGGCGGTGGATCAGGCGCAGACGGCGCTGAACGTGGCCGAGGAAAATCTGGCCGCCCAGCAGGCCCAGCGGGATCTGTTGCAGGCGCGTCAGGCCGAGGGGATCGTGCTGGCGCCCGAAGCGGGGCGGATCCTCAGCGTTCCGGTGGTGGATGGCATGTTCGTCAATCCCGGCGAAACCATCGCCACCATCGCCACCGAGAATTTCGTGCTGCGCACCGAATTGCCGGAACGCCACGCCCGCTATCTGGAAACCGGTGAAACCGTGCGCATTCTGGCGCGCGGCGCGCTGACCAACACCGAGGTACAGAGCGACGGACGCGTCGCCAAGATCTATCCCGAGCTGGTGGCCGGTCAGGTCGTGGTCGATGTGGAGGCCGAGGGGCTGGGCGATTTCTTTGTCGGGGAACGGGTGCGGCTGCTGATCGCCACCGGCCAGCGCCCCGCCATCGTGGTGCCCGAAGGGTATCTGCAGCAGCGCCATGGCGTCACCTTTGCCCGGCTCGACAGCGATGCCGAAGTGGTGGTGCAGCCTGGCGTGCGTGTCGATGGCGGGATCGAGGTTCTGGCGGGGCTGAAGCCCGGCGACCGGCTGACCCCCTATGAGGCGGCGCAGCAATGAGCACGACACCCAACACCGACGCGCGCACCGATGACGGGGCCGGGGAATCGCTGGGCATTGCGGGTTCCATTTCACGCGCCTTTATCAACTCTCCGCTGACACCGCTGCTGCTGATTGCGGCTCTGATCCTGGGGTTTGTGGCCCTGCTTCTGCTGCCACGCGAGGAAGAGCCGCAGATCTCGGTGCCCATGGTGGATGTCTTCATCCAGGCCAACGGGTTGGCCGCCGATGACGCGGTGGAGCTTGTCGCCAAGCCGATCGAGGCACTTCTGCAGCGCCTGCCCGGCGTCGAACATGTCTACAGCCAGAGCTTTGACGACCGTATCATGGCCACCGCCCGGTTCGAGGTGGGCGTTCCCGAGGATGACGCAATCCTCCGCGTTCATTCCGAAATCCGAGCCAATTTCGACCAACTGCCCATCGGCATCCCGGAGCCCCTGATCATCGGGCGCGGGGTCAACGACGTCGCCATTCTGGTGCTGTCACTCGCCCCGCGCACGGATCTGCCGCGCGATGAGGCAGAGCGTTGGGACAGGGCAAATCTGGGCGAAGTCGCCTCGCAGCTGATGTCGGAACTGTCCAAGGCCGAGGATGTGGGCCGCACCTATATCGTCGGTGACAGCCGCACCGAAATCCGGGTGGAGCCGGACACGGCGGCGCTTGCCCTTTATGGTGTCACGCTGGAGCAATTGGCCGAGAAGGTGCGCAATGCCAACCGCTCCGAGCTGTTGGGCCGGGTGCGCCAGACCGGTGCCTCCCGCGATTTGCTGAGCGGGCAGAGCCTGGTTGGCCAGCCCGATCTCGGCCTTTTGCTGGTCACCACCCGTGACGGGCGCCCGGTCTACGTCAAGGACGTCGCCCGCGTCAGCATTGCGCCCGCCGATGCGGACAACCGCGCCTGGACCCTGCACCCTGGAGAGGCCACACCACGACCGGCGGTTTCGCTCGCCTTTGCCAAACGCGAAGGCGCCAATGCGGTCAACGTGGCCAAGGAGCTGCTGCAGCGGCTGGAGATTGCCGAACGCGATTTCCTGCCCGATGCGCTTGAGGTTGAGGTCACCCGCAACTACGGTGAGACGGCGCAGAAGAAATCGGACGAGCTGTTCTCGCACCTTGCGGGGGCCAGCGTGTCGATCTTCCTGATGATCGTGGTCTTCATCGGCTGGCGTGAGGGGGTGGTGACGCTGATCATCATTCCCGCCACCATCCTGATGACCTTTGCCGCCTCCTACCTGATGGGGTTCACCATCAACCGGGTGTCGCTCTTCGCGCTGATCTTCTCGATCGGGATCCTGGTCGATGACGCCATCGTGGTGGTGGAAAACATTGCCCGCCATTGGCGGCTGGATCCCAATGGCGACAAGACCAAGGTCGCCCTGCGCGGGGTAGCCGAGGTGGGCAATCCGACCATCATCGCCACGCTCACCATCGTTTTTGCCTTGCTGCCGATGCTGTTTGTCTCCGGCATGATGGGCCCCTACATGAGCCCCATTCCCACCAATGCCTCGGCGGCGATGATCCTCAGCTTTTTCGTGGCGGTGATCTTTGCACCCTGGATCATGCTGCGGCTTCAGCGGCGGAAACCGGGCGCTGTTGCGGCTCATGGGGCAGAGGATGGTCACGGCGAGGATTCCCGCATGGCCCGCATCTATCGCGCCATTGCCCGGCCCTTGCTGGCCAGCCGCAGCGGCGCGGCCATTTTCCTGATCCTCGTCTTTGTGGCCACCGGGGCCTCGGTCACCCTGTTCGGTACCCAGTCGGTGGTCGTGAAACTTCTGCCCTTTGATGACAAATCCGAAGTGCAGGTGATTGTCGACCTGCAGGAAGGCGCGACGCTGGAAGACACCGAGCGCGCCCTGTTTGCACTGTCGCAGGCGGCTGCCGAAATCCCCGAGATCGAAAGCATCCAGGCCTATGCAGGCACTGCTGCGCCGTTCAACTTCAACGGCCTCGTGCGGCATTACTTCGTGCGGCAGAACCCGGAACTGGGCGATTTACAGATCAACCTGGCCGACTCCGAAGAGCGTGACCGCCAAAGCCACGCCATCGCGCTGGACCTGCGCGCGCGGCTGGCCGAGGTGGATCTGCCCGCAGGCACATCGGTCAAGGTGGTCGAGGTGCCGCCCGGACCGCCGGTTCTGGCGACGCTGCTGGCTGAGGTCTATGGCCCCGATCCCGAAACCCGCCGCGAGGTGGCCACCGGCCTGCGCGAGATCTTTACGGACGTGGATTTCATAGTCGATGTGGACGACAGTTTCGGTCACCCGCCCGAACGGCTGCGGATCGAGATCGATCAGGCCAGCCTTGATTTTCACGGGGTGGAGCAAAGCGCGGTCTATGACACGCTGTCGCTGCTGTTCCATGGCACCACTGTTGGTTATTCCCAGCGCGGCGGCGGGGTGCGGCCTATCCCGATCAGTCTGAAGCTGAGCGAGGAGCGCCGTCAGGTCACCGAAGCGCTGCTTGCGACACCCTTGCCCGCCCGTGGTCCCGCCGGCATCGGTGAGGGCAACGTGGAACTGGGCGAGGTGGTACGCGTCTCGGTCGAGCAAGGCTCATGGCCGGTGTTCCGCAAGAACGGGCTGGATCTGGAGATGGTCACCGCCGATCTGGCGGGCCGGTTCGAAGCGCCGATTTACGGCATGATCGCGGTGCAGGAGGAGATCGACGCCCGCGATTGGCCCGAGGGGATGAAGCCCGAGGTCACCCTTTACGGTCAGCCGATGGATGAAAGCAATCCGATCCTTTTGTGGGATGGCGAGTGGGAGGTCACCTATGTCACCTTCCGCGATATGGGTGCGGCCTTTGGTGCGGCGCTCATCGGGATCTATTTCCTGATCGTTGGCCAGTTCCGCAGCTTCAAGCTACCGCTGGTGATCATGACGCCGATCCCGCTGACTCTGATCGGGATCACCCTGGGCCACTGGGCGATGGATGCGCCCTTCACGGCGACATCGATGATCGGTTTCATCAGCCTTGCCGGGATCATCGTGCGGAACTCGATCCTTTTGGTGGATTTCATCCGCCGCGAACAGGACAACGGGCGATCATTGCATGATGCGCTGCTGGCGGCGGGGGGCGTGCGGTTCCTGCCGATCTTCCTGACGGCGATCACCGCGATGTCGGGCGCGGCCTTTATCCTGGTCGATCCGATTTTCCAGGGGCTGGGGATTTCACTGCTGTTCGGGCTGGCGACCTCTACCGCGCTGACGTTGCTGGTCATCCCGGCGATCTACTGGGCGTTCCGCGGCGGTCGCGACACGGCATAGTGCATCGGCTCGGCGGGGTTTGCTCCGCCGGGCCGCTATCGCCGGGCGTTCCCAAGCGGCAGGAAAAGCGCCGCGCTTTGATCCTGATCATCTGCGCGGGCTGCTTTGCCACCTATGATTGTCAAAGACGCGCCCCGGCGTGGCGCGGCAAGCGGAGGGGAGGATCACCATGGTGACAGCGCCGATCACAAAACCGGCCAGCGTCAGGGCCGCTGCCAATATGACCGATTACGATACCCTCTGCGCCGGGTTTTCCTGGGACGACGCGCAGGCGCTGATCGATGGGCTGTCCGATGGTAGGATGAACATCGCGCATGAAGCCGTGGACCGCCACGTGGCATCCGGCCATGGGGAGCAGCTGGCGCTGCGCTGGATTTCGAAATCGGGCTCGCAGCAGGATTTTACCTACGCCGCGCTACAGACGGAAACCAACCGCTTCGCCAATATGCTGCGCAGTCAGGGACTGCAAAAGGGCGATCGGGTCTATGCCTTGCTGGGGCGGGTGCCGGAGCTATACATCGCCGCCCTTGGCACGCTGAAGGCAGGTTGCACCTTCTGTCCGCTGTTTTCGGCATTCGGTCCCGAGCCGATCCGCTCGCGGATGGAGATCGGCGGTGCCAATGCGCTGATCACCACCGCGCGGCTTTATAAGCGCAAAGTGAAAGCCCTGCGCCCGGATCTGCCGGATCTGCGGAAGGTCTTTGTCATTGATGAGGCGGCAGAGGATACCCTGCCGCTGACCGACCTGATGGCGGATGCCTCAGAGGAGTTCACCACCGAAGCCATGAATCCCGAGGACACTGCCCTTTTGCATTTTACGTCGGGCACCACGGGCAAGCCAAAGGGCGTCGTGCATGTGCATCAGGCGGTGGTCGCCCACAACTGGACCGGGCGCATCGCGCTGGATCTGCGGGCGGGCGATACCTATTGGTGCACCGCCGATCCGGGCTGGGTTACCGGCACGTCCTACGGGATCGTCGCGCCCCTGACCAACCGCGTTTCGATGATCGTGGACGAGGCCGAATTCGACGTCGCCCGCTGGTATGACATTCTGGAACGCGAGGGCGTCAACGTCTGGTACACCGCGCCAACGGCCATCCGCATGCTGATGAAGGCTGGCACTGAGGCGCTTCAGGGGCGTGATTTCCCGGACCTGCGGTTCATGGCCAGCGTCGGCGAGCCGCTGAACCCCGAGGCGGTGATCTGGGGAAACGCGGCCTTTGGTCAGCCGTTCCACGACAATTGGTGGCAAACCGAAACCGGCGGGATCATGATCGCTAATTATGCCGCGATGGATGTGAAACCCGGCTCAATGGGAAGGCCGCTGCCGGGGATCGAGGCGGGAATCGTCGAAATGGACCCGGAAGGAGACTCTCTGCGCGCCCTGAACGAGCCGCAGGCCATGGGAGAACTAGCCCTGCGTCCCCGCTGGCCATCGATGATGCGTGGCTACCTGCATGAACAGGCGCGCTATGACAAATGCTTCCGCGATGGCTGGTACCTGACCGGGGACCTCGCGATGCGCGATGCGGACGGGTATTTCTGGTTCGTGGGCCGCGCCGATGACCTGATCAAAAGCGCCGGGCATCTGATCGGCCCATTTGAGGTCGAAAGCGCTCTGATGGAGCACGAGGCCGTTGCCGAGGTCGGCGTCATCGGCATTCCCGATGAAACCGCGGGTGAGCTGGTGAAGGCCTATGTGGCGCTGAAACCGGGGTATGAGCCGGATGAGGATCTGCGGCTTGATCTGCTGGGGCACGCCCGCAAACGGCTGGGGCCTGCGGTCGCCCCGAAAGAGATCGCCTTTCGCAAGAACCTACCCAAGACCCGCAGCGGCAAGATCATGCGCCGCCTTCTGAAGGCGCGCGAACTGGGCCTGCCTGAAGGCGATATCTCAACCCTGGAAAGCGACGAGACATGAGCATCGACCATGTGAAACCCCGCCTAGACCACGCCCATGTCCGCGAGCTGCTGAAGGCGATGATCCGCATCCGCCATTTCGAGGACAAATGCGCCGAACTCTACTCCCGCGAAAAAATCCGTGGGTTCCTGCATCTCTATGATGGGGAGGAAGCGGTTGCGGCGGGCATCATCCCGTTGCTCAGCCCGCAGGACCGGGTGGTCGCCACCTACCGCGAACACGGTCATGCGCTGATGCGCGGGGTGCCCATGGGCCGCGTCCTGGCGGAAATGTACGGCAAGGCTGAAGGCTGCGCCGGGGGGCGGGGCGGTTCGATGCACATGTTCAGCCGCGATCACAATTTCTACGGCGGCAATGCCATCGTCGGCGGTGGCTTGCCTCTGGGCGCTGGCCTTGCGCTGGCCGACCGGATGCAAGGGGCCGAGGCCGTCACCGCCTGTTTCTTTGGCGAGGGCGCGGTGGCCGAAGGGGAGTTCCACGAAAGCCTGAACCTTGCCGCGCTCTGGAATCTGCCGGTTTTGTTCGTTTGTGAAAACAACGGCTATGCCATGGGCACGGCGCTGGACCGCTCGGAATCGCAGACCGACATTCACGGCAAGGCGGCCAGCTATGGCATCGACAGCCACGTGGTCGACGGCATGGATATCGTCGCCGTTGAAGGCGCTGCGCGGAAGGCTCTGAAGGCCATCGCTGACACCGGCAAGCCGCAATTTCTGGAATGCCGCACTTACCGTTTCCGCGCGCATTCCATGTTCGATGCCCAGCTTTACCGCCCCAAGGAGGAGGTCGCCGACTGGCGCGCCAAGGGGCCAATCGTCCGGTTCCAGACCTGGGCCGAGGAAAATCATCTGCTGCGCGCGGGCGAAGTGGATGACATCACCGCGGAGGTTGACGCCGAGATTGCCGAGGCCGTCGCCTTTGCCGAAAGTGGCACAGAGGAGCCGGTGGCGGACCTCGCCAAATATGTAATGTCGCCTGATCGGCCCGCGCCGCCCGAGGTCGCGCCGCCCGGAAAACCTGTCACCACCACCTACCGCGCCGCAGTGCGCGCGAGCATCATCGATGCCATGACCCGCGATCCCCGTGTCTTCCTGATGGGAGAGGACGTTGGCCGTTACGGTGGCTGCTATGCGGTCTCCAAGGGGCTGCTCGATCAGTTCGGTGAGGACCGCATCCGCGATACACCGCTGTCGGAATCCGGGTTCACCGGTGCCGGGATTGGCGCTGCCATTGCCGGGATGCGGCCCATTGTCGAGGTGATGACGGTCAACTTCTCGCTGCTGGCGCTGGACCAGATCCTCAACACCGCCGCCACCTTCCGCCATATGTCGAACAACCAGTTCGGGGTGCCGGTGGTGATCCGCATGGCCACCGGCGCGGGGCGGCAGCTGGCGGCGCAGCATTCGCATTCACTCGAAGGCTGGTACGCCCATATCCCCGGCCTGCGGGTGCTGGCGCCTGCAACTTTGGAGGACGCGCGTGGCATGCTCTGGACCGCGCTTGAGGATCCTGACCCGGTGCTGATCTTTGAAAACGTCATGCTTTATAACCGCGAGGGGGAGCTGGCCGAAAACGCTGGTTCCGTGGATATCGACCGCGCCGTGGTCCGGCGGGCGGGCACGGATATTTCGCTGATCACCTATGGCGGATCCCTGTTCAAGACGCTGGAGGCGGCCGAGGCGCTGGCGCAGGAAGGCATCGACGCGGAGGTGATCGACCTGCGCTCGCTGCGGCCCCTGGACCGGGAGACGATCCTGTCCTCGGTGCGCAAGACCCGCCGCGCTGTGATGGTGGATGAGGGTTGGAAGAGCGGGAGCCTGGCCGCTGAGATTGGCATGATCCTGGCGGGAGAGGCCTTTTGGGATCTGGACGCCCCCTTGGCCCGGGTGTGTAGCGCCGAGGTGCCGATCCCCTATGCGGGGCATCTGGAACAGGCGGCGATCCCGCAGGTGGCGGAGATCCTCGCCACCGCCCGCCGGGTGATGGGGGCGACCCCATGAGCGATTTCCTCATGCCCTCGCTTGGGGCGGATATGGAGGCGGGCACCCTGATGGAACAGGTGGTGGCCGTGGGCCAACCCGTCACGCACGGCGATATCATCGCCGTGGTGGAAACCCAGAAAGGCGCCATTGAGATAGAGTGCTACGAGACCGGAACGGTGACGGAATGGCTGGTCGGCATCGGGGAGAGCGTGCCCGTAGGAACGCCGCTGGCACGGATCGATACCGGGGAGGCAGCAGATGGGCAGACTGTAGAACCTGCGCCTGTGCCAGAGCCTGAAAAGCCCAAACCCCGGGCGGTCGCAGAGCCTCCGCAACCGGCACCATCTGTTCCCACCGGTACACGCATTGTCGCTTCTCCAGCGGCACGACGCTTGGCGGCCGAAAAGGGTGTGGACCTCAGTGCACTCTCGGTGCCATCCGGCCAGCCGATCCGCCACGCAGATGTCGCCGCCCATATCACGGCAGGCGGCAAGACTGCGCCGCAGGACACCGGCCTCAGCGCCATGCGGCAGGCGATTGCCGCCGCGATGTCGCGCTCCAAACGGGAAATTCCGCATTTCTACCTCACCCATCAGGTGGATCTGACCACGCTTGATGACTTCATCACTGAGATGAACGAAACCCGCGCGCCCGAGGACCGTGTGCTACCGCCGGTGTTCTACCTGTGCGCCATGGCGCGGGCGCTGAAGAAATACCCCGAGTTCAATGGCCATTTCGAAGGTGGCACCTTCACCCCAGCCAAGGAGGCCCATATAGGTCTTGCCATCGCCCTGCGCGGTGGCGGGCTGGTGGCGCCTGCGCTGTTCGATGTGGCCGCGCAGGAGCGCGACGGGCTTATGGCGCAGATGCGCGATCTGATCGGGCGGGTGCGCGCGGGCCGCTTCAAGGCGCGCGAATTGTCGGATGCCACCATCACCCTTACCAGTCTGGGTGACCGCGGCATCGACGGGCTGTTTGGGGTGATCTACCCACCACAGGTGGCCATCGTCGGCATCGGTACGCCCGCGCTGCGCCCCTGGGTGGTGGACGGCAAGGTGGTGCCGCGCCAGATCGCAACCCTGACACTGGCCGCAGACCACCGCGTCAGCGATGGCCATCGCGGCGCGCTGTTCCTGCGCGCCATCGACCGATTTCTACAGGAGCCCGAAACCCTATGACCCGCACCGAGATAGAACAGGCCCTTGGCGAAGAGCTGGCCCGGATTGCGCCGGATATCCCGCTGGACGACATCGACAGCAGCGCCGATCTGCGGGATGAGTTCGACATCGATTCAATCGATTTCCTGAACCTCGTCACCGCGCTGGGCAAACGGTTCGCTCTGGAGATGCCCGAAGCGGATTATCCCCAGATGGACAGCTTCGATCATCTGGTGGAGTATCTCTCCGCCAGGGGGTCCTGACTAAAGCAGCGCCCGGCCCAAGCCGATAAGACACAGCGCCAGAAGCAGCCACAGCACGATGCGGCGAAAACGCCTGTCGTGGCTTCCATAGCGGGCAAAACAGATTGAGCCCAGCCACAGGCCGATGAACAGCAGGGGCAGGGCGGCTGCGATATGCCAAAGGATCTGCCCGCTGTAATGACCGGATACCGTCAGAAGCGCGCCAGCCCAGAGATCAGTGAAGAAGAAATAGGCGATCATTGTCGCCCGCATGGCCCGTGAACTGATCGCGGTTGTGGTGAAGAACAGGCCCAGCACCAGCCCGCTCATTGCAGTGGCGCCATTGACCACACCGGCAATGAAGCCGGCGAGGGACAGAACCATGGCGGTTGGAACTGTGGGCCGGATGGGCCGCAGCAGCAGCGTCAGAACCGCGCCGATGATCAAGACGTGCACGCCGATCCGCATCGCCTGATCCGGTACATGGTCCAGCAGTGCCACCCCGATCGGATTGCCGATCAACCCGGCCAGCAGCAGATAGACAAGGGCGCGGCGCTCCACATCCCTCAGCACGCTGCGTGATTGTCCCAGCGATGCGATGATCTCAAGCGCGATGGACATCGGCGCGATCTGGCTGGCAGGCAGCCAGAAGATCAGCCCTGCCATCAGGACAGTCGAAAAACCGAACCCCGAATAACCACGCAGAAAGGCCGCTGTGAAAACCACGGATCCGGCCAGAAGCAGATCAACCGCGTTCAACGTCGCGCCCCCGAAGGCTGGCCCGGCCTGACGGCTGCGTTCCTTGCTCGCGGTCATGTTCCGGTGTGAGGTTGAACAAAAGCAGGATTTGCCCGGCAATCAACGGCACCAGGCTGAGCGCTGCAGCCAGACCCAATCCCGGCAGGCCGGGGTCGGGAAGATCCAGCAGCGCCGACAGCGACGGCAGCCACAACGCCAGTGCCAACAGACCAGCACACAGGGCCAGCGCTGCCCAAATGTATGGGTTCCCCGTCACGTCGTTGACCAGTTGCCGCCCGCTGTCTCCCCGCACATTGAAGACATTCCACAGCTGCGCCAGGGCCAGTGTCACGAAGGCCACCGTGATCGCCTGCCCGGTCTCAAGCCGTAGCCAGTAGAGCGCCAGAGCAAACCCCGACAGTGTCGCGCCGGTGATCAGCAGGCTGAGAACACCGATCAACGCCCATTCCGGCCGTCCGGCGATGGGTTCTTTTGGATCACGGGGCGGCCGGGACATGATCGCTCTGTCTCCTTTGCCCAGCCCCAGTGCAAAGGCCGGGAATACATCGGTCACGAGGTTCAGGAACAGGATCTGCAAGGGCAGAAGCGGTGCGGGCAGACCGGCGCCGACGGCGATGCCGACAACCAGCACCTCGCTGACGTTGCAGGACATCAGGTAGACGACGAATTTGCGGATATTGTCAAAGATCACCCGCCCCTGCCACATGGCCTCAATCAGGGTGCCGAAGGCATCGTCTTTCAGCACCACATCGGCCGCCTCGCGCGCGACCTGTGTACCGCGTTTACCCATGGCGATGCCGATGTCCGATTTCTTCAGCGCCGGGGCATCGTTGACGCCATCGCCGGTCATGGCAACCACATGCCCGGCCTGCTGGAACAGGCGCACAAGCGTCAGTTTCGTTTCCGGCGCCACACGGGCAAAGACATCTGCCGCCAGCACCCTGTCACGCAAGGCGAAATCCGCTGTATCAGGGTCGAAATCCCGCAGGTCATCGCCTTCGATCACCGTGAGGTCGCCCAGAGTTAAGCCGGCGTCCCGCGCAATTGTTGCCGCGGTGTCTGCATGATCGCCGGTGATCATCGCGACCCGCACCCCGGCCGCTAGGCTGGCGCGGATCGCATCGGGCACATCAGCGCGCAGCGGGTCAAGGAAACACACCAACCCCACCAGCGTCAGGCCCTGATAGGGATTTTCGTCGGGTATTTCGGAGTGTTTGATTGCCAGCGCCAGCAGCCGCAACCCCTCGCGCGCGGCGGCGCTTTGCCGGGCTGCCCATTCCTGCCGCGCTGGGCCATCCAGCGGCGCCGGACCATCCGGCAGCAAGTGAGTGTCGCAGGCTTCGATCACCGCTTCGGGCGCGCCTTTGATGGCGTAGATGAACCCGCCCCGGTCCCCGTCCGCGGCGCGGTTGACGCTGGCCATCATCTTATGCTCGGGGTCAAAGGCGTGTTCGGCCACCTGGGGAAAATCCCGCTCAAGCTTCGCGCGGGTCATCGCGGCTGCTTGGGCGGCGTGCAGCAGTGCGACCTCCATTGGCTCACCGCTGGCGCTGTCTCCGGTGGCCGGATTGCCGGTTTCGGCATTGTTGCACAGCACCCCGATCCGCAGCGCCAGATCGAAGCGGTCGTCAGCCGGTGCGGCGGCATTTTTCGCGGGCCGGACCTCGGCGCCTTCGAACAGGTAGCGCACCGCCGCCATTTTGTTCTCTGTCAGTGTGCCGGTCTTATCAGTGAGGATCAGCGTCGTTGCCCCCAGAGTTTCTACCGAGGACAACCGGGTGATCAACGCATTGTGCGCCGCCATGCGCCACATGCCGCGCGCCAGACAGAGGGTGGCGACGATCGGCAGGCCTTCGGGCACCGCCGCCACCGCCAGCGCCGTGCCGGTGCGGATCATGTCGATCAGCGCGTGACCACGCAGAACGCCCGCTGCGATCATCAACGCGGCCAGAGCCAGCGTCAGCCAGACCAGCCGGTGGCCGAGCCTGTCCAGCCGCCGCTCCAGTGGCGATATCTCGGCCTCGGCGGTTTCTGTCAGGGCACTGATCTGGCCGATTTCGGTTGTCATCCCGGTGGCCACGACGATGGCCTCTCCGGCGCCGCGGGTGATCGCGGTCCCCTTGAACACCATGTTGTGACGGTCCGGGATCCCGGCCTCCGGGGCGACCGGGTCGATACTCTTGGAAACGGGCAGGGATTCCCCAGTCAGGATCGATTCATCGCTTTGCAGGTTCGAGGCCTGAAGCAGACGGAGATCGGCGGTGACGATGTCTCCGGCATCGAGGATCACGATATCTCCCGGAACCAGTGCGCGGGCATCGATCCGGCGCACTCTGCCGTCGCGGCGCACCAGCGTCCTGACTTCGGCAATGCGCAGCAATGCCTCCATCGAGCGGACCGCGCGCAATTCGGTGAAAAACCCGATGGCGCCGTTGAACAGGATCACCACCAGGATCGCCAGACCTTCTGGAATGTCACCGAAAGCAAAGGACAGCCCGGCTGCCATGGCCAGCAGCCAGATGATGATGCTGCGGAACTGATGCACCAGAAGCAGCAGCGCGCTTTGCGGCTTTTGTGCCCGCAGCTGGTTTCTGCCGTGGCGGGCGCGGCGGGCGGCAACTTCGGCGGCGTTCAGGCCGCGGGTCGGATTGCAGGCCAGCGCCGCAG
Source organism: Pseudophaeobacter sp. A-200-2 (assembly GCF_041008815.1). Lineage (NCBI taxonomy): Bacteria > Pseudomonadati > Pseudomonadota > Alphaproteobacteria > Rhodobacterales > Roseobacteraceae > Pseudophaeobacter > Pseudophaeobacter sp. A-200-2. The sequence continues at coordinate 202,943 of NZ_JAXGFU010000005.1, read as the reverse complement.
CGACATCCGCTGCAGGCAGGGCGAAAGGCAAGGCGTCTGGTGCTGTGCCCGTCACCGGTGCCATATCACTCTCCGTCACGCGGTGCGGGACAACCTGGAAACTGCCCATCCGGAAATGTCAGGTGGCGGCCGGGTCACACCGGAATTGCGTGGCCGTGCTCTGCATCCTCCACCGCAGCGGAGACCGAATCCAGCGTTTCCTTGTTGGCGCTGACTTCACCGGCGGTGACATACTCTGCACTGCGGGTGCAGAAATCGACCCATTCCTGGACGTCTTCGGCCACCCGCTCGGCGGATTGCATCTGCCAGTCGTGCAGCACCTTGGCCGCCGCACCCGGATCGACCGGAGCAGTGCCGAACAGCTCTGCCGTGGCCTGCAATGCGGTGCGGGCCGCCGTGTGGCGGCGGTCGAACCAGTGTTTTGAAAATTGTTCGGCCTCTTGCAGGATCTTTTCCTGGACTTCCCAGAATTGATGCGCCTGCGGGCCCAGCAGAGGATTGGCGGAAAACAGAGCCTGCGCCGCCTGATCAAAGCCGCCGGAGGTTTTCGATTCAGATTGAGTTTTGGCCATGGGACACCTTTGGTTGTGCGTCATAAGACAAACACCGGGTGCAGCGGATCCGCTCCGCCCGGGTGCGGAAATCATAGGCAGAATAGTCTGATTCCCGTGTCATTGAATTGACTCCAATCAAGGTGAATGCGCCGATGGGTCATAATATCAGCACCAAACGCCTGTTTCTGATAGGCTTGCAGCACAGGTGCAACAAAAGGATCCGACGTGTCCGACAGCGCATCCATTGGCCATATCACTGCCATTGAGGGCAGCATCGCCGATGTCCGGTTCGCAGCAGAGCTGCCTGCAATCGGCACTCGTCTGGTCACCCTGTCCGATCCCGCGATCACCATCGAGGTCGCCAGCCTGCCGGGGCGGGAGACCGCGCGCGGGCTGATCCTGAACCCCAACACGGAGCTGCGCCTTGGCATGCCGGTGCGCAACACCGGTCTGCCGCTCTCGGTGCCGGTGGGGCCTGCCCTGCTTGGACGCATGGTCAACCTGTTCGGCGATCCCATTGACGGACGCCCGCTGCCCGGTGACATGCCGCGCCGATCGATCCATGGCACGCCGGTGCCGCTGTCCCGGCGCCGGGCCGAGGGTGAGTTGTTTGAGACGGGGATCAAGGCGATTGACCTGCTCAGCCCGCTGGAACGCGGCGGCAAGGCGGGGCTGTTCGGCGGTGCAGGCGTTGGCAAGACCGTTCTGATCACCGAGATGATCCACAATATGGTCGCCGAATACGAGGGCATCAGCCTGTTCTGTGGCATCGGGGAACGCTGCCGCGAAGCCGAGGAATTGCATCGCGACATGGAGGAGGCCGGGGTGCTGGACCGCACCGTCATGGTCTTTGGCCAGATGAACGAAACCCCCGGCGTGCGGTTCCGCGTCGGCCATGCGGCCCTGACCATTGCCGAGTATTTCCGCGACGATCTGAACCGCGATGTTCTGGTGCTGATCGACAATATTTACCGTTTCGTGCAGGCCGGCTCCGAGGTTTCGGGCCTTCTGGGGCGGATCCCGTCGCGGGTGGGTTATCAGCCGACGCTGGGCACCGAGCTGGCTGATCTGGAAGAGCGGATCTGCTCCACCAGCCGGGGCAGCATGACCTCGATTCAGGCGGTCTACGTGCCGGCCGATGATTTCACCGACCCGGCGGCGACGCATACGTTTTCGCACCTGTCAGCCTCGATCACCCTGTCGCGCAAGAAGGCCTCCGAAGGGCTGTATCCCGCCATCGACCCGCTGAAATCCTTTTCCCGGATGCTGACGCCGGGGGTTGTCAGCACCCGCCACTACATGATCGCCAGCGCGGTGCGCAACACGCTGGCCGAGTACGAGGATCTCAAGGATATCATCGCGATGCTGGGGCTGGAGGAGCTTTCGGAAACGGACCGCGCCACCGTGCGCCGCGCCCGGCAGATCGAACGGTTTCTGACACAGCCATTCTTTTCCACCGAAAAGATGACCGGCATACCGGGGCGTTTCGTGCCGCTGAGCGACACGCTGACCTCCTGTGAGCGCATCCTGAACGATGAATTCCGCGACCATCCCGAAAGCGCCTTTTACATGATCGGAACCGTGGCGGATCTGAAGCCGAAAGAAGGGGCGGGACATGCAGCTTAAGATCCTCCTTCCTGACCGGCTGTGCCTCGACCTGGAGGTCGTGCGTATCGTGGCCGAAGGCCCGGATGGCGCATTCGGGATGCTGCCGCACCATATCGATTATGTCTCACAGCTGGCCCCGGGTATCCTGACCTACGAGGAGACGGGCGGCCAGGTGCGCTATGCTGGGATCCATTCCGGAACACTGGTGAAGGTCGGGGATGAGGTGCTGGTCTCCACCTCCGGCGCGGTGCTGGGCGATGATCTGCAGACGGTGCAACAGCGGGCGCAGGCCGATTTCCGCGCCGCCGAGCAAAACGAACGTGCCGCCCGCGCAGCCTTGGCTCGGCTGGAGGCACAGATCGTGCGCCGGTTCCTGGAACTGGAGCAGGCGCTATGAACGGCGAACGGCCCGACGCAGAGGAGGCGGAAGAGATCGTCCGCAAGGCCCGTCGGAAACAGGCGGCACAAAAACACCCGCAGCGCAGCGCGCTTTATGGGCTGGGGATGTTCGGTCTTGTCGGCTGGTCAGTTGCGGTGCCGGTGGTTCTGGGCGTCGCGCTGGGCGTCTGGATCGATGGACGCGTCCAGTCGCACCGGTCCTGGACGCTGATCCTGCTTTTGGCTGGTGCGGCGCTGGGTTGTCTCAACGCCTGGTACTGGGTGCAGCGCGAAGGGGGTGATGAATGACACAGGCGGAGACACCGTGATGCAGATCAGTCCCGATCAATGGATATTGGCCGAATGGCACGGGTTACAGCTGACCGCCACCGTGGCGTTCACTTGGCTGGTGATGGCGCTGCTGGCCGCCGGGTCCTGGCTGGTCACCTCGCGCCTGTCGACGGGCGATAAGGTCTCCCGCTGGCAGGTCATGCTGGAGGTCATCGTTACCGCCATCCGCGACCAAATTTCCGAGATTAGCGGCGGTGACGGCGCGCGCTATCTGCCCTTTATCGGAACCCTGTTCCTGTTCATCGCTGCCGCCAACCTGCTGTCGGTGGTGCCCGGCTATGTGCCGCCTACCGGCTCCCTCTCCACCACTGCGGCGCTGGCCATCGCGGTGCTGGTGGCAGTGCCCGCCTTTTCCATCGCTCGGCAGGGGATCGGCGGTTACCTGAAGACCTATGTGCGGCCCAGCCCCATCATGCTGCCCTTCAATCTGGTGTCAGAGGCATCGCGGACCGTTGCCCTGGCCGTGCGCCTATACGGCAATGTCATGAGCGGCACGATCATCGTCGGCATCCTGATCAGCGTGGCGCCGTTCTTCTTCCCGGTGGTCATGCAGGTTCTGGGCCTGCTGACCGGCCTGATCCAGGCTTATATCTTTGCCGTTCTGGCGATGGTCTACATCGCCTCGGGCGCCCGCAGCAGCCGATCGCCGTCGTCTGATGCCGACGCCTTCCCTGCCAACCAAACCGGTCACAGCCAAACACGAAAGGAACCCTGATCATGGACGCTTCCGTCTGGATCGCCATCGCCTCGATTGTCACGGCGGGGCTGACCATCACCATCGGTGCCATCGCCCCCGCGCTGGCCGAAGGCCGGGCCGCGGCGCAGGCGCTGCAGTCCCTTGCACAGCAGCCGGACGCCGCCCCGACGATCACCCGCACCCTGTTCGTCAGTCTTGCGATGATCGAATCCACCGCGATCTACTGTTTCGTGGTGGCGATGATTCTGCTGTTTGCCAACCCATTCGTGGACATCGCTGCCCTGACTGCGGCGCTCCCGGGCGGAGGATGATCCGGTGCAGATCGACTGGCTGACCGTCGCGGCGCAACTGGTGAACTTCCTCGTTCTGATCTGGTTGTTGAAACGCTTTCTCTACGGGCCTGTGACCAAGGCAATGGCCGAGCGGGAACAACGGATCGCCGAGCGGCTTGGCGATGCGCGCCGCGTGCGTGAAGAGGCTGTCACCGAAGCCGAAGCGCTGCGGGCCGAGCGGCAGGCGCTGGACAGCCATAGGGAGGCCGAGATGGCAAAGGCCCGCGCCGCAGCCGAGGCGTTGCGCCAAGAGCTGGAGGCCGATCTGCGCGAAGACATGGAGCAGAAACGTGTGGCCTGGCTGGACCATTTGCAGGAGGACCGCACTGAAATCGTGCTGGAGATGCAAAAGCGCACAGCCGCCCACGTGGGGCAGGCGCTGCGCCGTGTTCTGGCGGATTTCGCCGGGGCCGATCTGGCGGAGCAGATGGCGGCAGAGTTCGCCCGGCAATTGTCCTCGCTCGACCTTGAGGAGCGCAGGCGGCTGGAACGGGCAGCGGAAGGCATGCCGGGGGCGGCGCTGGTGGAATGCAGCATGGAGCTGCCAAGCGCGGCGCGGCGTCACCTGACCCGCGCCATCCACGACGAAATCGCAGAGGGTATCAAGGTGGATTATGCCACCGCCGGGGATGTTGCCTTTGGCATCCGTCTGACGCTGGGCCATCAGGTGCTGGACTGGTCGGCAGGGCGCTATCTGGACCGGCTGGGCCTGCTGATCGAAGAAAGCCTGGATGCCGTGGCAAGCGAGGCTGCCGATGCCGCATGACGGGCAGAACGGCGGGCGCAATGACAAGCGCACAGACGGGCAGGGCATGGCGGGCCGGATTGCCGCAGGGCTGGTCGACCGGATGGACCGGATCCTTGCCGAAACCGCCCCAGTGGCCGAAATCACCGATGTTGCCCGGGTGCTGTCTGTTGGCAATGGCATTGCGCGGATCACCGGGTTTCCCGACCTCAGGGCGGATGAGCTGGTGGTCTTTGCCGGTGGGCAGACCGGTATCGCATCCAGCTTGGCCACCGACCGTATCGGGGTAATTGTACTGGGTGACAGCGTCGGCATCCGCCCCGGTGACAAGGTGCACCGCACACGCCGCGTCGTTGACACACCGGTTGGTGCCGCGCTGCTGGGGCGGGTTGTCGATGCGATGGGGCAGCCCATTGATGGTGCTGGACCGCTGCAGTGCCGCGACCGCGCCCCCATCGAACGTGCGGCCCCGCCCATCATGCACCGCGCCCCGGTCAGCGTACCGCTGCAGACCGGGATCAAGGCGATCGATGCCGCCGTGCCCATCGGGCGTGGTCAGCGCGAGTTGATCGTCGGTGATCGGCAATCCGGCAAGACGGCCATCGCCGTCGATACCATCCTGAACCAGCGCGACACCGGGGTGATCTCGATCTATTGCGCCATCGGGCAGCGGGCCTCGGCGGTGGCGCGGGTGATCGATAGCCTGCGCAAGGGCGGCGCACTGGAGCGGACCATCGTCGTGGTGGCCGGCGGAGAGGACGCGCCGGGGTTGCAGTTCATCGCGCCTTATGCGGCCACTGCCATGGCTGAACATTTCATGGACGAAGGGCGTGATGTGCTGATCGTCTATGACGATCTGACCCGCCATGCCCGCGCCTATCGCGAGCTGTCGCTTCTGTTGCGCCGCCCGCCCGGCCGCGAGGCCTATCCCGGTGACATTTTCTATATTCATTCGCGACTGCTGGAACGCGCCACCCCGCTGCGCGAAGAACACGGTGGCGGTTCGCTGACTGCTCTGCCGGTGATCGAAACCCAGGCGCAGAATATTTCCGCCTTTATCCCCACCAACCTTATTTCCATCACGGACGGGCAGATCTACCTGTCGCCCTCGCTGTTCGAAAAGGGCAGGCTGCCGGCCATCGACATCGGCACCTCGGTCAGCCGCGTTGGCGGCAAGGCGCAATTGCCTGCCTTTCGCGCTGTGGCGGGGGATCTGAGGCTCTATTACGCGCAATTCGAAGAGCTGGAGACCTTTGCCCGCTTTGGCACCCAGATCGATGCCGAGACACGGCAGCGGCTGGACCGGGGGCTGCGGGTGCGGGAAATCCTGAAGCAGCGTGAACATCACCTGCTTGAGGTGGCGGACCAGATCGCGGCGCTTCTGGCCGCGACCGAAGGGTTGTTCGATGCCATTCCCGCCGACAGGGTCAGCGATGCGGGACTGCATGCGGCTCGGGCCGCCCGCCGGACCTGTCCCGAGATCTGCGATGCCATCGAGGGCGGCGCGCCGCTGGACCCGGCGCAGCGGGCGGCCCTGATCACGGCGATGCAGGCGGCGCTGACCGGGTTCTATCCCGATGATCCGCATTCGCCGCGGCGCGAAGGAGTGGGTGATGCAGACGCTTGAGGCGCTTTCGGCGCGGATGCACACCACCGCCGAGATCCATTCCATCGTACGCACCATGAAAAGTCTCTCTTCGGTCAGTATCCGCCAGTACGAACGCGCCGCTGCGGCGATGCTGGAGTATGAACGCACGGTGGATCTTGGGTTGCGGGCTGTGCTGCGTGATCAGTCTCTGCAGACGCAGGCGGGGTCACCCGCAGAGGTGGCGCCGGGATCGGCGCTGATCGTCATCGGCTCTGACCGGGGGCTGTGCGGGCGGTTCAACGACCGGATTGGCGGTCGCGCGGTCGCGCGGCTCTTGGAGGAGAGCGATTGCCGCCTCTGCGTGCTGGGCCAGCGGGTGGCGGCGCATATGGAGGCAGAAGGGCATATGCCCGATGCGCTGTTTGCGCTGCCCGGATCGGCCGCCGGTCTGACGGCCACGGTGCATGCGGTTGCGGTGGAAATCGACCGTTGGACCGAAGCGGGCGTCGGGACAGTCTCGCTTTTGTTCAACCGCCGCGCCGGGGCTTCATTGGCGGTGCCGACCGAGTGGCCGCTGCTGCCGGTGCCGCGCGGGGATCTCGATGCGCTGGCACGCAAACCCTGGCCAGCGCGCAGCCTGCCGACCTACCGCATGGCGCCGACCAAGCTGTTCTCCTGGCTGATCGGGCAGCGGATCTTTGTGCAGATCTATCGCGCGCTTGCCGAATCCCTGGCCAGCGAACACGCCGCGCGTCTGGCTGCCATGCGCCGGGCGGAGGGCAATATCAGCGACCACCGCGAAGAGCTGATGGATGCCTATCGCCAGAAACGGCAGGAGGAAATCACCCGCGAGCTGCTGGATATCATTTCAGGCTTCGAGGCGGTGGATCAGGGTGATCCAGCCTGACAGTCCTCTGTCGGCGCGGCGGACTGGATACAGGCGCCGTTACGGGCGTTGCAGCTGGCTTTTCGGCATCATCATATGCACGCCTTTTTCGCGGTTCACCGTCTGGGTGATGCGCAGATCCGCAGCGAGACTGCAGAGCATATAGGCGTCTTCCCGGCTGATCCCCAATCGCGCCTCGGTCACGGCAATCATGTCCCGCAGGGCCATTTCGGCGCAGACATCCAGATCGGGATGCATGCCCATGGTGATGTGATGCGATGGCGTTTCTGCTTGTGGGTAGTCCAGCGACAGGTCCCTGCGCAGGGTCAGGCGGAAATGCCCGCGCAACGCTGTTTCGATGGCGGTGACGCAGACCTCGCCATCGCCCTGCGCGGCATGACCATCGCCACAGGAAAACAGCGCGCCCGGTGCCAGAACCGGCAGGTACAGGGTGGTGCCCGCGATCAGTTCCTTGTTGTCGATATTGCCGCCATGGCGACGCGGCTCGATGGTGGAGATCCGCCCCCATTCCGGCGGCGGCGCCACCCCCATGACCCCAAAGAACGGCGCCAGCGGCAGATCGGTGCCCCAGGGCAGGTGGGCGAGTTGCCGCTCGGCGTCCAGCGGCAGGATGGTGCGCTGGCGTTTGGGAAATTCCAGCGGCAGGGTCCCGGCCAGCGGCCGGATCATGTTGTAGCCCCAGTCCTGCCGTAGCGAGATATCGAGGATATCGACTTGCAGTACATCGCCCGGCTGGGCGCCACGCACCTCGACCGGGCCGGTCAGGATATGGCCCGGCATGCCCGGCAGACCGGCGGCGTGAATTTCCAGCAATTCCGGCGGCACGTGAAAACCATCTCCGGGCAACATGTCGGGGCCACCCGAGACGGTGTCGATGATGACCTCTTCGCCGCTGTCGATGGACAGGGCAGGCGGATGGGCCGCGTCGAAAAAGCCCCAGTGGCAGCTCTGCACCGATGCGGGAAGGGTGGATGTCATGATGCGTCTCCTGCCGGTTCCGTTGTGATCTGTACGCCGCTGTTACTTGCCGGTGTCAATGTCGAACAGTTCGGTCTCCCAGCTGTCGTCGCCGGGGTCCATTTCGCTCCGCAGCGCGTCAAAGCGGGTGGTCAGATGTTCGCGCATGGCGGTGCGGGCCACATCACTGTCGCCGGTGGCAATCGCCTCGATGATGGTCACGTGCTCGCAATGCGACACTTCCAGCGACGGGCCGCTTCGGGCACGGGCGCGGATGCGGATCCATTCCGGGTTCTCGCGGATCCGGTCAAGCAGGGCAAAGGAGGTCAGCAAGGGCCGGTTGCGGGCGCATTGGGCGATCAGCCGGTGAAAGGCGCCATCCCAAAGTTCGATCGCCTCCGGACCGTTGGATTCAAACTGCCGCTGGGCCAGACGGCGCAGGCGCATCAGCTCATCCGGCTGCATCCGTTTGGCACACAGCGCGGCAAGCTCCGGCTCGATACACAGGCGCGCTTCCATCACTTGTAGCGCGTTGGTCTCCCCGGCGATCTTGGCCGCGAGGTCTCCGGTCGGATCGGCGGGCTGTCCGGCAAAGGTGCCCTTGCCCTGTTTGCGCCAGACCAGCCCCTGTTCTTCCAGACTGTCGAGGGCCAGACGCACCGCCCTGCGGCTGACGTCGAACTGTTCCGACAGCACCCGTTCGGTGGGCAGTTTTCCGTCCGCGGCGAGGCTCCCCGATTTGATCAGGGCCAGAACCTTTTGTTTGATCGGCTCGATAGACGAGCTGCGGGAGTGTGATGACATGACAGACTTTTTCTCAGACAGGGTCTGCATATTGAAGCAAAAAATGGCGCAAAGGGTAAAAACAACAGCGCCCGGGGCATACCGGGCGCTGTTTGATCAATAATCGACGGCCTGCGATTTGCTGGGGCGTCCTTCTGCGATGCGGCGGGCCTCTGCCGCGGCGATATCGGCGTCGATGCCTTCGCGGGTGGGCAGGCCAGAGAACCGCTCGGCCGTGGGCATGCCCTTGGAGAAATGCACATAGCGTTCCTGCGCGACCTCCCAGAGGCGGGCCAGCTCACCCAGGGGGTCCGCGTGGTCATCGGCCCGGATGTCGAGCCAGGCATGCTCCTGTCCGCGATGGATCACCAGTCCGGCGGCCTGACGGCCCCGTTTGTCGCCACCTGCGGCCTCCCCGGCTTGCATGGCCACGATCAGACGCTCGGCAAAGGGCAGATCCGCGTTGTCCTTGTAGGCCGCCGAGGTTGCCTCGATCACCTCGGAGCCGGTCAGCATATTGCCCGCCACCGAATGATCCTCGGCCAAGAGGTGCCCGGCCCAGTCGACGCAATCGGCGCCGGTATGGGCCACAAAGCGACCTTCGGCATCCATCATATGGGCCTGGCGGATCGCCTGCCCCTGATCGCGAAGGGCGAAATCGGCGAGCACCGCCTGGGCGCTTTCACCGGCGGCCATGCGCCTGCGCCCCTCGGTGCCCCAAACCGGATTGCAGAAGGCCTGCGACGCCACGGCGACAGTCGGCCCGACAAAGGGCACCACCGCGCCGCAGGCGAAGAACCGGGAGGCGACGATCACAGCGATCGCGCCATCCTCGGGGTTCTTGGCAATCAGCGACCAGGTCATCGGCCGACCGCATAGGCCTGCATCAGGCGCGGGGTCGCCGCCGCGCGCAGTATGCCGTCCGGTTCGCGCAGGGCAGCGGTCAGCCGACCGACGGTCCAGGGATCCGCCACCGCGACGTTGTGACCCCGGGCGCGCAGATCGGCGATCACCGCCTCGCCAAAGTTCGGCTCGACCATCATTTCGGCGGTGCGCACTTCGCGTGGGAAGAAGGATCCCTGGAAGTGCATGGAATGGAACAGCGGCGCATCCATGCATTGCTGCAGTTCCATGCCGAAATGCACGAAACGCAGGAACCAGATGAGCTGCCACTGGTCCTGCTGGTCACCGCCGGGGGTGCCAAAGACCATCTGCACACCGTCTTTTTCCGCATAGCTGGGGGTCAGGGTGGTGCGGGGGCGGCGGCCCGGCGCCAGCGAGGTCGGCAGACCGTCCTCCAGCCAGAACATCTGGGCGCGGGAGTTGAGCGGGAAGCCGAGGCCCGGAATGACCGGGGAGCTTTGCAGCCAGCCGCCTGAAGGGGTTGCGGCGACCATGTTGCCCCAGCGGTCGATCACGTCGAGATGCACGGTATCGCCGCGCTTTTCGGTGAGGTGCGACATGGTCGGCTCCTGCGCCGCCACCTGGCCGACGTTGAAGTCCCGCGCCGCGCGCTCGATATAGGCGTCGGCGAGATGTTCGAAGCCCGGCACCCGCCCCGGGCGCTGCTCGGTCGAGGCCTTGTCGGTGATCAGCTTGCGGCGCTCGGCGTTGTATTCCTCGCTGAGGAGGTACTCCATCGGGATCTCGGACTGGGCAGGGTCGCCGTAATAGGCCTCGCGGTCGGCATAGGCGAGCTTCATCGCTTCGGTCACGGTGTGCACGAACTCGGCGCCGAAGGGATCCATCGCGCCAAGGTCAAAGCCTTTGAGGATGGCAAGGCCCTGCAGCAGCACCGGTCCCTGGCTCCAGGCGTGGGTCTTGTGCACGGTCCAGCCTTCGTATTCGTAAGACAGGGTGTCCTCATAGGTGGCACGCCAGTCCTTCAGGTCCTCGGGCGCCAGCACCGCGCTGTGTTTCTCGTCCGAGACATCCATCACATGGGCGTCTTTCAGATAGTCAAAGATCGCCTCGGCCACGAACCCTTCGCGCCATTCGGCGCGGGCGGCGTCGATCTGGGCGGCTCGGTCCTCACCTGCGGCTTCGCCTGCTTCGGCCAGACGTTCATAGGTGCGCGCCAGATCTGGATTCTTGAACAGGGCGTTGGGTTTCGGCGCTTCGCCACCCGGGGCCCAGACAGCAGCCGAGGTCGGCCATTCGGTTTCAAAGAATTCCTGCAGACCGGCAATGGTATTGGCCACACGCGGCAGCACCGGATGGCCATTGCGAGCATAGCCGATCACCGGTTCCAGCACCTCGCGCAGCGACATGGTGCCGTGGTCGCGCAGCATCATCATCCAGCCGTCAAAGGCGCCGGGAACAACGGTTGCGAGCAGACCCGAGCCGGGGATCAGGGTCAGCCCCTGTTCGGTGTAGGCTTCGATGGTCGCCGCCTTGGGCGCCACGCCCTGTGCACAGACCACCTTGGTTTCGCCGGTTTCCGCCTTGTGGAAGATCGCGGGCATATCGCCGGCCGGACCGTTCAGATGTGGTTCGACCACCTGCAGGACCAGCGCGGTTGCGACGGCGGCGTCAAATGCGTTGCCGCCCTTTTCCAGAATGCTCATGCCGACGGTCGAGGCAATCCAATGGGTCGAGGTTGCGACCCCGAAGGTGCCCCGGATTTCGGGCCGTGTTGTAAAATCGGACATCTATGTCTCCGTTTGGTCTAGTGCTCGCGGGGGTCCAGCGCATCGCGCAGACCATCGCCAAGAAGGTTGAAGCCCAGCACCACGAGAAAAATCGAGATGCCCGGCCACATGGCCATCCAGGGGGCTTGATTGAGGAAATTCTTCGCCGTGTTCAGCATCGACCCCCAGCTTGGCGCGGGCGCCTGCTGGCCAAGGCCGAGGAAGGACAGCGAGGCCTCGGCGATGATCGCCGTGGCAATGGTCAGCGTTGCCTGCACCAGGATCGGCGGCAGCACGTTGGGCAGGATATAGCGGCGCAGGATCTTGGGCGTCGGCAGGCCGATGGCCAGGGCGCTGTCCACGTAGTCTTCGGAGCGCACGGTCAGCACCTGCCCGCGGGTCAGGCGGATGAAGATCGGCGTGGCCGAGATCCCGATGGCGATCATCGCATTGGTCAACGACGGACCAAGAAAGGCCGCCAGCGCAATCGCCAGGATCAGGAAGGGAGCCGCCAGCAGGGCTTCGGTGCAGCGCGAGATCACCGCATCGGTCCAGCCGCCGAAATAGCCGGCCAGAATGCCGAGTGGCACGCCAAGGGCGAGCGCAATCCCGACCGAGACCACACCGGCCAGAAGCGAGGCCTGCGCCCCCCAGATCAGGCGGGACAGCACATCGCGGCCAATCTCATCCGTGCCCATCCAATGGGCGGCCGAGGGCGCCTTGCGCACGGCGCCCCAGTCGGTGGCGGCGGGATCAGGGATCGGCAGCACGGGGGCCAGGAGGGCGATCGCCACGAAGAAGGCCACCAGAATGCCGCCGAACAAGGCGCTGCGGTGAGAGCGGAATTTCTTCCAGACGCGGTTCTTGCCGTCGCTGATTGCATCCTGCTCGGGGGTGAAGGGGGCTGTTGCTTCGGTCATCTTATTGCCCTCTCAGCCGTGGATTGAGGATAAAATACAGCGCATCGGCCAGAAGGTTCATAAAGATAAAGCCAACCGCGGTCACCAGAACGATACCCTGCACCACCGCATAGTCGCGGTTGAACACCGCATCGACGACCATCTTGCCAAAGCCGGGAATGGTGAAGATCTGCTCGGTCAGGACGGCGCCAGCCACCAGTTCACCGAACAGCAGCGCGGTCAGGGTGACAATCGGGGTCAGCGCGTTGCGGAAGGCGTGTTTCAGAACAACGCGGCGTTCGGTCAGCCCCTTGGCGCGGGCGGTGCGGACATAATCGGCGCTGAGCACGCCCAGCATGGCCGAGCGGGTGTGCCGCATCATCGTGGCGGCAAGGGCGGTGCCCAGCACGAAGGCGGGCATCAGCATGGTGCGGATCGACTGGGCGAAATCCTCGGACAGGGGCACATAGCCGGATGCGGGCAGCAGCTGCCATTTCACCGACACCAGCAGGATCAGCATGATGCCAAGCCAGAAGTTGGGGATCGACAGGCCCGAGAGGGCCACCACATTGGCCAGGTAATCGGTCAGCGTACCCTTGCGGTAGGCCGACAGGATGCCCGCAGGCACGCCGATCGTCAGGGCAAAGATCATCGACATCGCCGCCAGTTGCAGCGTCACCGGCAGTTTCTGCATCATCAGCTCGGTGACCGGCTGGTTGGTGCGCAGCGAAATCCCGAGGTCTCCCTGCAGGGCATTGGTGATCCATGTGAAATACTGCACGATGATGGGATCGTTCAGGCGGTATTTCTCGCGCAGCAGCTCCAGTACCTCGGGGTCGCGCTCTTCTCCGGCCAGCACCAGAAGCGGATCCCCCGGCAGCAGCTTTTGCAGGGCGAAGACAAAGATCGAGATCAGTATGATCGTGGGCACCGCGATCAGGATGCGGCGCATGAGGAACAGGAACATCGGGCAGACCTGACGGATTGGCTGCGACCCCGAAGGGCCAGAAGATCTGCGCCGCCCGCGCGCAGGGCGGGGCGGCGCAGGGTGGGTATCACTCGTTCCAGGTGACGCCTTCGAGGCGGATCATCCCGTCCGGATAGGCGGTGAAGCCTTCCAGATTGGTGTTATGCGCCCAGATCCAGGTCTGGTGGTAGAGGTAGACAATCGGCGATTCCTCGACCAGCACGTCGCGCGCGGCATCATAGGACGCCTTGCGGGCCTCGGTGCTGGAAGCAACGCGGGCCGCGTTCAGCGCCTCGTCCACGGCAGGGTTGGAGTATTTGCTGTCGTTGAGGCCACCGTTCGTGGTCATGAACTGGTGGATGTTGCCATCGGGATCGACCCGGCCGGACCAGCCGATCTGGCTGGCGGTGTAGTCACCGGCGGATTGATCGGCCAGCAGGGTGGCGAACTCTTTCGAGACGATCTTCACGTCGATGCCTGCTTCGGCGGCCATGGCCTGAACTACCTGCATCAGCTGCAGCGGAACGGTGGTGTTGGGGACCTGAACTTCAAGCTCCAGACCATCGGGATACCCGGCTTCGGCCAGCAGTTCCTTGGCCTTGGCTACATCGCGGCCCGGAACCGGGTAGTCGGCGTCATACCAGGGCGAGGTCGGCGGATAGGGCTGGTTGCCAGCGGCAAAGGCGCCTTCAAAGACCACCTGGTTGATCGCGTTGCGGTCGATGGCATAGCTGAACGCCTGACGCAGGCGCGCGTCGTTGCCCCAGGGATTGTCGCCCTTTTCACCGTTGTTCAGGTTGAAGGTAATGCCCTGATAGCCCAGCGAAACCGCGTCGGCGACAGCGATATTCGCATCTGCATTGGCCTGTGCCAGGTCGGTGGCGGCCAGACGCTCCAGCATGTCGATATCACCCGACTGCAGGTTGGCCAGACGCACGGTGGTGTCCGGGATCGGCAGGAAGGTCACGCTGTCAAAGGCGATCTTGTCGGCGTTCCAGTAGTCCGGGAACCGCTTCAGGACGATCTTGTCCTGGGCGACACGCTCTTCAAAGCTGAACGGGCCGGAGCAGACCGGGTTGAGGCCGAAATCCACGCCTGCTGCCGCAGCGGCGGTGGGCGACATCATCATGCCGGCACGGTCGGCCAGCTGCGCCAGAAGCGTGGCATCGGGGCCTTTGAGGTTCAGCTTGATCTCATACTCGCCGGTCACTTCGGTCGAGGTGATGGAGGACAGCTCGGACTTGCGGCGTGATTCATCGAGGGTCTTGGAGCGTTCGATATTCGCGGCCACGGCCTCTGCGTTGAAGGGGGTGCCGTCGTGGAACACCACGCCCTCGCGCAGCTGCATGGTGACGGTCATGCCATCCTCGGACACCTGCCATGCGGTGGCCAGCTGCGGGATGATTTCCAGATCCGGGGTGATGTCGACCAGCTTGTCGCAGAGCGAGGCATAGACGATGCGGCCCACGAAGGTGCGCGACTGATCCGGGTCGAGCACGTCGGCGTCCGATTGCAGGCCGATGCGCAGATCCTTGGCGCTGGCGCCGGTGGTCATCATCCCCAATGCGGTGGCGCCGAGAAGGGCAGCCATCAGGGTGGGTTTCAAGTGTTTCATCGTCTTGGTCCTCTCTGTCGGGTCTTGCTTTTGGTTACGGTTGGTTCTGGGGGTGTTCTGATGGGATTATTCCGGCGTCAGCGGGGTGACCTTGGCGCCTTCGATGGCGGCGCGGTACAGGGCAAACCGTTCTTCGGCAGCGGCGGAATGGGGGGCCTGCTGCGGCGCACCGGCCGGAGCGTCGATCTCCTGCCAGTGGTGGCAGGCCACCTGATGTGATGCGCCCTCAACAGTCGAAAGATCCGGCACCGTGGTTTTGCAATCCGGCCGCGCAAAGGGGCAGCGGGTGTGAAACCGGCAGCCGGGCGGCGGTGCAGCGGGGCTGGGCATCTCGCCAGTCAGCGTCGTGATGCGGTCCTCGCCCTCGGCGCGGGGCGCCGGGATCGAGGCCAGCAAAGCCTGGGTGTAAGGATGGCGCGGGGCACTGAAGACCTCTTCGGCGGTGCCCATTTCCACGATACGGCCCAGATACATGACGGCGACACGGTCGCTCATGTGGCGGATCACGCCCAGATCATGGGCAATGACGACCAGCGTTACCCCGAGTTCGCGGCTGAGATCACCCAGAAGGTTGATCACCTGCGCCTGTACCGAGACATCCAGCGCCGAGACTGGCTCATCCCCGATGACCAGTTTCGGCCCGGTGATCAGGGCGCGGGCAATACCGATCCGCTGCCGCTGCCCGCCAGAGAATTCATGCGGATAGCGGCCCGCGTGTTCTGCGGGCAGGCCGACCTTCTGCATGATGTCGGCCACCTTGGCGCGGCGTTCGGCGGCGCTCAGCTCGGGGGCGTGGACTTCCAACGGTTCGGCAATCAGCTTGCCCACGGTCATGCGCGGGTTGAGCGAGGAAAACGGATCCTGAAAGATGAACTGCATATCGCGGCGCAGCCGGGTCAGATCCGGTCCGGCGGCATGGCTGATATCCTTGCCGTCAAAGACGACCTCCCCCGACGTGGGCTCCAGCAGCCGCATCAGCAACCGCGCGAGGGTGGATTTGCCGCAACCGGATTCGCCGACGATGGCAAAGGTCTCGCCGCGCTTCACCTCAAGCGAGATCCCGTCGACCGCCTGCACCACCGGGGATTTCTTCAGAAAGCCGCCGCCGCCGAAATGTTTGGTCAGCGCGTCGGTGCGGAGAATCATGTCCTTGCTGCTCATGCCTGCACCGCCACATGGGTTTCCAGAGGGGCGAAATGGCAGGCGACGCTGTGATCGTCTGCAAGCGTTCTGAGATCGGGCCGCGTGCTGCAGGCGGCAGCGGCAAAAGCGCAGCGCGAGCGGAACCGGCAGCCTTCGGGCATGTTGCGGATCGCCGGAACCGAACCGGGCACCGTGGCCAGACGTTCGCCGGGGCGATCAAGGCGCGGCATCGCGCTCATCAGGCCGATGGTATAGGGATGCTGGGGATTGGCGAAAATTTCCTTGGTGGAGCCCTGTTCGACCACTTCCCCGCCGTACATGACGGCAACGCTATCGGCCACTTCGCCAACGACCCCCAGATCATGGGTGATCATGATGGTGCCCATGCCGGTGTCGCGACGCAGATCGCAGATCAGATCAAGGATCTGCGCCTGAATGGTCACATCAAGCGCGGTGGTGGGTTCATCGGCAATCAGCAGCTGCGGATCATTGGCCAGCGCCATGGCGATCATCACCCGCTGGCGCATACCACCGGACAATTGGTACGGATATTCGCCAAGCCGTTGACGTGGCGCGGGAATGCCGACCTTCTCTAGCATCTGATGGGCGCGTTCCATTGCCTCGGCCCGGGTGCCACCCTGATGCTGCAGCACGGTTTCTGCGATCTGGTCGCCAACCGTGAAGGACGGGTTGAGCGAGGTCATCGGTTCCTGAAAGATCATCGCGATCTGATTGCCACGTTGATCGGCGGGCAGGTTTTCCTGACGCAGATCGTAGGATTTCCCAAGGAAATCGAGATTTCCGGACAGAACTTCTGAGGATCCTTTGGGCAATAGCCCCATGATCGACATTGCGGTTACGCTTTTACCGCAACCCGATTCGCCGACGATACACAGGATTTCACCGGGGGAAACTTTCAGGCTCATACCGTTGACGGTGGCCTTCTCCTGGCCACGAAACCGCAGTGTAAAGTCTTCGAGGCGCAGAATATCCGCCGGTTCTGCATCTGTCTGAATCTGCCCTGTTGGCATATGCGGCCTCCCCGGCCTTTGGATTGGTCTGGATCATTTGTACCAATTCACTATTGGTTCAAATTGGGCAGCTGTCAACGCCCTCGATATCATCCAGGCGGACCACCGGGAAAATCTGACGAAAATTTAGGCAGGCGGGAAGGAAGGGGTGTGCCGAAGGTTCAGGCGCAGCGGGCGCGCTCAGCTTTGGCGGGTGGCGGAAAGGGTTGTTTTTCAGCGGGCAACGCACGGACGCCTCGTTGAAAAAGGGAGAGCTGAAAACGCCGGACGCAGCGGCAGGCCCGCGGCGTGATCGCGCTCACGCCGCTCCCGATGCTGGGAATACGCCTTTGGGATCTGTCGCTAGTGATTGAGAACTGTGATTTCCACGTCGCCACAGCCCAGGTCGCTGATGTGCTGGCGAATCTCGGCCTCGTAATTGGGGTTCATGATAATGATGGTCCGCACCCCCTGATCGCGCGCCGCTTCGGGCGGGAGGATCGGAGTGGCGGTTATCGGCATGAAACAGCCTTGCTTTGCAGTGTTGAGATCAATGGCGAAGTCAATCGGCGCGTCCTCTGCGCTGTTGAAAAGCAGGGAAAAGGTCACGCCCTTGGAGGCCGCACCCCAAAGCGCGATGGGCCCCACCTTGCGCCGGGTCTCAAGATAGCCTTGCCACTGAGACCTGATTTGATTGGTCTCGGATACATACCGTTTGGCCGCAGCATCGTCGATTGCCGACAGGATGGGGTCGGATGCCTCCTGTGACGGCATCATCCTGGCCGAAATCCACATGTACTGATCATCATAGACGGGCGCGACCTCACAGGCCAAGCCACGGCGGGCCAGAAGCGTTGCAACGGATCTTGGCGTGTAGATTGAGCAATGCTCGTAGAAGAAGTCCTGAAAGGCCAGGTTGCGCAGAATCCAATCGGCGTCCGGCGTTTCCAGGAAAAGGCTCCGCTCCGGCGTCATTGACGCTGCCAGCGCCTCGGCAAAGGCCTGAACATCGTTGATATGCTCGATCGTGTGGCGTGAGCAGATGACATTGGCCTCTGCGGGAATTTTATCGATCTGATCGGGGGTGAACATGACCCGGTGGACCACGGCGCCGTCAGGCAAGTTGTCATCGCCCGTGAACGAAGGGTCAAATCCGGTCAGCGAGGCAACACGGCCTTTTCCACGCGCGTGAAGCAGGGCCATGAAATCGCCCTCGCCACAGCCGATTTCAACATAGTGAATGGGCTGATCTTCGGGCACCGAGGCGAGAATTCGGTCGGCCATGGCATCAAGGTGGGCCAGGTAATAGGGTGATGCGGTGACGTCGTTGTTGTATCCTGCATCATAGGAAATATGGGACGGGTCAAACTCATCGTTCCAGACGAAACCACAGGCAGCGCAGCGCAGGATATGCAGCGCCCCGGTCGGAAATGTTCGCGCGGCATCCGGGGTTTCCAGGGCGACGTTCTGAAGCGAGGGGACCTGCGGGCGGCGCTCAATCGTCAGATTCCCAAGTGCATTCTCGCAAACCGGGCAGGAGGAAATTGAAGCCTTCGTCATTCAGATTGACCCTTCTAGTCACTTTTTGTGCCCGAGTCCTGCCACAAGAGGATTAAGGAAAGCTTTGAGGTCCGCATGGCTTGTGCCTTGGGCGAAGGTTGGAGGGGGGGGCTGTTGTGAAGAGGGAATCACGCCGAACTTCTGCGTCTGGATTGGGCAGTTGCGGGCAAGCGTGCGCAGGCGTGGTGATCGTTCGGGAATGGTTTGCGTCCGGGAAAAACGGAGCATTCGCACCGATGTATCTATCGGTGTGTGATCAGTGATTTGAGTGTCTTGAAGAAAGTGGTGAGCCGTGCAGGATTCGAACCTGCGACCCACTGATTAAAAGTCAGTTGCTCTACCAACTGAGCTAACGGCCCACTATCTTTGTGCTGTCTAAGCGAAATACTCCCGAAGGATCAAGCGCTTAATTCGCGTCGGTGTCGCTTGGCTTGGTCATCCATGCTGTCCCGATAGGCGGCGTATCTAGGGGGAGTACGGCGGGGGGTCAACCCCTTTTTTCAAGATTATTGGCACAAGGCTGGATTCATCTTTGCACGAGGTCTATATGCCCGCCATGAGCATGACAGAAAACATCGGTTTCCCCTTCATGAAGATGCACGGGCTGGGCAACGACTTTGTCGTTGTGGATGCGCGTGTGCAGGATATCGCGATCACGCCCGCGCTGGCGCAGGGAATCGCACACCGGCAGTTCGGTGTCGGGTTCGATCAACTCGCCGTGATCTCGAATGGTGCAGGCGATGCGCATCTGACCTTCTACAATGCGGATGGCTCGACCTCGGCGGCCTGTGGCAATGCCACCCGGTGCATTGCCCGCCATCTGATGCTTGAGACCGGCAAGGATGCGCTGCACCTGACCACCGACCGCGGTGATCTTTATGCGCGCGATGCGGGCGAGGGCCTGACTTCGGTCAATATGGGCCAGCCGCAGTTGGACTGGCAGGAGATCCCGCTGGCCGAGGAGATGGACACGCTGGAGCTGCCGATCGAGGGCGGGCCGACGGCCACCGGCATGGGCAATCCGCATTGCACCTTCTTTGTCGAGGACGCCGATCTGATCCCGCTGGCGGAGTTTGGCCCGCGCTATGAACATCATCCGCTCTACCCCGAACGCACCAACGTGCAGGTGGCCCATATTGTCGGCCCCGATCACATCCGTATGCGGGTGTGGGAGCGCGGTGTGGGCGTGACTCTGGCCTCTGGCTCCTCCTCCTGCGCCACAGCGGTTGCAGCGGCTCGCAGGGGGCTCACAGGGCGCCGGGTGCGCATTGACCTGGATGGGGGTACCCTGTGGATCGACTGGCGCGAGGATGGTGTCTGGATGACCGGTCCGACAATGCATGTCTTCAGCGGCACCTTCACCGCTGAATTTCTGGATTCGCTGCGATGACAGCGCCCAAGTTCACCACGCTGGGCTGCCGCCTCAACGCCTATGAAACCGAGGCGATGAAGGAATTGTCCCGCGCGGCGGGGCTGGAGGATGCCGTGGTGGTAAACACCTGCGCGGTGACGGCCGAGGCGGTGCGCAAGGCGCGCCAGGAAATCCGTCGCCTGCGCCGGGAAAACCCGGAGGCGCCGATCATCGTCACCGGCTGCGCCGCCCAGACCGAGCCCGAGACCTTTGCCGCGATGGAAGAGGTTACCCGCGTCATAGGCAATACCGAAAAGATGCAGCCGGACACCTGGGCTGAGATCGCAAAGGGGCCTGATTTCATTGGCGAGACCGAGAAGGTTCAGGTCGATGACATCATGTCGGTTACCGAAACCGCAGGTCACCTGATCGATGGATTCGGCACCCGCTCCCGCGCCTATGTTCAGGTTCAGAACGGCTGCGATCACCGCTGCACCTTCTGCATCATCCCCTATGGCCGCGGAAATTCGCGTTCGGTCCCTGCTGGTGTGGTGGTGGACCAGATCAAGCGGTTGGTGGACAAGGGTTATAACGAGGTGGTCCTGACCGGGGTGGATCTTACCTCCTGGGGTGCGGATCTGCCTGCTGAGCCGAAACTGGGCGATCTGGTGATGCGGATCCTGAAACTGGTGCCGGATCTGCCGCGTCTGCGCATTTCATCCATCGATTCGATTGAGGTGGACGAGAATCTGATGCAGGCTATCGCCACCGAGCCGCGTCTGATGCCGCATCTGCACCTGAGCCTGCAGCATGGCGACGACATGATTCTCAAACGCATGGCCCGGCGCCATCTGCGCGACGATGCCATCCGATTTGCCGAGGAGGCGCGTAAACTGCGCCCCGATATGACCTTTGGTGCCGATATCATTGCCGGTTTTCCGACCGAGAGTGAGGCGCATTTCGAAAACTCGCTGAAGCTGGTGACGGATTGCGATCTGACCTGGCTGCATGTCTTTCCCTACTCGAAACGGGAAGGCACGCCTGCGGCGAAAATCCCGAAGCAGGTGGATGGCAAGCTGATCAAAGACCGCGCTGCCCGTCTGCGCGCCGCAGGCGATGCGCAGGTTCAGAAACACCTTGCTGCGCAGGTAGGGCGCACGCATCGGATCCTGATGGAAAACCCCCATATGGGCCGCACAGAGCAGTTCACTGAGGTGACCTTCGAAGCGGCGCAGGATGAGGGGCAGATCGTGACTGCGGTGATCACAGGCGCCTCCAAGGGCCAGCTGACTGCCTGAATCGGCCCTCCCTGCGCTTCTGCGCGGGGATCAGCGTTCGGGCTTCCAGCCCGGTTGGCCTGCAAAGGAGAGCACGTCAGGGCCGAGTTGGTCCCAATGCGGCCGGTCGCGTGCAAATACGACGACTTCGATCTCCAGACCCTCCGCATCGTCCATCGTGCCAAGCGACAGGGTCAGGTGATCGGGGGTGCGGGTGTTCTGTCCGTAGATCGGGCATCCACAGGTACCGCAGAAGGCCTTGGTGACCTCTGAGGCCTTTCCGGACTGGTACCTGAAGGTGCTGACTTCACCGCTGATGGTGACGGCTTCTATCGGGAACATGGCGCCGACTGTGTGACCTGTCCCGCTGATCCTTCGGCATTCCTCGCAATGGCATTGCGCGACAACGCGCGGTTGCCCTGTTGCTACATAGGTGACGGCGCCGCAAAGGCATTTTCCGGTGTATCTGGTCATGGACAGACCCTAGAGGGCATGGCCGATGTCGCAACCACAAAGAAAAACCCCCGCCATTGGCGGGGGTTTTCTGTTTCTGCATCAGGGGAAGACCTGGCTTAGGAGGTCTTCTTGCCCTTGTGGGGCGCCCAGAGGCGTTTGTTGGTCAGGTACAGCAGCACCGACAGAACGGTCAGGATCAGTACGCCGACGAAACCGGCGGTCTGACGGGCCATCATTTTGGGCTCTGCGGTCCACATCAGGAAGGCCGCGACGTCCTGCGCCATGTGGTGCACGTCGTTGGCGTGACCGTCAGCAAATTCCACCTGCTCATCCGACAGCGGCGGCGCCATCGAGATCCAGCCGCCGGGGAAGGCGGTGTTGCCGTAGAAGGTGGTGCCTGCTTCTTCCTTGGTCTCACCGGTGTAACCGTCCAGCAGCGAGGCGATGTATTCGGCACCGCCCATGCCTTTGAACAGCTGGTTCAGACCCGATCCGTAGGGACCGTGGAAACCGGCGCGCGCCTTGGCCATCAGGCTGAGGTCGGGGGCGCCGAGCGAGGTGTTCGCCGGGAAGTGGTCAACCGGTTTTGCGGGGCGGAAATCGTCCAGCTCGGCATCGAACACTTCGAAGTTTTCAGCGGCGTAGGCGCGGACCTGATCCTCGGGCAGGCCGGGGCCGCCTTCGTCGGACAGGGTGCGCAGCGGCACGAACTTCAGACCGTGACAGGCCGAGCAGACCTCGGTGTAGATCTGCAGACCGCGTTGCAGCTGGTTCTGGTCATAGGTGCCAAAGGGGCCCTCGAAAGAGAACTGGAAGTCCTCCACGTGGCCGCTTCCGCCTGCCGCAAAACCTGCGGCAGGAATGAGCGCCAGAGCGAAGGCGGCACCGGTTGCGAGTTTCTTCAACATGGGTAGCTGTCCTTCTAGATTACTCGGCAGGAGTGGCTTCGCCGGATTTCTTGCCATAGTGGGCGTTGAAATCCTCTTCGATGGTGGCCGGCATTGCGGTCGGCTTCTCGATGACACCCAGCAGCGGCAGGATCACCAGGAAGTAGCCGAACCAGTAGGCCGATGCGATCAGCGAGAACGATGCATAGGGCTCTTCTGCGGGCATCGCACCCAGCCACATCAGGGCAAAGAAGTCGATGATCAGCAGGTAGAACCACCACTTGAACATCGGACGGTAGCGACCCGAACGCACGCGGCTGGTGTCCAGCCAGGGCGCCAGAGCCATCACCGCGATGGCACCGAACATGGCCAGCACGCCGAAGAACTTCGCATCGACGATACCGCCGGTGATGAAGGAGGCGATCTGAACCACCCAGACTTCGGAGGTGAAGGCACGCAGGATCGCGTAGAACGGCAGGAAGTACCATTCGGGAACGATGTGTGCAGGCGTCGCCAGCGGGTTGGCTTCGATGTAGTTATCGGGGTGACCCAGGTAGTTCGGCATGAAACCGACGACGGCCCAGAAGATCACCAGAACGATGGCCAGACCCAGGAAATCCTTGATCACGAAGTAGGGCCAGAACGGCAGGGTGTCTTTCTCGGCTTCTTCCTTGGATCCTTTACGGACATCAACACCGGTCGGGTTGTTGTTGCCGGTGGTGTGGAAGGCCCAGATGTGGACGATCACGAGGCCAGCAATCACGAAGGGCAGCAGGTAGTGCAGCGAGAAGAAGCGGTTCAGCGTCGCGTTGCCAACAGCGGGTCCGCCCAGCAGCCAGGTCTGGATCGGCTCACCGATGAAGGGAATGGCGCCAAAGAGGCCGGTGATCACGGTCGCGCCCCAGAAGGACATCTGGCCCCAGGGCAGAACGTAGCCCATGAAACCGGTGCCCATCATCATCAGGAAGATCAGCATGCCGATGATCCAGGTGATTTCGCGGGGCGCCTTGTAGGAGCCGTAGAACAGGCCACGGAAGATGTGGATGTAGACCGCGATGAAGAACAGCGAGGCGCCGTTTGCGTGCAGGTAGCGCAGCATAAAGCCGCCGTTCACGTCACGCATGATGTGCTCGACGCTGGCAAAGGCCAGATCAGCATGCGGAGTGTAATGCATCACCAGCACGATGCCGGTGGCGATTTGCAGCGCCAGGCAGAAGGCCAGAACGATGCCCCAGATCCACCACCAGTTCAGGTTCTTGGGGGTGGGGATCATGATTGTGTCGTAGATCAGACCGACGATGGGCAGGCGGCTGTGCAGCCACTTCTCTGCGCCAGTCTTCGGTTCGTAATGGTCGTGCGGAATACCGGACATGTGGCGTCTCCTTATCCCAGCTTGATGGTTGTGTCGTCGTGGAACTCGGCGACCGGTACGTGCAGGTTCTGCGGGGCGGGGCCTTTGCGGATCCGGCCTGCGGTGTCGTAGTGCGAACCGTGGCAGGGGCAGAACCAGCCGTTGAAGTCACCAGCGCCATCGCCCAGCGGCACACAGCCGAGGTGGGTGCAGACACCCATCATGACCAGCCATTCGCCGGCTTCGTCCATGGTGCGGTTCTCGTCCGATGCGTCGGTGCCCGGCTTGTTCGGGTTTTCCGAGGCCGGATCGATCAGCGCGGACAGCTCAACCGCCCGGGCTTCGTCGATTTCGGCCTGGGTCCGGCGGCGGATGAACACCGGCTTACCAAGGAACATTACGGAAATCTGTGTTCCCACTTCCACGCCGCTGATGTCCACCATGATCGAGGACAGCGCCTTGACGTCAGCAGAGGGGTTCATCTGATTGACCAGGGGCCAGACTGCGGCACCTGCGGTGACTGCCCCGGCGCCGGCAGTGGCGTAGTAGAGGAAATCTCTCCGGGTTCCTTCGTTGTCTTCTGCGTGGGACACGAGGTTTTCTCCAATTCCAGCGCCCGTTTAGGGCAAACATGCGCATACACTGCAAGAAACCCGCAGTGCCTTATCGCGCGTATCTAGCGGGGAGAAGCCCTTTCGTCCAGCCGTGATATACGCGCCGTTGTGTCGCGTGGGCAGTTTCTTTTGACAGACTGTCACAAAAGTCACTGTTGTTTTGACAGGCCCATCCCCGGTCGCAGGCTGCGGTTCAGGCGGCTGGCGGCTGGGTGGCCTGCATCGAGGGACGCGATTCGAATTCCGCGAACCAGTCCGCCAGCGCCTCGTTGCCGTGGCGCCAGTTCGAGGTCGGGTGGCGGAAATCGAGATAGGCGAGGGCGCAGGCGACGGCGATCTGCCCCATGTCCAGCGGTCCTTTCAGATGCGCCATCCAGCGACTGTTGAGCGCCGAGCAGGCCCCCAGCACTTTGCCTAGCTGAGCTTCGATCCAGTCTTCCCAGACCATGCCTTCGGGACGCAGACGCCGTTCATAGGTCATCAGGACCGCTGCATCCATCATGCCATCCGCAGTCGCCTCCAGCACCTTGGTGTCCCAGGAACGCGCATAAAGATTGCTGCCCGCGCGATGGTCCAGATAGGCGCAGATCACCCGGCTGTCATAAAGGGTTGGCCCGCTGGCCCGGGTCAGCGCCGGGATCTTGGCCAGCGGGTTGCTGGCCTTGAGATCGTCGCTGGGGGCGATGGCTGTGGTGTGCACATCGACAATGTCCACATCCTCCAGCTGCTCGGTTTCATGCAGCAGCACCATGACTTTGCGCACAAAGGGCGAGGCGGGCGAGTGAAAGAGTTTCATGATGGACCTCCCAAGGTTTGCCGCCACCCTAGATCGCCAGCGGGACAATACAATGTGAAAAAAATCTGGGGCGCGCTGAAACTTTTTCGCGGCTGCTGCGTGATTTCGGGGTGAACCGACATTGGTTCGCCAATTCGAACGCTTGAAACACATCTCTTGGAAGGAGTTTCACAATGAAATCCGTCATTCTGTCTGCCGCTCTGGTAACCACTGCTACCCTGTCCGCCCCGGTGTTCGCCGGTGGCCATATGAAGCCCATGGTCATGGCCGAGGATCAGTCGGTTGCAAACGGCATGGTCAGCGCCAGCCAGGTTGTGGCGCCCGCAAACGGCTGGCTGGTGGTGCACCGCACCAATGCCGACATGAAGCCGGGTCCGGTTGTGGGTCACGCGCCGCTGCGCAAAGGTGAAACCGCCGATGTCGCCGCCATCCTGACCGAAGAGGTCGCGGCAGGCGACATGCTGATGCTGATGGTCCACGGCGAGGACGGCGGCATGAAGACCGGCATGTTCGAATACACGCTTGGCGCCAAGGAAGACGGCCCGGTCAAGATGGACGGCAACCTGGTGATGACCGTCATCACCGCCAAGTAAAACAGACATTGGCTGACCGCTGGCCAGATGCCTCCTTCTTGGTTGTTAAGACTAAGAACAGAGGCAGGGCACCCGGCGTTCTGCGCCGGGTGTTTTGACTTTCTGTGCGACCTGTCTACCTAGATGGGAAATCAGGGCCGGGCAGATATGACAACACCAGCAGAGATCGAGACGATGATCGCACGAATCGCCCTGCGCGACCGGCGTGCTTTCGCAGCGCTCTATGATGCGACCAGTGCCAAGCTGTTCGGCGTCTGCCTGCGGGTGCTGAAAAACCGCGGCGAGGCCGAAGATACCCTGCAAGAGGTCTTTTTGCGGATCTGGGACAAGGCGGATAGCTATGCGGTGACCGGGCACAGTCCGATGACCTGGCTGATCACCATCGCCCGGAACCTGTCGATTGACCGGCTGCGGGCCCGTCAGGCGCGGATGTCCGGTCAGGGCGACGGCGGCGATCTGCTGGAGCAGGTGCCGGACAGCAGCCCCGGCCCCGAAGCCACTACCATTGCCCGGTCCGAGCAGGCCCGCATGAACACCTGCATGGAGGAATTGCCGCAGGACCGTGCAGAGGCCGTGCGCGGCGCCTATCTGGAAGGAGACAATTACCAGACCCTGGCAGAACGCCATGGCGTTCCGCTGAATACGATGCGTACCTGGCTGCGTCGCAGCCTCCAGAAACTGAAAGAATGTCTGACCCGATGAGCGGCACCGATACCCCTCAGGCAGAGCCTCCCTTCGACGACGAGTTCCTCGCCGCCGAATACGTGCTGCATCTTCTGGATGCCGAGGCACGGCGCAGCTTTGAGGCGCGCCTGGCGGCGGAGCCTGCCCTGCGGGGAGAGGTGCATCGCTGGGAGGCGCATTTTGCCAGCCTTGCCGAAGAGGTGCCCGAGACCGCGCCACCCGCCCGGGTGAAGGCGGCGCTGATGGCGCAGATCGACGCCGCGCCGGAAGGTCCAGAAGGCGTGCGGCGCATCTTCTCGGCCTGGCGCATGGGGCTTGGCGCGCTGGCGGCGGCGCTGGTTCTGGTGGCGGCGCTGGTGCTGGTGCCGATCCTGACGCGCCCGGATTTCTCACCGGCCTATCATGTTGATCTGGCCTCGGCCGATGGCGACCTCTTCGTGGCCGCCGGGCTCGATGCGGAGCAGAACCTGCTGCTGATCCGGCGTGATCAGGGCGCGCCGCGTCCCGGCCGGGCGCTGGAACTGTGGCTGATTGCCGATGGGGCCGAGGCGCCGGTCTCCCTTGGGGTGCTGCCGGATGAGAATGAGATTTTCGTGACCCTGCCTGCGGAGTTGGTGCAGCAGTTTGCCGGGGCGACTCTGGCGATCTCGGACGAACCAGAAGGCGGCTCGCCTACCGGTGCCCCCACCGGCGCGGTTCTGGCCGCTGCCGCCGTCGAGACCCTGTGATTGCTGCCCCGACCCGCGCGGGGCAGTCCGGGGATCAGGGGCGCATCATCCGGGCCAGGTCATCCAGCTCGGCGCCAAAACCGGTGGTGATTTGATCCGCGACCGCCGTGCGGGCGGGCTCAGGCTTGTTCTGACTCAGCTTCCAAGTACCCTCCACCGTTTCGATGCTGAGCCGCACCGGCGCGATCATCCGCATCATCCGTTCCAGCGCCTTCGGCTCCATCTTGTCGCTGTGCCAGGGCGGTTTCGGCAGTAGCCGCGCCTCGTAAAACGCGGATTGCCGGTCCAGAAGGCCCAGCAGTTCATCCTGCGGGCGCTGCTCCAGCCTGCCGGTCAGATGCACAGCCACGTAATTCCACGTCGGCACCTGATCGGCCAGCCCGTACCAATCGGGCGAGACATAGCCATCCGGCCCGCTGACGGCCAGCCGCGCAGCCTGCGGGGTTTTCAGCACCCGGGTGATCGGGTTCGACCGCACCAGATGCAGATCGGCAGAGGTGCCGTCCTCGCTCAGCAAAAATGGAACATGGCTGATCAGCGGCGCCTCCGCCGTGGAAACCGCCAGCACGCCAAAGGCGCGCGTCCGGGCAAAATCGAGATTCTGCGCGCGGTCTGCATCATGATAAATGGGATTGGGGTGCATATTGATCTCCTGACGTCGCGAACAGACTTGAAACACCGGCCCGCTGTTGGCAAGTTCCGCCTGTTCTCAGGGCGGGGCGAAATTCCCCACCGGCGGTATTCGGGGCGTGTCCCCGTCAGCCCGCGAGCGGCTTTTCGGGGCGTGAACCCACAGCCAATGAGACGAACATCGGTTCCGGTGGCTTGGACAAGCGCGTCCACAGCCCGAAAAGTGGGAACCGGTTTTCGGATCAAGCTGTGGAGCAGTCAGGAAAGTGACAAGCAGATCTGGTGAGAGGCCAGAGCCGACGGTTATAGTCCGGATGGAAGAGAACGTGCGACAGGGACTGCCTTTTTCGGGGCGGGGCTCCTGCCGTTCGTTATCGCCTTGGGTGACGTGTCGAACCTATAGGAGATAACCATGACACACACCCGATATGCATTCATCAAGGCCAATTGGCACGCCGATATCGTCGATCGCGCGCTCGAAGGATTTCAGGAATTGATCCCGGCCGAGCAGATCGACGTCTTTGACGTGCCCGGCGCATTCGAGATGCCGCTGATGGCGCAGGAGCTGGCCAAGACCGGCCAATACGCCGCCGTGGCCTGCGCCGCGCTCGTGGTGGATGGCGGCATCTACCGGCATGATTTCGTTGCGCAGGCGGTCGTGGACGGGCTGATGCGTGCAGGAATGGACACCGGCGTGCCGGTGCTGTCCGTCTCGCTGACCCCGCATCATTTCCAGGAAACCGATCACCACATGGCGATCTACCGCGACCATTTCGTTCAGAAGGGCCGCGAGGCGGCGCAGGCTGCGCTGATGATCACCAAGACGCGGGAACAAGCAAAGGGCTTGGCGCAGGCTGCGTAAACCTTCGTATTTGTGACCAACAGCCTGCCGCTTCAGCGGCAGGCACGCGTCCGCCCGCCCCCACGGCGGGCACGTTCCGCTTCCACCTCGGTCGGACGCTGAACTGCCCTTCTGAAAACAAACTACCCCAGATAAGCCTTCAAGGCAGGCGGCGGGTTGTCCAAAAGATCCGCCGTTGGCCGGGGCGGATGAGCCTGCCCCTCGGCCACCAGCACCACCTGATCGGCAATGCGCCGGGCGTCGCCGGGGTCATGGCTCACCATCAACAGCGTTGCGCCGCTCTCCGTTGCCAGTTCCGCCACCAGATCCAGCATCTCGGCCTTCAAGGCAGGACCCAGTGCCGCGAAGGGCTCGTCCAGCAGCAGGATATCCCGGCCCTGCACCAGCATCCGCGCCAGCGCGACACGGCTTTGCTGTCCGCCGGACAGGGCGGCAGGTTTGCGTGTCTCCATGCCTGAAAGGCCGACTCGCTCCAGCGCCTGCGCGACGCGGGCGTGTTCGGCATCGCTCAGTCGCAGGTTCGGCTGCAGGCCCAGCCCGACGTTCTGCGCTGCGGTCAGATGGGGAAACAGATTGCCATCCTGAAACAGCATGGCGACCGGACGCTTACCGGGCAATTGATCGCTTATATCGCTCTTTCCCCAGAAGATCCGCCCGCCGGAGAGGGGAAGAAACCCGGCGACGGCCTCGATGAGGGTGGTCTTGCCCGCGCCGGATGGGCCGATGACCGCAACTCGCGCGCCGGGGGAGATCGCGAAATCAGCAGTCAGGATAAAGCCGCCATTGTCGATGCGGATATGTTCAAGCTTCAGCATGCCAGCGTCCTCCCCGGTCCAGGATCCAGAAGGCCCCCATAGACAGGCACAGCAGCACCAGCGCCGCGCCCGCTGCCGCCTGCATCTGGTAGGCGCCCATCAGCCGGTAGACCTGCAAGGGCAGGGTGGCGACCTCGGGATCGGCAAATAGGGCAATGACCCCAAGGTCCCCCATCGACAGCGCCGCCGCCAGCCCGGCGGCAAATCCGATCTGCGCCCGCATACGCGGCAGGACCACCCACAGGATAAAGGGTCGCCCGGTCATATCAAGAGAGAGCGCCAGCCGCCGGTGCCGGGTGATGACATCGCGGGCCGCCGGGATCAGGATCCGCATGGCAAAGGGCAGCGCCATCACCGCATTGACCAGCGCCGTCACTGGCAGCGCCAGCGCAAAGGGGCTGGCCACAGGATAGATCAGGATGAACAGCCCGGTGCCGATCACCAGCGGAGAAGCGGCAAGTCCCAGAAGCCCGGCGATCTCCATCGGCAGCGGGCGCCCCAGCGCCGCCGCCAGCGCCATCGGCAGGGCCAGCGCCAGCAGGATCAGGGTGCTGGCGCCTGCCACCAGGATTGAGGCCCCCGCGGCCTGCCAGACCGAGGCGGGCAGCGACAGCACTCCCGGCAGCCCCGACAGTACCACCGCCAGCAGCGGCAGGAGCAGGAACAGGGCGGCAAAGAGGATCCAGAAGCCATCAAAGCCGCGCGCCATGGCGCCGCGCCCGTCCCAGCGGCGCAGCATTCGGTCAAGCCCGCTGCCGAACCCTTCGCCCACCGGGGCGCGCAGGGCGATCATGGCCGCCAGCGCGGTCAGCAGCAATTGCACCGCCGACAACAGCGCCGCGCGGCCCAGATCGAAATCGAAACTGAAGGCCTGATAGATCGCCAGTTCAATGGTGGTGGCGCGCGGGCCACCGCCCAGCGTCAGCGCCACGGCAAAGCTGGAGAGGCAAATGGCAAAAACAACAGCCAAGGCGCCGGGTATGACGCGGGCCAGCATCGGTGCCTCCAAAAGCTGCCACATGGCGCGCGCGTCTGCGTCCAGTTGCGCGGCCAGACGAAAACGTTCGGCGGGGATCTCCTGCCAGCCTTGCAGGATCAGCCGCGTCGCCAGCGGCAGGTTGAAAAAGACATGGGCCAGCACAACACCGTGCAGACCATAGATGCTGAGGGGTTCAAGTCCGAACAGTTCCAGCGCATCGCTGACCCAGCCCGCGCGGCCAAAGACCGCGAGCAGGCCAAGGATGGCAACAATCACCGGCAGGATGAAGGGTGCGCCCAAAAGGGCGATCAGCAGGCTGCGCCCGGCAAAGCGTCGCCGTGCCAGCGCGCGGGCCACAGGCACCGCAAGGGCGACGCTGAACAGGGCAGAAAGGCTCGCCTGCACCAGCGTGAACCGCACCGCCGCCCAATCGGCGGTGACCAGCCCGCGCCCGGGTTCGGCGCGCAAGGCGACCGCTGCCAACGTGCCAAGGATCAGCGCCGCCACCAGCAGGGCGGCGCCATATCCCGCAGCCGGGCTTAGCGGCTGAGCGCGCCGCGCCATTCGTCCAGCGCCGCATCACGCACAGCCGCAGCCTGATCGGCGGGCAGCAGCAGCGATTTCTCCGGGGTGATCAGTGTCTCAAATCCCTTGGGCAGACCGTCTTCGGGTGTCACCGCCGGATACATCCAGTTGGTGGTGGGGATGACGGACTGAAAGGCATCCGAGACCATGAACTGAAGGAACTGATCGGCCAGCTCGGGCTGATCGCTGGCGGCGAGTTTGCCGGCGACCTCGACCTGCATGTAATGGCCTTCGTCAAACGAGGCGGCCGCCTTGCTGGCGTCTTCCTCGGCGATCAGGTGATAGGCGGGCGAGGTGGTGTAGGACAGCACCATGTCGGCCTCGCCCTCAAGGAACATGCCATAGGCCTCGGACCAGCCCTTGGTGACGGTGACGATATTGTCGGCAAGACCTTCCCAGATCGCCGGGGCTTCATCCCCGTAAGCGGCCTTTACCCACATCAACAGGCCCAGACCGGGGGTGGAGGAGCGCGGATCCTGGATCACGATCCGGGTGTCGCTGGCGGCCAGCGATTTGAAATCGCCCGGCACATCGGCATCCGCATTGTGGACAAAGGCGAAATAGCCCCAGTCATAAGGAACAAAGGTCGCATCTTCCCAGGCGATGGGCAGATCGAACTCGGCGCTGACGGAATGATCCGCAAACAGGCCGCTGTCCTTGGCGGCGGCGGTGAGGTTGGTATCCAGCCCCAGCACCACATCGGCATCGGAACGGTTGCCTTCCAGCTTGATCCGCGCCAGCAGCGCGGCGCCATCGCCCGCGCCGACCAGTTTCAGATCGCAGCCGCAGACCTCTTCAAAGGCCTTCTCGACCGCAGGGCCGGGGCCCCAGTCCGAGACAAAGCTGTCGTAGGTGTAAACGGTCAATTCGGGCGTCTCGGCGAATGCCGCCGATGCGCCGAGCAGTCCCGCTGCAAAAACAGAATACTTCATGGCATCCTCCTTTGCGGCGATGGGCAAGGGTGGTGCCGTTGACGGGTCTTATCCATAACCTTCCCTCCGCCGGTGTTAGCCGGTTCAGGTTCAACGGGTGTGATCTCAGCGCCCTTGTGCGACGCACCCCGAGGTGAGCGGCAACCTAGGGCCCGGGGGCGGCAAAGACAAGGAAAGAGGGCGGCGGCGCGGATGTTTCGCGCGCGAAACAGGTGACCAGCGCCTTGCCGCAGCGTGCGCGGGACAGGCAACGCGGGCGCAATTGCACTTGAGCCACGCCCGCCCCGCCGCTAAGCACGGATCGCAAAGGAGACCGCCCCCATGTCGATGAACAGCTTTGGCCATCTTTTCCGCGTCACCACCTGGGGTGAAAGCCACGGTCCCGCGCTGGGCGCCACCGTCGATGGTTGCCCGCCGAACGTGCCGCTGGAGCCGGAGATGCTGCAACAGTGGCTGGACAAGCGCCGCCCCGGTCAGAACAAGAACATGACCCAGCGCAACGAACCGGATGCGGTGAAGATCCTGTCGGGCGTCTTTGAAGGAAAATCCACCGGCACGCCGATCCAGCTGATGATCGAGAACACCGACCAGCGCTCCAAGGATTACGGCGATATCGCCCAGACATTCCGCCCCGGTCATGCCGACATCACCTATTACCAGAAATACGGCAACCGCGATTATCGCGGCGGCGGGCGGTCCTCGGCGCGGGAAACGGCGGCCCGGGTTGCGGCGGGCGGTGTTGCGCGCGAGGCGATCAAGGCGCTGGCGCCGGGGCTTGAGATCAAGGGCTACATGGTCGCCATGGGCGAGATGGGCATCGACCGGGAACGGTTCGATTGGGACGCCATCGATCAGAACGATTTCTGGATCCCCGATGCGGGCGCGGTGAAGGATTGGGAAGACTACCTGCAGGCGCTGCGCAAGGCGCATGATTCCGTCGGCGCGGTGATCGAGGTGGTGGCGCGCGGCGTGCCCGCCGGGATCGGCGCGCCGGTCTATGGCAAGCTGGACACCGATCTGGCGGCGGCGATGATGTCGATCAACGCGGTCAAGGGGGTGGAGATCGGTGAAGGCATGAATGCCGCGCGTCTTAAAGGTTCGGAAAACGCCGATGAGATCTTCATGGGCAACGATGGTCAGCCGGTCTATTCCAGCAACCACGCAGGCGGCATCCTGGGCGGGATTTCCACCGGCCAAGATGTTGTCGTGCGGTTCGCGGTGAAGCCGACCTCGTCGATACTGACGCCGCGCCAGTCGATCCGCAAGGATGGCAGCCCAGCCGAGGTGATCACCAAGGGCCGCCATGACCCCTGTGTCGGTATCCGTGCGGTGCCGGTGGCTGAGGCGATGATGGCCTGTGTGATCCTGGATCACCTGCTGCTGCACCGCGGCCAGATCGGTGAGAACCAGGGGAAGATCGGCTAGGGGCCACAGAGCCATGGGCGCGATCCTGTCGATCACCTTTCCGATCTATGCGGCGCTGGGCCTTGGCTACGGGATCGTCTGGAAAGGCTGGTTCACCCCAGAGGATATGCGCCGGTTCGGGGCCTATGTGCTGAACATCGCCCTGCCGGCGCTGATCTTCTCCGCCGTGGCAGCGCGCAACCCGGCCGAAGTGTTCCAGCCCGGATATGTGCTGGCCTATGGTCTGGGCGGGGTCGCGACCATCGCGGTTTCCTTCGTGCTGTTCACCCTGCGCGGCGTGGATCCGCGTCGCCGGGCGCTGGGCGTGATGGGATCGACCTGTCCCAACAACGGCTTTGTCGGCTATCCGATCATGCTGTTGACCTTTCCGGATCTGGCCGGGGTGATCCTGGCGCTGAACCTGCTGGTCGAGAACCTGATCCTGATCCCCACGTGCCTGCTCTTGATGGAACTGGCGGGCAGCACGCCGGGCCAGCCCCTGCTGCCGAAACTGCGCGGTATCCTGTGGAACATGGCGAAGATGCCGATGCTGATTGCACTGGCGCTGGGGCTTGTGGTTTCGGCCTCTGGGTTTGCGCTGCCGGGGCCGTTCCTGCGTTTTGTCGATATGCTGGCGGCCTCGGCCGGGGCGCTGTCGCTGGTGGTGATTGGTGGATCGCTGGTGGGGTTGCCGATGCACGGCAATCGCAGTCTTGCGGCGCAGATCGCGGCGAGCAAGCTGCTGTTGCACCCGGCGCTGGTGGCGGGCGCGGCGGCGGTGCTGCTGTGGGCGGGTCTGGTGACGCTGCCGGAAGAGTTGCACAGCGCGGTGATCCTGTCGGCGGCGATGCCGATGTTTGGGATCTACACGGTGCTGGCCCAGCGGCAGGGGTTGGAGGGCGCGGCGAGCCTCGCTATGCTGACCGCCACGAGCCTCGCCTTTGTGACGCTGACCGCTCTGTTGTGGCTGCTGGTTTGATCTAAGTCTTTGGGGCAGGCGGAATACTCCCGCGCCCGCAGGGGGTCGGCTGCGCCAGCCCCCTTTGTGCGTCCTTGGGCCGGGCGCTGTCCTTTGGACAGCGCAAGTGAATCTGCTGAGAGGTCCATTGAGGGGCAGATCTGCCCTCAACGGACCTACACAAGGATCATACCCTCTGGCGCTGCCTCAAGGGTGAACCGCGCTGGCGCGCGGCCGCAGTGCGGCCCTTGACCCATCGCCAGAGAGTGGGGGCCGGAAGGGCAGGTCAGGAAGTGGGGATCGCGTAGCTGTTCACCGGGCGGGAGACATTGTGTAGTTCGACCTCGCCCAGGGGGATGGCATTGGAGGGGTCTTTGAGTACATCGGCGCTGACCACGATCTGGTGACCTTGCGTCTTGCCATATTCACCCAAGCGGGCGGCGACGTTGGCGGCGCGTCCGATGACGGTGAAATCGAGCCGTTCCTGCGAGCCGACGTTGCCATAGGTGACCGAACCATAGGCGAGGCCGGTGGCGCATTGCAGTGCCGCCAGCCCGGTGTCGCGCGCCAGTTCCGGCAGTGCATCGACGATGGCGCGGGCCGAGGCCAGTGCCTGGCTGCGGGCGCGGTAGCTTTTCTGCGGGTCGGCGGGGAAGACCGCCAGCACAGCGTCGCCGATGAATTTCAGCACCTCGCCGCCGTTGTCATGCACGATTGTAGAGGCGGTTTCAAAGAAGCCATTCAGCAGCTGGATATAGGCATCGCGGCCCAGGTCCTCTTCGAGCCGGGTGGAATTGCGCAGATCGCAGAACATGATGGCGGCGTCGATCTCATCTCCGTCGCCGCGGCGGATTTCACCGCCCAGGACCCGCGCGCCGGAGCGTTTGCCGACATAGGTTTCCAGCAGCGATTGCGCGTTTTCGCGCTGCATGAAGACCTCGTAGTAGCGGGCGATCACGGCGCTGCATTCAAATATCAGGCCCAGATTGGCGGTGGTGAACCCGTCGGGGTGATCGCTGGCCACGGTCATCACGTTGATGCGCCCGTCCGAGAACGGCAGCGGCATGGCGACGTAATCGGTGGCGCCTTCGCTGCGCAGGTCCTGAAGGATCGGGAAGGCATCGTCGGGCAGATCGCGGTGCAGCCGGTGGCGCACACCGCCAAGCCCCTGCGAGACGTGGCGCAGGGGGCTGTTCTGATACTGCGGTTTGCTGAGAAGGTCATAGCTGGGTGCGGTGACGATGATCTCTGGGGAGCGGCGTTTCCAGACGTAGTTCTTGCCCGCGATCATCGGGTGCAGGGACCAGGCCAGCACCGACAGCCGGGCCAGTTGCACGCCCTGTTCGCGCAGCTTTCCCGCCAGCGCCTCGGTAAAGCTTTCGGGTGTGTTCAGCATTGCCGCTTCGCGCAGCAGCCAGTCGATCAACGGGCCGGAGATATTGCCGGAATCAGGCGGGGTGAGCGTGTTCTCCCCCAGATCCAGCTGTGTTTCATCATCCTGCACGAAACCCACATGGCCGGTGATCCCGGCGGCCTCGGGCAGGGTGTTTTCGTAGATCCAGACCGCATTGTCGACGCGCTCGTCCTCAAGCTTCAGATCGTGATAGCAGGCGGTGCCTTTGAACGGGCAGAAGGTTTGAAGCGCCACCCGTTCGGACAGGGGCACCAGCACATCGTCGCGCGGGAAATAGACGGTGGGCGGCAGGCGGGTTTCATACATCACCTTTGCTGCGCTGCTTTCGGCGAGAAGGACACCGTTGCGGAACACCCGCACCGGACCGCTGAGCGGTTCGACCAGAATGCCGTATCCCCGGGCGGGGGGCTTAACGTGCACATTCATCCGGGCTGTCCTTTTTAAAAACCGATCTTTGGAGTTGGTCCTATATGGGGCGGGCTCTGCCGGGTTTCCAGATGCGAAACCGGCAGATGCCGCACAGGTGATGTGCAGGTTGCGCACGATGTCGGTGCTCTGTCGCGCATCATACCATGCGGATGACATCCTTGCTGATGGCGAGCACATAGCCGCGTTTGGCGATGTTCTTGACCAGAAGCTCGCTGATCATCTGGTTACCAAGGGTATCGCGCAGGCGTTTGATCCGGGTGGCGCCGGCGGCCTCGTCACAATCGCTGCTGTGACGGCCGGAAATCACCGCTTCGATTTCAGCGCCCGACAGGACATCATCATCCATCCGCGCCTCGGCCAGGGCCGCGAGGGTCTCGATCGCTGCCGGGGTCAGGCGGAAGCCCATGCTGTTGAGATAGACGGTGTTTTCCTCGCGGCTGATCAGCAGCTCGTTGACCTGAATGCCGGCGCGTTCAATCTGCGCCATCCGCCGGTTCAGGAGCAGCAGCATGGTCAGCACCACCAGCGCCGCCAGCATCATCGCAGCGGCAAAGACCAGCAGCACAAAGATCACCATACGGTAGCTGGCCAGCGTATCGGCAAAGGCGGTGCCGGACTGGGCGAGAATCTCCAGCAGCTTGATCTCGGCCTGGGTTGTCAGATCGTTTTCCACAAAGACCCGTTCGACACGGGCGTCAAAGGCGTTGGCATCGGGCAGGGTCAGCAGCAGCCAGGTGCCGGCAATCGCCAGCAGCGCCACGATGGCGACGATACCAAACGCGACCACCCGCCCGCCCGCAGCGCGCATTTCAGAAACGGAGGTAATAGGAGCCCGCATTGGCCTTCCTTTGTTGCAGGCCTTCGGGTCCAAAGACCGACAGCACGTTCAAGAGGGTCCATCCGGCAGGCGCCAGACGGGCCGTGATTTCCTTGCGGGCCGGGCCCTTCTTGCAGGGGCCGGACAGCTGGATGACGCCATAATGCAGTTTCAGCGGGTTGTCCTGCTTGGCCTTGTAATCGGCATAGCAATCGGCCGCCTGCGCCTGCGGCGCGCCCGCAGTCAGGGCAAGAGCCAGGAGGGGGATCAGGAGCATGTGTTTCATGAAGCAACCCTGCGCCTGATCGCGCCGATATTCAATAACAACAGCGTCTTGGCGGGGTTGATATCCGATATCAGGGGGGCGTTATTGCCTGTCCGGCGGCGTCAGAGCCAGGGTCGGATCACCGGCTTCTGGCCGCAACGAAACATTCAACGACATGCCGCCCTGCGCCCCTGATGAAAGGCTTTGATATGACATTCTCCGCTTCCGCCCGCCCCCGCCCCCTGGGCAAATCCCACCGCAAGTTCATCGCCTTGATTCTGTCGCTGTCGCTGGCCATCACCGGGATGTCCGCCGCGCCTGCCCGTGCCGACGAAGACGTGGCAAAGGTGCTGGCAGGGGTGGCTCTGCTTGGCATTCTGGGCGCGGCGATCAATGATACGCGGCATCGGGATCAGTACACTGCACCAGCAGCCACGCCGCCGCACGGACACGGGTATCCTCAGCACGGCGCGCACCCCCACCACGGTCGTCCGCATCACGGGTCGCGCCCGCTGCCGCCCCGGGTGGCGCGTTATGACCTTCCGGCGCAATGCGTGCGCTATTTCCCCCGCTACAGCCGCAGCCATACCTTGGTCGGGGAGAACTGCCTGAAGCGCCAATACCGGTACGAATCGGCGCTGCCGCAGGTCTGCCGGGTGACCTTCTGGAACGGGCACAAGCATCGCAGCGGTTACAAGCCGACCTGCCTGCAGAACCGAGGTTACCGGTTGGTGCGCCGGTGACGGGCAGGGCGGTGATATTTCCGCAACAGTAAGAGGCGATTTCAGAGGGGCATTGCCCCTCTTTTTCCTTTGGCCGGGCGTGACGGGATTGCAAAACTGCGCTGGTTTGGGTCTCTCGGATCCATGGACCAGCCAGATTACAGCCTTGAAGACGCCGCCCGCGCCCGCGGGTCCCTGATCATCGCCGGAGTGGATGAGGTGGGCCGGGGGCCATTGGCCGGACCGGTCACGGCAGCAGCCGTCATACTGACCCCTGAATGCATTCCCGAGGGGCTGAATGATTCCAAGAAACTGAGCCCGAAAAAACGCCAGGCGGTGGAGCAGGCGATCTTTGACAATGGGGTGGTTGCGATTGCCCATGCCACCGTTGAAGAGATTGATTCCCTTAATATTCTCCGCGCCTCGCATCTGGCGATGGAACGCGCCGTGGCAGCTCTGAACCCGCAGCCGGACTACCTGCTGATCGACGGGAACATGATCCCCAACGGGCTACAGATTCCGGCTGAAGCGGTGGTCAAGGGAGACGGCAAATCACTGTCGATCGCGGCGGCCTCGATCGTGGCCAAAGAGGCCCGGGATCGGATCATGGTGGATTTAGCGCAACAGTTTCCAGGATATGGATGGGAGAAAAACGCAGGCTACCCGTCGAAACAGCACCGCATGGCGCTGGAGGAATTGGGCGTCACCCCACATCATCGGAGATCCTTCAAGCCGGTCCACAAGATATTGTATCAAGAGTGAACCGTAGACTGCTGTTCTAAAAAACAAATTGACCTCGAATCCCGGATGACTCATCCTGTGGATAACCAAAATGAGCGCAAAAATGCGCCGTGGTTATTGAGGCAGAGCAAATGAACAAAACCATGACGAAGGGCGCCGCGGCGCTCCCTCTAAACGCGATTCTTGGTGGCAATTGCATCGAGGTCATGGCCGGACTCCCGGCAAATTCCGTCGATCTGATCTTCGCGGACCCCCCTTATAACCTGCAGCTGAAGGGCCAGCTTCACCGCCCCGACAACAGCAAGGTCGATGCGGTCGATGATCACTGGGATCAGTTCGACAGTTTCAAGGTCTATGACGATTTCACCCGCGCCTGGCTGCGCGAGGCGCGCCGGATCCTGAAGCCGAACGGCTCGATCTGGGTGATTGGCTCGTACCACAACATCTTCCGGGTCGGATCGGCGCTGCAGGACGAAGGCTACTGGATCCTGAATGATGTGATCTGGCGCAAATCCAACCCGATGCCGAACTTCCGCGGCAAGCGCTATACCAACGCCCACGAGACGATGATCTGGGCGTCGAAGTCGGAAGGCGCAAAATACACCTTCAACTACGAAGCGCTGAAGGCCTTGAACGAAGGCATCCAAATGCGCAGCGACTGGGTGCTGCCGATTTGCACCGGGCATGAGCGTCTGAAGAACGAGAATGGCGACAAGGCGCATCCGACGCAAAAGCCGGAATCGCTGCTGCACCGCATCCTGGTCGGCTCGACCAACCCGGGCGACGTGGTGCTTGATCCCTTCTTTGGCACTGGTACCACCGGTGCCGTGGCCAAGATGCTGGGCCGCGAGTTCATCGGGATCGAACAGGAAGAGGCCTACCGCGAGGTAGCAGCAAAACGCATCAAGGCAGTGCGCAAGTTCGACCGTGAAGCCCTGCAGGTTTCCGCCAGCAAACGCGCCGAACCGCGTGTTCCCTTTGGCCAACTGGTCGAACGCGGTATGCTGCGCCCCGGCGAAGAGCTGTTCTCGATGAACCAGCGCCACAAGGCCAAGGTGCGCGCCGATGGCACGCTGGTCGGCGGCGAGGTCAAAGGCTCGATCCATCAGGTCGGCGCCGCGCTGGAAGGCGCACCGTCCTGCAATGGATGGACCTACTGGTGCTTCCGCCGCGATGGCAAAACCGTTCCGATTGATGTTCTGCGTCAGCAGATCCGCGCGGAAATGCAGGCCTGATCTAACCGAGAAAACCAAACAACACCGCTGGTGCCTGTGCCCCGACCTTTGGTCAGGGGCGCGGGCACCTCACCTTGCCCCGCCGATCTGGCGGGGCTTTTTTGGTTCTACCTGCGGGATAGGGGGTGCGTCCCGCCGGGGTGATGCCTATGGTCGGATCGGGAACGAAGGAACGGACGATGGCGGATACGGCTCTGGGTGCGGCGCAGCAGATGCGCGCCGCTGAGACGGTCAATGCGGCGGATCCCGTGGGGGACAGCCAATACGCAGCGGCGGCGCTGGAGGCGCACAAGCGCGAGGGTCTGGAACTCGCGGTGCGGGCGCGCTGGATTGCGATGGCTGTCATCTCGGTCTTTCTGGTCGCCGTCAGCCCGACCTGGGATGTGCTCTATTACCATGGCATTCTGCTGCTGCTGTGCCTCAACGGCTGGCTGATCCAGCGCTATGGGCAGGTGGGGCGTTCCCGGGTCGAGCTGTTGCTGATCTTCATGGACCTCTTGATCATGACGGTGGGCATGGTGGCACCGAATCCCTTCAGCCCCAGTGATCTACCGCTGGCGATGCAGTACAGGATCGACAACTTCCTCTATTTCTTTGTGATCCTGGCGGGCGGGACACTGGCGTTTTCCTGGCGCACGGTGATCGCGATCGGGGTCTGGACCTCTGCGATGTGGGCCGCTGGACTGGGCCTGGCGTGGTGGTTTGCGGACCCATTTCCAGAACTGACCGCCGCCACGCAGGCCGCTTTTGGTCCCGGCACCGAATTAGCGGCGATCATGGATCCGAACAGTTTCAACATTCCCCTGCGCATTCAGGAGATCTTTGTCTTTCTTCTGGTGGCGGTGACGCTGGGGATTTCCGCGCGCCGGTTCAGCCGGTTGCTGATGGACAACGCGGGGCTTGAACGCGAACGGGCCAACCTGTCGCGTTATTTCTCGCCCAATGTGGTGGACCAGCTGTCGCAGAACGACGATCCGTTGAAGCAGGTGCGCAGCCAGGATGTGGGCGTGTTGTTCATCGACATCGTCGGCTTTACCCGGATGAGCGCGGGACAGGATCCCCACCGGGTGATCGAGTTGCTGCGGGCCTTTCATGCCCGGATGGAGCGCGAGGTTTTCCGTCATCGGGGGACGCTCGATAAATATCTGGGTGATGGGCTGATGGCGACCTTTGGTACCCCGATGGCTGGACCGCAGGATGCCACCGATACGCTGGCCTGTGCCATTGCGATGCAAGAGGCGCTGGCGGATTGGAACCGCGACCGCCGCCGCCGGGGAGAGCCGGAAATCTGCGCCGGTATCGGCATTCACTATGGCGAGACCGTGCTAGGGGATATCGGTGCGAACCGGCTGGAATATGCGGTGATCGGGACTGCGGTCAACGTGGCGGCACGGCTCGAAGAAATGACCCGCAGACTGCAGGCGCAGATCGTGATGAGTGATGATTTACGCGGGCAGGTCATGGCCGAGGGGCAGGCGCCGGAGCTTTTGAAAAAGTTCACCTGTCACGACGGACAGGATATCCGCGGTCTGGATCAGTCCATGCGCGTCTGGAGCGTGACCGCGACCTGTGGCTGACTCGGTCAAGCTACGCCAGCAGAGAAGAGCGTTTCAGGGCATTTTCGAACCGTTTAATGCGGACCCTTGGCGTAAGGCGGGGTGCATGCGGTATGCTGCTCTCTTTTTTAGATTTCAATAATCGAATTTATGGTGAATTAAAATCATTTCACCGCAAAGGTTTAGGTCGGTATTCTTGTAACTTTCACGCACGTCTTTAACTAGTCATCAAATGCTGCAAGG
This sequence comes from Pseudophaeobacter sp. A-200-2, assembly GCF_041008815.1. Classification (NCBI taxonomy): domain Bacteria; kingdom Pseudomonadati; phylum Pseudomonadota; class Alphaproteobacteria; order Rhodobacterales; family Roseobacteraceae; genus Pseudophaeobacter; species Pseudophaeobacter sp. A-200-2. Next base: position 160,895 of record NZ_JAXGFU010000005.1, on the reverse strand, counting down.
CAGAAAGATCACAAGTTTAACAAGGGTACGGGCGTCACATGTCATCCACAGATCATCAGAGTTTTTTCCAGTGGTTTTCTCTTGATACCGATAGCAAGGATCTGATCGCCCAGACCGAAAAACTGCTCGTGCCCCACCTCGGCCGGGTGCTGGAGCGGTTTTATGATCGCGTGCTGGAACGCGAGGAAACCCGCCGTTTCTTTGCCGATGACAAGGTGGTTGCCCACGCCAAAGCGGCCCAGAAGGCGCATTGGCAGCAGCTGTTCTCGGGGCGGTTCGATCAGGAGTATTTTGATTCCGCTGCTCGGGTCGGCAGGGTCCACTACGAGTTGCGCCTGCCTTTCATTCAGTATCTCGGCGGCTATTCCTCGGCCGGGGCTGATATGATGGATATCCTGGTGCGCAAGCGGATGACCAGCCGGGCGGTGCTGTCAAAACAGGTACAACTGGTGAACCGGTTGATGATGGCCGATTGCGAGCGGGTAATCGCCTCGTATTTCGAGGCGCAGCATGCCGAACACAGCAAGGCACTGGACGTGCTGACCACCGGTATTTTCGAGCTGGAGAAGGGCAACCTGACCAGGCCGATCCGACAAGAAGACGGGATTCCGGCGCGGTTCGACGGGATCCGAGAATCTTACAACAATCTGCTCGGCCGCTGGTCTGGGATCATTTCCGATGCCACAACACGCGCCAATTCGGTTGCCGACAAAATCAGCTCAACCTCGGAGCTGACACGGGAAATGGCAGAGCGCGCTGAACAGCAGGCGGCCACCCTGGAAGAGGCCGTCGCCGCCGTCAGCCATGTCTCCGCTGGCACCACCGAGGCCACCCATATGGTCGAGAAGGCCAGTCGACACTCGGACTTGAACCGCAAGGATGCCGAAGAAGGCGGTCTTGTGGTGGAGAGGGCCATCGAAGCGATGGAACGTATCGAAACGTCCTCGTCTAAAATCGCCAAAATCGTAGATGTGATCGAGGATATCAGTTTTCAGACCAACCTTCTGGCGCTGAACGCCGGGGTCGAGGCGGCTCGGGCCGGAGAGGCCGGGCGCGGATTTGCCGTGGTCGCCTCCGAGGTGCGCTCGCTTGCGGCGCGGGCGTCGGATTCCGCGAACGAGATCAAGGCCCTGATTGCCGAAAGCTCGATCCACGTCAACGATGGCAGCGATCTGGTTCGCGCCACGGGGCAAAGCCTGTCCGGCATTCGTCAAGGCGTGATCGACGTCTCGCAGTTGATGTCGGAAATCTCCGGCGTAATCTCTCGTCAATCGCTCAGCCTGCAGGAAATCGACAGCAGCATGAGCGATCTGGGCCAGACCACGCTGGATAACGCCACCCGGGCGGGTGCGGTTTATGAAACCACCTCGAAGCTTGCCGAGGATTCGGGTCGACTGAAGACCAGCATGGACGGGTTCAGCACGCTTGGGCTTCATGCGGTGGGCGGAGCCGAGGGCCGGATGGACCAGGAGTTCGAAGCCTACCTAGCCAATTCAGTAGACGGCACCGAAGCCAACGCCGCCTGAAAACCGGGTGCGCGGGCACGACCTGACCGCCGCTGACACTGGTCGGTGGCGGTGCCTGGTCTGACAAGTTGCCAACGCGAAACGGCAGAACATGGGCACCGAATACGGCGCTTTTCCAGTTCTGTGACCCGGACCCCAAACATGATCTTCCAATAGTTGATCACTGGCGACCCCGGCAGGATTCGAACCTGCAACCTGCCCCTTAGGAGGGGGCTGCTCTATCCAGTTGAGCCACGGGGCCGCGCGTTTCAGGCGATAGCAAATCACATCTGCCATCACAATGCTATGTGGCTGCGTGGTCGTATTTTTCAGATCCGGCAGGTCGGCGTGGTTGCCATTGTGTTGTCATCGCCGTCTGCGCTAACATCGCTCAGGAAACAATCAAAGAGGTCCACGCCCGTGACCACCGACAATAAGCGCCCGCTCACCCTTCGTGATGTCTCGGAAGCCACAGGTGTTTCGGAAATGACCGTCAGCCGGGTGCTGCGCAACCGGGGGGACGTGTCGGAAAAGACCCGCACCAAGGTTCTGACCGCGGCCAAGGAACTGGGCTATGTGCCCAACAAGATCGCCGGCGCGCTGGCGTCGAAACGGGTCAATCTGGTGGCGGTGATCATCCCCTCGTTGTCGAACATGGTCTTTCCCGAGGTGTTGACCGGGGTGAACAAGGTGCTGGAAAACACCGAGCTGCAGCCAGTCGTCGGGGTAACAGACTATCAACCGGAAAAAGAAGAAAAGGTTCTTTACGAGATGCTGTCCTGGCGGCCCTCGGGGGTGATCATTGCCGGGCTTGAACATACCGAGGCGGCGCGCGCCATGCTCAATGCCTCGGGCATTCCGGTGGTTGAGATCATGGATACCGATGGCAAGCCGGTGGATGCGATGGTCGGAATTTCGCACCGCCGCGCGGGCAGCGAGATGGCCAAGGCGATCCTCAAAGCCGGCTACCGTCACATCGGCTTCATGGGCACCAAGATGCCGCTGGACCACCGCGCCCGCAAACGCTTCGAAGGCTTTACCGAGGCGCTGGCCAAGGAAGGCGTCGAGATCGAAGATCGCGCCTTCTATTCTGGCGGCTCGGCGCTGGCCAAGGGGCGCGAGATGACGGCGGAAATGCTGGAACGCTCTCCGGATCTGGATTTCCTTTATTATTCCAATGACATGATTGGGGCCGGCGGGTTGCTGTATCTGCTGGAGCAGGGCATCGACGTGCCGGGGCAGATTGGTCTTGCGGGTTTCAACGGGGTTGAACTGTTGCAGGGGCTGCCGCGCAAGTTGGCCACCATGGATGCCTGCCGTCAGGAAATCGGGCGCAAGGCGGCGGAGATCATTGCGGCGCAGCTGGAAGATCCCGACGCCGAGATCGAACGCCACGTGACCCTGACCCCGACCATCGCCTATGGCGATACGCTGAAACGGCGCTGATGGCGCGGGCACGGCTGGGCAACCGGGCGGCGCGGCGGCTGTTCCTGGACCGGCACGCGCTGCTGGAGGCGCCGAGCGGCCCATCAAAGGGCGCTTACCTGCTGGATCTGATTTCGCGGCTCGGGTTTGTGCAGCTCGACAGTATCAACACGGTTGCGCGCGCGCATGATGTGATCCTCTATTCCCGCAGGCCCAGCTATCGCCCCACCCATCTGAGACGGCTGTACGAGGCCGACCGGGGACTGTTCGAACACTGGACCCATGATGCCGCGGTGATCCCGATGGCCTATTACACCCATTGGCATCTTAGGTTTCAGCGCGATGCCGATCTGCTGCGCAGCCGCTGGCGCAACTGGCGGCGGGACGGGTTCGAGGCGCAGTTTGCCACCGTGCTGGAACATATCCGCGATCACGGGGCGATCAGCTCATCGGATATCGGCAAGGACGAGAAGAAGGGATCGGGCGGCTGGTGGGATTGGCATCCCTCCAAGACCGCGCTGGAATACCTCTGGCGGTCCGGCGCGCTGACAGTGGTTGGGCGCGAGGGGTTTCAGAAGCGCTATGACCTGACCGAGCGGGTGATCGAGGAACACCTGCACCCGGGCGCCGCGCCTGTGGATGTGGCGGCGACGGTGGACTGGCTGTGCAATGGCGCGCTGGACCGCTTAGGTTTTGCCACCTCGGGGGAACTCGCGGCGTTCTGGGATACTGCCTCGGCCACTGAGGCAAAGGACTGGGCAGCGGCGCAGCTGCAATCCGGTGCCCTTGAGGAGATCGAGATCGAACAGGCCGATGGTGGCTGGCGCCGGGTGCTGGCGCGCCCGGGGACAGTGGAACAGGCCGAGGCGTTGGGTCCGGCGCCGGGGCGGATGCGGGTGCTGAGCCCCTTTGACCCGGCCCTGCGCGATCGCAAGCGGGCCGAACGCCTGTTCGGCTTTCACTATCGGATCGAGGTCTTCACCCCCGCACCCAAGCGCAAATACGGTTACTACGTCTTCCCGCTGATGGAGCGGGAGCGTCTGGTGGGGCGGATCGACATGAAAGCGGATCGCGGCGCGGGGCAGCTGAATATCACCGCCGTCTGGCCCGAGCGCGGGGTCAGCTGGTCAGCGCCGCGTATCGGCAGGCTGGAGGCGGAACTCGATAGGGTGGCGCGCTTCGCCGGGTTGCAAAACGTTGCCTTCGCCGATGATTGGTTGCGCGACCCGATATGAGACAAGCCTGCGGATGCAATCCGGATCAGCCGGTAAAGCCGCGCTCCCGGACCATGGTGATCAGGCTGGCCAGCGACTGATCCACGGTCTGATCCGAGGTGTCCAGTTGCGCCAGCGACCTGCCATACAGGGCCTCGCGGCTGGTCAGGATCGAGCGGAGCTGTTCCATCGCCTCGGGATTGCCCGCCATCGGGCGTTCATCGCCCTGCGCCCGCACCCGCGCCATATGTTCATCGGGCCGGGCCTTGATCCAGATGGTGTGAAAATGCGCCAGAACGTTGGTGTAGGTCTCCGGTTCGGCGACGATGCCGCCCGCGACGGCCAGGATCAGGCTGTCATGGGTTGCGATGATGCGGTTGATCGCCTGCGCCTCCAGTTGGCGGTAGCCTTCCTGGCCGTAAAGCGCCATCAGTTCGGACACCGGCATGCCGGACTGGCTTTCGATTTCGCTGTTCAGCTCGACAAAGGGAATGCCCAGCTCCTTGCCCGCCATGCTGCCAAGGGTCGATTTGCCTGCACCGCGCAGACCCACCAGACAGACGCGCCCGGCGCGCTGGGTTTCCGGCGTCTGCGGCGCCAAGAGGTCCAAAACCGCCTGCTGGGTGCTGCTGGTGGCGCCGCGATAAAGATCCGCCACCCGCACCGCGTCCGAGGTCCAGGGATCCTCTTCGCCGATCAGCCATTCGATGCGGTGATCCAGTGCCACGGCCACCCGTTGCAAGAGGCCGATGGAGATATTGCCCTCTCCGGCCTCCAGCTGCGCCAGATAGCGCGGCGACACACCCGAACGGTCCGATAGAACCCGGCGCGGAATACCCTTGCGCTCGCGTGCCTTGCGGACCCGTTCCCCCACGCGTGAAATCAGGGCGGGAACGACCTGGTCGATCTCGCTTTTGTCCTGCGCGGGCCGGGTTTCGCCCCGGAAATTGGTGATCTCACTCATGCGGCGCCGATATATGAAACATAATGCACAAACTTAAGGCGCTGCCGCATCCGGTTCAAATGAAAACCGGTGCGGGCGCGGCTGCGGAGTGCATTATCTTGCGGGACCCCACGTCAGTGGGGCGCGGGAAGGGGGAATGGGAACCTAGGCCGGGCGCAACCGGGGTTCGACCACGGCGCGGTAATCCGGGGGTGCCGCCTTGGCGGTGAAATTGGTCGGATCGATAAAGACGCAGGTAAAGGTGCCTTCGAAACACAAAACACCGTCCTGCCGCGCATCCACCCGGAAGGTGATCGATTTGGTGCCGAGCTTGCAGGGCCAGACCTCGCACATCAGCCGGTGGCGTGGGGTCACCGGCGAGCAGAAATCGATGTTCATGTTCACGAAGGGGGTGCCGGTACCGCGGTCCAGTTCCATCTGGAACCAGCCATCGCCATCCAGGTTATGTTCCCACCAGGCATCGATCGCCTCCAGCGCAAAGGCGGGCAGGCGGCCGGTATAGGCGATCTTGGCCGGATCGCAGTCGCCCCAGCCGACGCGGATTTCGTGCACGAAGTTCTCCGTCCCGGCGTCCTGTCCGGCGGGGGCGATCTGGTCTGTCATCTGGGTTTTGTCCTGCGGCTCAATAGGTTTCGACGTGGTAACGTCCGTCGGTGCGCATCTTATCGCGCAGTTCGGCCCAGTTCAAACCATGGGAGCGGGCAATATCACGCAAGGCTTCTTCGACGCCCTGCTCCATCGCCTTCAGCCCGCAGATGTAGATATGGCCCGCCGGGTTCTGCATCAGCGCGGCAACCCGGTCGGATTCCTCGCGCAGACGGTCCTGCACGTATTGCTTGGGCGCGTCCTCCTGCCGGGAAAAGGCAAAGAGCTTGGTCATGAACGTATCGGGGATCTTTTTTAGCGGGCCGAAGTAGGGCAGCTCACCCGGGCGGCGGGCGCCAAAGATCAGGGTCATCTTGCCGGTCTCATGCGGTGCCTCACGCAGGCGGCGCATGGTGAAGGCGCGGAAGGGGGCCGAGCCGGTGCCGGTGCAGATCATCATGATGTCAGCAGCCGGATCCGAGGGCAGCAGGAAGGTGGCGCCGAAGGGCCCTGTCACCTGTACCTCGTCGCCCGCAGCAAGATCGCAGACGTAGTTGGAGCACAGGCCCTGTTCCTCGCGTTTCACGGTCAGCGATATGTTGTGATAGCCGGGGCGTTCGCCGTCGCGCGGGCTGGAGACGGAATAAAGCCGCGGCAGATGCGATTTGCCTTCGGCGTCTGTGCCGGGGGGGATGATACCGATGCTTTGGCCTTCGAGCACCGGAAAGGGCAGGCCCGCCGGATCAAGGATGATGTGGCGCACATCGCTGTCGCTGTCCTTGTCGGTCAGCCGGTAATTGCCCTGCACCTTGACCCGGGCCGGCTTGCCGGGGGTGTACATGTTGATCACCGGCTTGCTGGCGCTCGCGGGGGCGGTTGCCTTGCCGCCCGCGCCGGCATGGGCATCGGCCAGCAGCGCCGCAACGGCATCGTCCATCGCCTCGATATCGCCGTCGGCAGCGTCGCCGCCGGAAATCTCTTCCTGCTCGGGTAGTTCCATCCATTCGAACTGCTCATCCACCGAATAGGGGGTGTTCACCACCCGCCATTCGTCGATTGAGCCGGTCGGGCAGACCGGGATGCAATCCATGCAGAAATTGCATTTCTCCGCGTCGACCACGACGTTCATGTCGTCATGTTCGATCGCCTCTTCGGGGCAGGTCATTTCGCAGGTGTAGCAGCGGATGCAGATCTCGGGATCGATCAGATGCTGTTTCAGCGGCGCGGTGGGGGCGTTTGTCATTCAGCTTCTCGGCGCTTTTTTGAGGATCGCATCGGGCACGGTCAGCGCATCGATCAGCTCGCGACACATGCCGACACAGTCGGAACAGCCCACACAGGGGCCTTTGAGGCCATTGATCTGAACCGACACACGGTTGGCATTGGGCGTTTCAGCTTGGCTGCGGGTGATGTCCATCTGGGGATCCTCCGGTCTGGCTATTGAATTCCGGCGCCTGCCGGTCAGTGTGACAGGCGCCGGCAAAGAGAGGGTTAAACCCTGCTTATGCCATGTGCAGTTTCACGTATTCGAAATCGCCCGGCTTGTTGTCGATGCCGACCTTGGGCGGCGAAATCCAGCTGGCGTATTTGCCCGGCTCGTAGACCGGTTTCATCAGCGACTGGATAAAGGCACCGTCTTCCTTGTTGGGCAGCCAGTCCTTGACCTTGGCGTCCCACTGCTCTTGCGAGATGATGTTGCCTTCGGGGTCGCAGCGCACTGCGGAGAACACGCCGATCTGGCGGTGGAAGCCTTCGTGCGGCAGCTTCATCTCGAATTCGATGCCGTGCTTTTCGATGATCTTGTTCCAGCGGCCCACGCCACCTGCGGCGTCTTTGACGTAGTCGTCGCGCAGACGCATGTTGATCGCGGTCAGGGCCGGCACTTCTTCGGCGACGATCTGACCATCCTTGACGGTGCGCACAACGTAGGTGTCGTTGGTCAGCTTGTGGTCGTCTTTCAGGCGCATTTCCATGTAACGCCCCTTGATGCCCGAGTTGAAGGCATTGGCGGCGTTGGTGGAAACTTCCTGACCAAAGAGATCCAGCGACAGCGTGTAGTGCAGGTTCAGCTTTTTCTGGATGGTGGGCAGGTCAATGACACCCAGGTCGCGGATCTTGTTGATGTCATAGGGGTCGGTGATCCCGGCCTTGTTCATCGCTTCGCAGGTGGCCTGAATGGTCCGGCCCACACCGGTTTCGCCCACGAACATGTGGTGCGCCTCTTCGGTCAGCATGAAGCGGCAGGTGCGCGACAGCGGATCAAAGCCCGATTGTGCCAGCGATTCCAGCTGCATCTTGCCGTCGCGGTCGGTGAAATAAGTGAACATGAAGAAGGACAGCCAGTCCGGTGTTTCCTCGTTAAAGGCACCCAGCATCCGCGGCGCCTCTTCGGAGCCGGAGGAGCGGATCAGCAGCTCGTTCGCTTCTTCGCGGCCATCGCGGCCAAAGTATTTCTGCAGCAGGTAGACCATCGCCCAGAGATGGCGGCCTTCCTCGACGTTGACCTGGAACAGGTTGCGCATGTCATAGAGCGACGGCGCGGTGAGGCCCAGGAACCGCTGCTGCTCGACCGAGCCCGGCTCGGTATCGCCCTGAATGACAATCAGGCGCTTCAGCATGTTGCGGTATTCGCCGGGAACCTCCTGCCAGGCCGGTTCGCCATAGTGTTCGCCCATCGGAATGGTGCGGCCTTCGACCTGCGGCGCCAGCAGCACGCCCCAGCGGTATTCCGGCATCTTCACGTAGTCGAATTTGGCCCAGCCTTTGGGGTCGACTGAAACCGCGGTGCGCAGGTAGACCATCGATTCCTGAAAGTTCTGCGGGATCAGGTCGTTCCACCAGTTGATGTAACCGGGGTGCCATTTTTCCAGCGCCTTCAGCACCTTCTTATCGCTGGACAGGCCAACGTTGTTGGGGATCTGGGTGTCGTAGCTGACATTGATGAGATCAAGCATATCGTTCCTCCGTCACGCGGCGCCGCCTTGGGCTACCGCTGTATTTCCTGGTTACACGCGTTCCATGTTGTATTCGCCGCGCTGGCCGGTGCCGTAGCGCTGCAGGGCGCCAGCGCTGCCCACCGCGTTGGGGCGCTGGAAGATCCAGTTCTGCCAGGCGGTCAGGCGGCCAAAGATACGGGTTTCCATCGTTTCGGGCCCGGCAAAGCGCAGGTTGGCCTCCATGCCGGTCATCGCATCGGGGCTGAAGCTGGCGCGTTCCTCAAGGAAGATGCGCACCTCGTCCTCCCAGTCGATATCGTCAAAGGCATAGGTCACAAGGCCCAGCTCTTCGGCCTGATCGGCCTCAAGCGGCTCACCGATATGATCGCGCAGCGCCTCGACCGACTCGGGGGTGCCGAGGAACCGGGTCTGAAGCCGCGTCAGGTCGTTGCCCATCGGATAGGTCCCAAAGTTCCCTTCGCTGAGCGTGATGGCGGCCAGCGGGCGATTGTCGCCTTCGAATTCCTCCAGCATCATGTAGGAGCGGTCGACGGCCCACAGCAGTTCCGCCAGCGGCCCGGCAAAGCAGGAGCCGTGTTCGACCACGGCCACCAGCGAGCGCGAGGTCATGTCGACGCGTTTCAGCAGGCGCTTCCAGTACATCAGGATTTCATTGGCCAGCCAGTGATCGCGGTTGTTCAGCAAGAGCGCCTCATGCGCCAACAGTTTTTCGGCGTCGCCCTGCGTCTGGAACACCACGGTGCCGACTTCGCGTTCATTGAGGCGCAGGTGCAGAATGGCATCGTCCAGCTCGCGCGCCAGACGCAGCAGGTAGGTCTGATCGCCTTCTGCCTGGAGCGCAGCGGTATCTGCCGGGGCATCGCCATCGGGGCCTTTTAGGGTCACGGTGGCGCGGCCGCCTTTGCGGTCGATTTCGACCTCGACCAGCGTATAGGTGATGGAATCCTCGCCAAAGCTGCGGGTGATCGGGCCAAGGGTGATGCCGGTCAGCCCGTCTGCCTTACTGCTGGCAGCAGCAAATTCCTGGGCGCGTTCGGCAACGGTGTCGGCGAATTTCGAATTCGGCACCACCTCGTCCACCAGACGCCAGTCGACGGCGCGCTGGCCTTTGACGCCTTCTTCGACCGAGCAGAAGATATCGGCCAGATCGCGGCGCACCTTGCGTTTGTCGGTGACACGGGTCAGCCCGCCGGTGCCGGGCAGAACCGCCAGCAGCGGCACTTCGGGCAGGGCGACAGAGGAGGCGCTGTCATTGGTCAGCATGATATAGTTGCAGGCGAGGGCCAGTTCATAGCCACCACCGGCGCAGGCGCCCTGAACGGCGGCAATGTACTTCTGACCCGAATCCGCCTCGGCGGCCTCGTAGGTGTTGCGGGTCTCGTTGGTGAATTTACAGAAGTTCACCTTGTGGGCGTGGCTGGCGCCGCCCAGCATACGGATATTGGCGCCGGCGCAGAACACCTTGTCCTTGCCCGAGCGCATGATCACCACCTTGACCTCGGGGTGTTCGAACCGCATCCGCTGCACGATGTCGGACAGCTCGATGTCGACGCCCAGATCGTAGGAATTGAGCTTCAGCTGGTAGCCGTCGAACAGCCCGCCGTCTTCGTCCACATCCATGTAGAGGTTTGCGATGGGGCCATCATACTCCACCCGCCAGTGGCGATACTTCGAAGGGTCGGTTTGAAAATCGATTGCCTGGGGCATGTCGCGCTCCTGAGTTCTGTTGTGAGTAACCTACCGCAGCTTTGCAGGCTGGCAAAGGAAAAGATGCATAATAATGCCTTCTTTCGGCATAATAATGCAGAATATTGCGGTGTGATTGCGGAATATCCGCTTTGACAATGCATTATAGTGCGCTTTTTATGGTATTCTCGGTCTGGCGGCGAAGGTCCAGCAGCTGCGCCCGAATCTGATCCTCCTGCAGGTCTGCGGTGATCCACAGCGCCCCTGGCAGGTCGGTCATCTGCGCGTCGGCGATATCGCAGAGCCGCTTCACCGCGCGCGGGCGCTGCATCTTCTGCTTCAGCGCTGCATTCGCGAGCTGGATCATCCCCTGCACTAGTCGTCGTTCGGCCGAGGGATCAGGCAGGGCCATCCAGACCGCTTCCCAGACCTCATGTGCTTCCCAGAAATAACCGGTCCGGAAATACTGACATCCGGCACGCCAGGCGTCTGACGCGAAAACAGCCCCAAGGGGCTGTTCCGGTCTTGCTGTCTCGCAGATCGCATCGAAGGTGCCTTCCGGATGCCGGGGCGTCTGGCCCGGGATATGGGCGTGCGGCGGATCCGGAAAACGGGCCATGTCAGGCGGTTTCGACCTCGGCGGCCTCGATCCGGGCCAGACGGCTGGTGAATTCGGCGACCGCGTCGATGACCTTTTGTGGCTGGTCCTGTTGTGGGCTGTGGCGACAATCCTCCAGCACCAGCATATCGCAGGGGCAATAGGTGCGTTCCTCGATCACCTCGACCTGGGCGAGGGTGCCGTATTGGTCCTCGCGGCCCTGAATGGCCAGAACCGGCACCCGCAGATAGTCGATCACATCTGCTACGTCCCAGTCCCGGAAACCTTCGTCGAGCCAGACATCGTTCCAGCCGCGGAAGGCGCCTTCGGGGTCCTTGTGGTATTTCGCCAGCTTTTCCTTCAGATCGCCGCTGTCATAGGCCTCTTTCGCCTTGGCGATTTCCGCAAGCCCGCCCGGTTCGGTGAAGAAATGCGGGGCCATCAGGATCAGCCCGCGCACCCGGTGGTCCAGCACGCTGCCGCCGTATATCGCCGCGATAGTGGCGCCGTCGCTGTGGCCCATCAGCACGCCATGCTCCAGACCGATGGTATCCAGCAGCCCGGGCAGCACGTCCTTTGCCTCGCGGGTCATGAAATCGAGCGGCCGGGGCAGGGTCACGGGATCGGACTGGCCATAGCCCTGACGGGAATAGACAAAGACGCCCCAACCGGTGGCCGCAGCCAGTTTTTCGGGGAAATCGCGCCACAGCGCCACGCAGCCCAGCCCTTCGTGCAGCAGCACAAGGGTTGGCGCCTGATCCGGCGCGGGCCCATGGCAGGCATATTCCAGATTGGCACCGCCTGCCGTGACCGTGCCACTTCCACCCCATTCAAACGCCATCATGCATCCTCCCGCAATTTGAAGCGCTGGATCTTGCCGGTTGCCGTCTTGGGCAGGTCGTCGGCATAGACGATCCAGCGCGGATATTTCCACTTGCCGACCTTTTCCTTCACAAACGCCTTGAGATCGGCGGTCAGGGCGTCGTTCCCGGTCCCGTCCTTCAGCACGATATGGGCCTTGGGTTTTTCCAGACCTTCTTCGTCGCGGGCGGGCACAACGGCGGCCTCCAGCACGGCGGGATGGGCGACCAGCGCCTGTTCCAGCTCAAACGGAGACAGCCAGATCCCGGAGACCTTGAACATATCGTCGGTACGGCCACAGTAGATGAAACGCCCGTCCTCGCCACGTTCGTATTTGTCGCCGGTGCGGGTCCATTCGCCTTCGAAGGTACTGCGGCTCTTGCCTCGCTGGTTCCAGTATCCTTCGGCGGCCGAGGCACCGCGCACCAGAAGTTCGCCGATGCCGCCTGCGGGCACCTCCTCGTCGTTCTCGTCCACCAGCCGCAGTTCGTACCCCGGCACCGCCACGCCTGAGGTGCCATAGACCACATCGCCCGGCGCATTCGACAGGAAGATATGCAGCATCTCGGTCGAGCCGACACCATCGAGGATTTCGACGCCCCATATGTCTTCCCATTTGCGGCCGACCTCTTCGGGCAGGGCCTCACCTGCGGAAATGCAGCGGCGCAGGGGCGCATCAGGTTTCTCGGCGGTTTCCAGCGCCGCAACCGTGGCCGCATAAAGCGTCGGCACACCGCAATAGAGGGTTGGTTTTTCTGTATCGAGGATCGACAGCACCGAGTCCGGTGTCGGACGGCCATCGAACAGGATGGTGGTGGCGCCCGCCGACAGCGGGAAGGTCATGCCATTGCCCAGCCCATAGGCGAAGAACAGTTTTGCCGCCGAGAAGATTACATCGTCCTCGGCCACCTGAAGCACCTGCGCGCCATAGGTGTCGGCGGTGGCAGCCAGCGCCCCATGCACATGGCGCACGCCCTTGGGTTGCCCGGTGGAGCCAGAGGAATATAGCCAAAAGGCGGTTTCATCGGGGCAGCAGGCCACGGCCTCCATCGGCTCTGCCCCGGCAAGGAAATCCTCAAAACTGTCGCAGCCCTCCGGCGTTTCGCCGCCGATCACCACGACGCGCTGCAGATCCGGGCAGGCAGCGACGGCGGGCTCTACCACCGGCCAGAGTTCGGCGCTGACAAACAGGATGGTGGCGCGGCTGTCTTTCAGGATGACCTCGTAAACCGAGGTGGACAGCAGGGTGTTGAGCGGCACCGGCACGACACCGGCCTTAAGCGCGCCCCAGAAGATCTGCGGGAATTCGATCTGATCCAGCACCAGCATGGCGGCGCGGGATTCGCGGGCTATGCCCGCCCGGCGCAGGGCGCCTGCCATCCGGTCCGAGCTTTCGGCCAGATCGCCATAGGTAAGCTGCCGCTGCGCGCCGGCGGCCTCTCGGAAGGCCACCTTGTCCGGGCGCTCGCTCCGGTGGCGATCCACAAAATATCCTGCCGCATTGCCGCTGGGTGTCATCCTCGCTCCTCCCTGATGTGCCGCGGAAGGCGCGGGGCGCTCCGGCGGCCTGCGCGGCCCTCCCCGGCGGCGCAGTCTTGATCTGGGACGGATTAATGCACCGGTCGCAAAATAATGCAACATATCGCTGCAATAAATTGCACTATTTTGCACATATTTCCGCCGATGCAGGTGCGAGGCGGGCCGGTCTGGTGGCTCGCAGACAAAAAATCCCCCCGCCAGAGGTCTGACGGGGGGGATCAATTGCAGGGGTCGTCGGACCCGATGGTCAGTGCAGCAGCATCAGCGGCAGCAGCGTGATGATCGGGAAGGCGACCAAGATAATCACCCGGATGATGTCCGATGCCACAAAGAACATCACCGCCTTGTAGGTGTCGACCATGCGGGTGGTCCGGTCCATCGCGTTGATAATGAACAGGTTCATGCCCACAGGCGGGGTGATCAGGCCAACCTCGACCACGATCAGAACCAGAATGCCGAACCAGATGGCGACGTATTCCGATTCGATCCGGTTGACGCGGCCTTCGGTGACGCGGATGCCCAGTTCCTTCATCTGCTCCCGGGTCAGTTCCATGCCGTTGGCGATGGCTTCCTGTATCGAGGCCAGCATTTCAGCCCCCATGCCATCCGGCACCCCGTTGCGCAGCACCTCCATCGCTGCATCCGCCTGCATCGCGGGCAGGGACAACAGGCCGAAGTCCATCACCGAGATCACCGGGAAGAAGATCGGAATGGTCAGCAGAATCATCGACAGGCTGTCCATCAGGCACCCAAAGACCAGGTAGAAGGCCAGGATCAGCGCCAGAACCACCCATGGGCTCAGCCCCTGGCTGACGACGAAATCTGCCAGTTCCTGCGGCACCTTGGTCAGCGCGAGGAAGCCGTTATAAAACCCGGCGCCCAGCACGATGAAAAAGATCATCGCGGTCGAACGGGCGGTGACGATAAAGCTATCGACCATGGTTTCGCGGTTCAGACCGCCATTCAGCCAGGCGATGAAACCGGTGCCGAATGCGCCTACGGCTGCACCCTCGGTCGGGGTGAACCAACCGGCGTAGATGCCGCCGACCACCAGGCCAAAGACCAGCAGAACCGGCCAGACCTTGACCAGGTTTTCCATCCGTTCCGCCCAGGGAACCGAGGGGCGGGTGCCCGCGCTTTCGGGGAACATGCGCACATAGATCGAAATCGCGATGACATATCCAACCGCGGCGAGGATGCCGGGAATGAAGGCTGCGAGGAACAGCTTGGCGATATTCTGCTCGGTCAGGATGGCATAGATCACCAGCACCACCGAAGGCGGGATCAGGATGCCCAGGGTGCCGCCTGCCGCCAGTGTTGCCGTCGAAAAGCCACCGGCATATCCGTATTCCTTCAGCTCGGGCAGAGCGACACGGCCCATGGTTGCCGCAGTGGCCAGCGAGGAGCCGCAGATCGCACCAAAGCCGGCGCAAGCCCCGATCGATGCCATGGCGACGCCGCCTTTCCTGTGGCCCAGGAAACTCGCGGCCGCCTTGAACAAGGCGGATGACATGCCGCCCAGCGTCGCGAAATGGCCCATCAGCAGGAACATCGGCACGATGGTCAGAGAATAAGAGGAAAAGGTCGAGTAGGTCTCGCTTTTCAGGCGCCCAAAGGCAACCTGGGTTCCGTCGGTGACCAGGATCAACCCGACCAGGCCCACCAGGAACATCGAAAGCCCGATGGGAACCCGAAGGAAGATCAGGATCATCAGGATGGGGAATGAGGATATTCCGATTTCAAGAGCTGTCACTGCTCACCCTCCACACCGTCCCACAGCTCAATGCGGCCGGTCATAAATTCGGTTGTACGCACGATCGCGACATAGATCGCCACCACAGCAGCCATGCTGGAGGCGAAGAGGCTGGCGGCATAGGCCCACCAGGTAGGAAACTCGAGCAGGAACGACGTCTCGCCATTGTAGTACTTGCCGACCATGCCGGCGCCGAGCCGTTCTGTGATCAGGGCGAGAACCCCCGCGAACAGGATCGCGACCACCATGCGCAGGAACCGGTTCACCTTGACGGGAAAGGCGTTTGCCACCACGTCGACCGAGGCATGGCCCGATGTGATCTGGCACAGTGGGATAAACGCGAAGATGGCGAATGCCACGCCGGCCTCTACCAGTTCGAAGTCCCCGTTGATTGGTCCGATGTAGTTGATCAGCCAGTCTGACAGCGCAGGAGCGAGCCCTTGCATGAGGCTTCCGTGCAGCACGCCGTTCAGCAGGCGGCCGATGATCGAAAGGCAGGTCAGGATGATCAGGAGAACGAGGACCATACCGCCCAATATGGCCATCTTCCTGGCCAACCCCATCATGAGCTTTTGCATGGTGTTTACCCTTTTCTGAGTACGCAAAGGGCCGCGGCACGGGTGCGCTGCGGCCCTTTGACTATGCTACCGCTTACTTCACGTATTGCGGTGTGTATTTTTCGATCAGGTAGGTTGCTTCTTCCAGCAGGGCCTGCCCGTCGATGCCTTTTTCAGTCATGTCGGCCAGCCATTTGTTGTAGATCGGCTGAGCCAGCGCGCGCCACTCGTCGGTCTGTTCCTGGCTGAGGGTGATGACGTTGTTACCGTTGTCCAGTGCAAATTCGCGGGCCGGGCCGTCGGAATCTGCTTGGGTGCCGCCGGCGAAGACGGAGAACTCCAGACCGGAGTTGTCGTCGATGGCCTTCTTCAGATCATCGGGCAGGCTTTCATACTTGTCCTTGTTCATCGCCAGAACGAAGGTCAGGGTATAAAGCGCCTTGCCGGTGAATTCGGTGTGGTTCTCGACCAGTTCCGGAACTTTCAGTGCGGTGGTGACTTCCCACGGGATGGTGGTGCCGTCGATCACGCCTTTGGACAGGCCTTCGGGGATCGCGGGAACCGGCATGCCGACGGGGGTTGCGCCCAGTTCGGTCAGCAGCGCGTTGACCGAGCGGGAACCGCCACGGATCTTCATGCCCTGCAGGTCGGCGGGGGTTTCAACCGGATCCGTGGTGTGGATCATACCGGGGCCGTGCACCCAGGTGCCCAGGATGTGGACGTCCTTGAACTCGGTGTCCTTCATGTGGCGTTCGAACATTTCCCAATAAGCGTGCGAGGTGGCACGCGCGTTGGTCATCATGAAGGGCAGTTCGAAGACTTCGGTCGACGGGAACCGGCCCGGCGTATAGCCGACCACGGTCCAGACGATGTCGGCAACGCCGTCGATGGCCTGGTCCATCAGTTCCGGCGGCTTGCCTCCCAGCTGCATGGAGGGATAGCGGTCGATCTTGATACGGCCATTCGAGGAGGCCTCAACGTTGTCGGCCCAGACATCCAGAACCAGTTTCGGCACATTTGCCTGCGCCGGCAGGAATTGGTGCAGCTTTAGCGTTACCTCCTGCGCGAAGGCGGATGTGGCGCATACTGCGGCAATGGCCGCCGCGCCTGCTGCGCCAAGAATCTTTCTGCGAGTGGTCATGTGATTCCTCCCTTTGACCCTACTTCCAAGCAACATAATGCAGGCAACTAACATTATTGCAATATATTGCCTATTTTCTTTCTGTTTTGGTCCCCTCCACACCCCTGCGGATCACAAAACAAACTTCGCTGACCTCCTGCTATTTGGTGCATTTGTAACCATCAACAGCAGATCATGCATTTTTCACTCATGAATTGGCTGGTCCCAAATCAGCGCTCAGACTCGTTTAGAAAATGTTACAAGATTTCCATATCTGAGCCATACCGGATACATTCCAGCATTTCATTTCTTGAAGATCAATCACTGATTGGCGCAGGAGCCATGAAAAAAGACATTTCGGCGGATCGCTGCCTTGCCGCTGCGGTCGCAACCCTCCCTATCGCTGCGCAGGACTGTGGTACGCTTTGCGCACAGCCCTGTAATTGATAGGGCCAAGGCGCCGGGATCAGGAATGGACCCAGCGCACATATTCTTGACGGTTTCGAACCTTCGGGGCGGCTCTATGGCCCTTTGATCTTATTCAGCGGCGCTGAGGGTCAGTTCGACCTGGCTCAACCCGTCGATTCCGCCAGTCATCGACTGTCCGGCGGTTACCGCTCCCACTCCTGCTGGGGTGCCGGTGAGGATCAGATCGCCCGGCCGCAGGTGGTAATAACCCGACAAGTGGCAGAGGATGTCCTCGACCGACCAGATCATCTCATCCAGGCTGGCATCCTGACGTATTTCACCGTCGACGCTGAGCCAGATCCGCTTGCCCGCTGGGCCGTCCCAGTCAGCGCTGCGGGTCAGGGGGGCGAAAACCGTGCCTTGCTCCAGATCCTTGCCCAGATCCCATGGGCGCCGTTTGTCCTTCGCCTGCCCCTGCAGATCCCGGCGCGTCATGTCCAGCGCGCTGCCATAGCCATAAACCGCTGTGCGGGCCTCTTCCGGCGTGGCGCGGAACAGCGGCGCGCCGATGGCCACGGCCAGCTCCATCTCGTGGTGGAAATCAGAGGTGCCAAGCGGGTAGGGCACGGTAGCGCCGGTCAGAATCGCATTGGCTGCGGATTTGGTGAAGTAAAAGGGCGCTTCGCGGTCGACCTCGTTGCCCATCTCGGCAGCATGTGCGGCGTAGTTGCGCCCGACGCAGAAGATACGCCCGATGGGATAGGTGCGGTCCTCTCCCAGAACCGGGATCGTAGCGGTTTCGGGCAGGGTAAACAGGGTATCGGTCATCTCGGGCGCTCCTGATGGTCACGGGCTGGGCTGCGGAATCGTGATGGATGCCTAGCACAGGAAAACCCGTCCCGCAGCCCCGCACGGACCGATCACGGACAGCGACAGATCAGAGGCGCTCGGGGCCAAGATTTTACAACAATTCCAGGAGAGTGATATGGTGCCCAGAAGAGGACTCGAACCTCCACGTCCATACGGACACTAGCACCTGAAGCTAGCGCGTCTACCAATTCCGCCATCTGGGCACGGGTTGGTGAGGGGCCGTATAAGCAGAGTCGCGCGGGGCGTCAAACTCAAAATGCGCCCAATGTCACAAATTTTTTGTGCGGGGGTGACTGCTGCTGATGTCCCGCGAATTCAGGCGGTTGATGGCGCCTTTCTGGCTGGACCGTTGCAATAGCCGACCGGGTGGGTGATTTTTCCCGTGCAATTTGATCCTGCGCAAAGTCAGCGCGCGCCTGAGCGGCAAAAAGGCGGTATGACACAGATTGACCGCCTTGCCGCCCTTGGCCTGTTCGACAGCCGGGTGCCCCGCTACACCTCCTACCCGACCGCTCCGGTCTTTTCTTCCGCCGTGGGTGCGGCGGAACAGGTCGGGCATCTTGATGCGCTTGATCCGGCGGTTCCGGTTTCGGTGTATCTGCATATCCCGTTCTGCGAGCGGCTGTGCTGGTTCTGCGCTTGCCGGACCCAGGGCACCCGTCGGCCCGAGCCGGTGGAAAGCTATGTCGAAACGCTGGAGGCCGAGCTGAAGCTGCTCGCGCCGCATCTGCCCGCGGGGCTGCAGATGGGGCGGTTGCACTGGGGCGGTGGCACGCCGACCATCCTGCCGCCAGCGCTGATCCACAGGCTGGCCCAGGCGGTCAAGGCGGTCTTCCCGCCGACGCCGGACTGGGAGTTCTCGGTCGAGATCGACCCGACGCTGGTGGACCGGGACAAGATCGCGGCGCTGGCCGAAGAAGGCATGAACCGGGCCAGTATCGGTATTCAGGATTTCAATCCCGAGGTGCAGGCCGCCATCGGCCGGGAACAGCCCTATGAGGTGACGCGCGCCTGTGTCGAGGATCTGCGGGAGGCGGGGATCACCTCGCTCAATGCCGATCTGGTCTACGGCCTGCCACATCAGGACGCCGCGCGACTGAAGGATACGGTTGAAAAGGTGCTGAGCCTTGCACCGGACCGGATCGCGCTGTTCGGCTATGCCCATGTGCCCTGGATGGCCAAACGTCAGGAGCTGATCGACGAATCCGCCCTGCCGGGAGACGCCGAACGCTATGATCTGGCCTGCGCAGCTGCGGATCAGTTCCGCGCCGCTGGTTATGAAACGATTGGTATCGACCATTTTGCCCTGCCCGAGGACGGTTTGGCCAAGGCGGCCAAAAGCGGCCACCTGCGGCGCAATTTCCAAGGCTATACCGATGACCGGTGTCCGACGCTGATCGGGTTGGGTGCCTCTTCGATTTCGCGTTTTGCCGGGGGATACGTGCAGAACGCCGCTGCGACCCCTGCCTATGTGGAGCGGATCGAAAAGGGGAAGCTCGCCGGGGCGCGGGGCCATGAGATGAGCGAAGAGGACCACCTGCGTGGTCGCGCCATCGAGATGATCATGTGTGATTTCCGTCTCGACCGCGCCGCGCTGGAACGGGAATTCGGTGATCTGTCGCGCAGTATCGATCCCGATCTGGTCGCCGTTCAGGCCCGGTTCGGAGAGCTGGTGACACTTGACGGCAAGGCGCTGGAGATCCGCCCCGAAGGGCGCGCCCTGACCCGGCTGATCGCCAGCCATTTCGATGCGCATAAACCCGAAGGCGCCCGCTACAGCCGCGCCTCCTGAGCCGCGTGCTCCGGGATTTTTGTGGCCCCGGCGACAGCAGCCTCGTCAGCGGGGCATCGGGTTGCGCGCCTTGTTGTAGGCCGTCCAGTCGGTGATTTCCGGATAATACATCTGGCGCCAGTGGCTTACGCGCGGGTTCATCACCCGGCGCCACAGCGGCGGCATCATCGCCGCCACGGTCATCACCGGATAGCCATAGGGCAGCTGCGGCGCGTCTGCCTCGGTATAGTTCTGCAGCAGCGGGAAGCGCCGGTCGGGTTTATAGTGGTGATCGGAATGGCGTTGCAGATTGATCAGCAGCCAGTTTGACGCCTTATGCGCCGCGTTCCACGAATGGCAGGGGCGCACCGGTTCGTATTTGCCGTCCCCCAGATGTTTGCGGGTCAGCCCGTAGTGTTCGACGTAGTTGACCAGCTCCAGCTGCCAGATGGCGACGCCCGCTTGCACCAAAAACAGCACCAGCCCGCCAAACCCGCCCAGCAGAACCGCCAGCACCAGCATGGCCGCCTGTAGCGCCCAGTAGCGGAAGAACGGATTGACCGGATCGCTCCAGGGGCGGTCTTTCTTGGCCAGTTTTTCCTTTTCGGCGCGGAAAGCGGATTGCCAGCATTGCCGCAGCACCCGCGGATAAAAACGGTGGAAACCTTCGTTGTAGCGCGCCGTGACAGGATCGCGTGGCGTGCCGACATAGCGGTGATGCACCAGCAGGTGTTCGGAGCGGAAATGCGAGTAGAGTACAATCGCCAGCAGGATATCTGCCAGCCAGCGTTCCGCCCTGCTGCGCTGGTGCATTAGCTCGTGACTGTAGTTTATGCCCACGGTGCCGCTGACCACGCCCATGCCAAAGAAGATGCCGAATTTTTCCAGCCCGTTCAGTGTCTCGTTGCCCGCCACGTAGAAGATCAGGCCAAACAGCGTCAGGAACTGGATCGGCACCCAGGCGATGGTCAGCAGGCTGTACCATCGCAGGTCTTCCTCGGGCGTCATCGGGTCGGCATTGTCGAGGTTGAGGCCGAAAACCCCATCCAGCGCCGCAAAGAGATACCATGTCACCAGCGGCGTCATCAGCACCCACCAGCCGCCCATGATGGCGGAAAACCACAACAGCGGCACCAGCAGGAAGGACAGCCAGAAGGGCAGGGCCGATTGCCAGCGGCTCAGGGTTTCCGGTGCGATCTTGGCGGCGATCATCGTCAGCACTCCCAAAGTATGGCGCGTTGGGAAAACCCTATGCCGGGTCCGGCCCAAACCCAAGAGGTCGAATGGCCTCAGTCGCCGCCGGTCTGCCCGCCACGCCACAGGTCAAAGGCCTTGCGCATCGCCGTCGGCAGGTCCGAGGGGCGGAACGCGTGTCGGGTGATGATCTCCTGTTGCTCGGCGGGTGCAAACCCCTCAGGCAGCTCTGCCACCATCACCCGCAGGATCAGATGGAAATGAGTGAAGGTATGGCGCACCTCGGCGCCGAGGTCCTGCCAATCCGCGTCAAACGGCGGCGCAGGCTGGGGCGACTCGCCCCATTCCGGGCCGGGCCAGCCCAGCATCCCGCCCAAAAGCCCCTTGTCCGGTCGCCGCTCCAGCAGCCAGTCCCCGGCGCTGCTGCGCGCCAGATAGACGATGCCGTGGCGGGTGGGCTTGGCTTTCTTTGGGGTCTTCTTTGGCAATTCAGGCGCGGTGCCTGCGATTCGCGCAGCGCAGGGCTCCCGCCAGGGGCAGATGCCGCAGGCGGGCGATTTCGGGGTGCAGATGGTGGCGCCCAGATCCATCACCGCCTGTGCATAGCAGC
Source organism: Pseudophaeobacter sp. A-200-2 (assembly GCF_041008815.1). Lineage (NCBI taxonomy): Bacteria > Pseudomonadati > Pseudomonadota > Alphaproteobacteria > Rhodobacterales > Roseobacteraceae > Pseudophaeobacter > Pseudophaeobacter sp. A-200-2. The sequence continues at coordinate 139,278 of NZ_JAXGFU010000005.1, read as the reverse complement.
CGGGACGGACCTCAGGGGTCAGCTCGGCGGCGCGGTCCTTCAGCAGCGGTTTTGATCCCGGCAGCGGCTCGTGAATATCATGCAGCCGCGCCATCACCCGCTCCACATTGCCATCCAGAACGGTTTCGGGGCGGTCGAATGCGATCGAGGCGATTGCCGCCGCCGTATAGGGGCCGATCCCCGGCAGTTTCAGCAGCGCCTCATAGCTGTCGGGAAAAGTGCCATCCAGCTCCTGCGCCACCACCCGGGCGCATTTCAGCAGGTTGCGGGCGCGGGCGTAGTAGCCAAGGCCCGCCCATTCCGCCATTACGTCGGCATCCTCGGCTGCGGCAAGGTCCTCGACCCGGGGCCAGCGGGCGGTGAAGCGCTGAAAATAGTCGGTCACGGCGGCAACGGTGGTCTGCTGCAGCATCACCTCGCTCAGCCAGACGCGATAGGGATCGGGCCGCACCCCGGCGGCGCGGTCTGCCGGGCCGGTGCGCCAGGGCATGTCCCGCGCTTGCCGGTCATACCAGTCCAGGATGTCGCGGCTGAGCCCGCCTGGATCCGCATTCAGATCACGCATAGTTTACTCCCGGTTCCTGCCTTTTTCTGGCCCCTGCAAACGGACCCTTTACAATAGGGCGGTCAGTCACGCAAAACCACAGTTATGGCATTCAGGCGCAGCAGCACACGCGGGTTCGCACGGACTTCCAAGCTTTTGAACGACCAGATCCGCAAGGCTGGCGAAAGTCGGGGCTTTGCGGTGTCGCGCCTGTTGACCCATTGGGAAGAGATCGTCGGGGCCGATCTGGCGGCAATGGCCCGGCCGGTCAAGGTCGGCTATGGCCGCAGTTCTTTCGGAGCAACGCTGACGGTGCTGACCACCGGGGCCAATGCGCCGATGCTGGAGATGCAGAAGGAACGGCTGCGCGAAAAGGTGAACGCGGTCTATGGCTACAATGCGATTTCCAAGGTGCTGATCACCCAGACCGCGCCGATCGGGTTTTCCGACGGTCAGGTGTCGTTCAAATACGCACCCAAGGAGAACACCCCACTGCAGCCTGATCCACAGGCCGTATCCGAGGCCGCCGCGGCGGCCGAAGGGGTGGGAAACGAAGAGTTGCGCGCCGCGCTGGAACGGCTGGGGCGCAACGTTCTGACAAAACAGAAAACAATTCGAAAGGGGTATGAATGACCCGTCTTATGTCTGGTGTCTTTGCCGTGGTGGCTGTCGCTGCCGGCGCCTATGCCATCTCTGGGCTGAGTGGCCAAAACCGGCTGCCCGAAAACCCGCTGATCGGGGCCGCCTATGCCCAGGACGCGGAGGTCGATACCTCGACCATCACCGAAATGGTGCAGGGCGCCGAGGACGCGCCGGTGACCCTGATCGAATACGCTTCTTACACCTGCCCGCATTGCGCCAACTTCCACACAGGTCCCTACAAGAAGCTGAAAGAGGAATATATCGACACCGGCAAGGTGAAGTTCATCTACCGCGAGGTCTACTTTGACCGCTATGGTCTTTGGGCTTCGATGATCGCGCGCTGCGCTGGTCCCGAGAAATTCTTTGGCATGACCGATCTGATCTTCAAGGAGCAGTCCGACTGGGCCCGTGCCGGTGGCGCCACCGAGATCGTCGACGCGCTGCGCAAGATCGGCCGCCTCGCCGGGCTTGAAAACGATCAGCTGGAAGCCTGCCTGCAGGATGGCACCAAGGCGCAGACTCTGGTGACCTGGTATCAGGAAAACGCCGAAGAGCATGACGTGACCGCGACGCCGTCCTTCGTGCTGAACGGCAAGAAGATCGAGAACCAGTCCTATGAGTCCTTCAAGGCGCTGATCGACGCCGAACTGGAAGGCTGATCCCCCTTCCGGATCCACGCGAACAGAAAGCCCGGTCCAATGTGGCCGGGTTTTTCATCGGTCATATCAGAAGATCACGTTGATCCGCTTTGAGCCCATATTGACTTGCGCTGCAAGGTTCACGAAGGTCCTCTCAAACAACTTTAAATCTCCTTTCGAGCATTACAGCATGTCGATTCCCGGTATCCCATTCCTGATCGGTATATTCGGTTTCTGCTATCTTATTTTGGCGCTGCAGGTGAATAGCAGCTTCCCACCCTTCTATGAAAAGGGGGACATTGAGAAGGAGATGAAGCTTGATCTGCCTCACATGATGGCTGTCTTTGTACTCTTAGTCGCTTCGGCTCTCCTCCCCTATCTATTTGTTTTGTTCGGCCTAGTATCTGGGTGGTTTGGGGTCCGGATTAGGCAACGTGTCCAAAAAAGAACTCGGGGCCCACTGCCATGGCTGCTCAACCCTCTAACGATCGGCGTGATAAACCGTTGGCCGATGCTTTTGTTCGATGCTTGGACCATTGGGCTCGCCGCTCTGATGGTTATCGTGATGACCTTTTGACAGCCGTCATCTTCTTGGTCTGTTTCGCAACAGCCGTGGAGCGCCGATGCCGTCATTGGCGCAACCGCAGCGAATGCTCCCTTCTGTCCGCACAGAATACCAACACGATCTTCTGACATAGCCTATTCTTTTCGTGGCTAGGGCGGTGGCGGTGCCGCCCGCTTCAGAAGATCAATCAGCGGGTCTGCCGCCGTAATCTCAAGGCGCACCGGCAGGGTGATCACCTTGTGGCGGAAGCTGGCGGGCAGGCGCACGGCGTCCTTTTCGGTGGTGACCAGCTGCGCGTTCAGCGCCTTTGCATCGGATTCGAGCCGGGTCAGAAGCGCCGTTGGCAGGCTCTGGTGATCGTCCAGCGCCTCGGCTCGGGCCAGATCGGCGCCAAGAGTGCGCAGGGTATCAAAGAACTTCTGCGGATAGCCAATGCCGGCAAAGGCCAGAACCCGGGTGCCCTGCCAGGGCATGCCGGTTTGCAAAGGCGCCAGATGGGCCGAGACATGTGGCAGCCCCTCCATCGTCGCACCCCAGAGGCGGGCGAACTTCTCCTGCGCCGCAGGGGCGCCGATGGACAAGACGGCATCGGCGCGCGCCAGACCTTCGGCCACCGGTTCGCGCAGCGGCCCGGCGGGCAGGCAGCGGCCATTGCCGAACCCCCGCGCCGCATCCACCACCACCAGCGACAGATCCTTGGCCAGGCTTGGGTTCTGAAACCCGTCGTCCAGCAGAATCACCGTCGCCCCGGCAGCTGCAGCGGCGCGTGCTCCGGCGGCGCGGTCGCGGGCCACCCAGACATTGGCAAAGGCGGCCAGCAACAGCGGCTCATCCCCGGTTTGCGAGGCTTTGTGGCGGGCGGGAATGACCTCTTCGGGGCCAATCAGCGTGCCGCCGTAACCACGGCTGACCACATGCGGGTCGTGCCCCATGGCGCGCAGGGTCTCGATTAGCCAGATCACCGTCGGCGTCTTGCCGGTGCCCCCGGCATTGAGGTTGCCGACGCAGATCACCGGCACGTCGACCTTCGCTGGCGTGCCCTTGGCCAGCCGCGAGCGGGTCACCGCGCCATATAGACGGCCCAGCGGCGCCAGCAGGATGGCGCGCAGATCAAAGGCGCCGGGCGCCTTGTTCCAGAACTCAGGAGGCCGCATTACGCTCCTCCCTCAGGTCGAGCAGATCCTGCACCCGGTCGATCAGCTGATCAGTCATCGCTGCGCCCTCTGTGACGGCTTCCCAACCTGCCAATGCCATTTCCGCCGCCATATCGGGGGCCGACAGGTGCAGTACCATTTCGGCCAACTCCTGGGGTGTGTAGACGCATTCGGCAGCGCCGCAATTCGCCAGCTGGGCATAAATCTCCTGATGCCGCACGGTGCCGGGACCGTGCAGAATGGCCGAGCCGAGCGCGGCGGCGTCCAGCGGCGAATGACCCTCGCGGCCCCGGTGCAGGCTGCCCGCCATCAGGCAGACAGGCGCCAGCCGATACCAGAGGCCAAGGTCGTCCTTGTCCGCCAGCAGAACCTGCGTGTAATCGTCCGGTTCATCCCCGGCGTCCCAATCGGCATATTGCAGCCCGCTGTCCTTCAGGGCGGCGCGACATTCATCGAGGCCATCATAGCTGTCCGGTGACAGCACAAGGATCAGCCGGTGCAACAGCCGCAGAGCGATCCTGTGTGCCTCCAGCACCATCGGCAATTCGTCCGGGCGCACTTGCGCCGCCAGCCAGACGGGACGGCTGCCAAGCACCCCTTGCAACTCTGTCAGTTCCTCGTCGTTGCAGCCGGGCGGCGAGGTCGAGATCCGCAAACGTCCGGCCATCTGCAGCTTGTCCGGCGAAATGCCGGTGCGCTGCAACTGGCTCTGGACCTCGGCATCGGGAGTCAGGATCGCAGCGAAGCCATCCAGCATGCGGCGGCGCTGATCGGGCAGCCAACGGCTGGTGCGGCTCGGCAGTTCCTTCTCCGTCAGATCAACCAGCAGCGCGTCGATGCGTTGTTCGCGCATGTGCCGCAGCAGGACGCGGCGCAGCCGTCCGCCGGACCAGATGCAGAAATCCGGGCGCCAGAGGTTCAGAAAGGCGCGCACATCCGTCGGGCTGTCAGGGGGCAGGTGGCCAGCGGCGATATCACAGCCTTCGGCCTCGGGCGGTGGCGCCATGTCCGGCTCCCAGGTGGCGAGAACCGACAGATCCGGCCGCGCCGTCTTAAGCCGGTTTCCGACATCGCAGAGGGCCATGTAGCGTTCGGTGCTGGTCGCATGAACCCACAGAACTTCCCCCTCCGGACGCGGAGGCAGGTCAGTGCTGGGAACCGTCCTTGATACGGGGCGGGAGCTGCGGCTGGGCATATGGGGCGTCCAAAAATTCATCTGCGTGTCGCGGGCAACCGGTGTGGTCGGACCGTAACGTCCGGGTCAGCTTGCAATGCCGGGGCCGTCGGGGTCCAGCGCTGCGATCAGCTCCTTATGCAGGGCCGGAGGTCCGGCCACCACCCCATTGAGCAATGGCACAGGATTGTTGAACCTCAGGTCCTGGCCCAGACGGTCGGTCGCCTGCCCGCCAGCCTCGCGCAGGATCAGATCGCCGGCGGCGATGTCCCATTCCCAACTGCGGCGCAGGGTCAGCATGGCACCGGCGCGCCCGTCTGCGACCTTGGCCATGCGATAGGCCAGTGACGGGCGATAGCTGCGGGTGAAACCGGGGGCATTGCGGGTGCGCCAATGTTCGGCGGCGAGGTTGGGCCGCGCGGTCAGCACCTCGGCCAGCGCCAGATCGGTCAGCGAGGAGGCGCGGATCGGGGTGCCATTCCGGGCAGCTCCCTGTCCCTGCGCCGCGGTGTACATCAGACCGCGCTGCGGCAGGTAGATCACCGCAGCGGTGACCCGGCCCGCGGTGGCAATGGCAAGAGAATGCGCCCAGGTGCGCGAGCCTTCGGCAAAGGCGCGGGTGCCGTCTATGGGGTCGATGATGAAGACGCTGTCGCGGCTTAACCGGTCGGCGCTGTCCTCGGTTTCTTCGGATAGCCAGCCATAGTCAGGCCGCGCCTCAGGCAGCATCTCTTCCAGCAGCGCATTCACCGCCAGATCTGCCTCGGTCACCGGCCCCTGACCGCCGGGCTTGTCCCAGCGCCGCGCCGTTGGCCCGCTATAGCGGCTGGCTATCTCGCCCGCAGCCTCGGCGGCGGCGACCAGCAGTTCGAGGTCCGTAAGGCCCTTTGCCTGTTCTTCTGTCTGGGCGTCGTCAATTGCCGGCAAGCGTCATCCCCTCGACCAGCAGCGATGGTACGACGCGGGACAGGTAGCTCCGCGCGTCATTGGCAGGCACGATCCGCATCAGCATGTCGCGCAGATTGCCCGCGATGGTGCATTCGTTCACCGGATAGGCGATTGCACCGTTCTCGACCCAGAACCCTGAGGCGCCGCGCGAGTAATCGCCGGTGTTGGGATTGATGGTCGAGCCGATCAGCGAGGTGACCAGCAGCCCGGTCCCCATGCCCGCGATCAGATCGGCGCGACTTTGATCGCCCTCAGTCAGCGCCACGTTCCAGTTGGATGGCGACGGCACTGAGCCGATGCCACGGGCGGCGTTTGCGGTGCTTTCCATCCCCAGCTTGCGGGCCGAGGCCAGATCCAGCGTCCAGCCGGTCAGGGTGCCGTCCTCGACGATGGCGCGGCGGCGGGTGGCCAGACCTTCACCATCAAAGGGACGCGAGCCCGCGATGCGGGGGCGGTGGGGATCCTCGATCACCGACAGATGCGTGGGCAGCACCTGCTGTCCCAGACTGTCCTGCAGCCAGGAGGAGCCGCGTGCGATGGCAGCGCCATTCACCGCCGACAGAAGATGACCGATCAGCGATGCGGAAATCCGTTCGTCGAATAGTACCGGATAGGTGCCGGTCTTGGGCCTGCGTGCGTTTATCCGCGCCACGGTGCGTTCCCCGGCGCTGCGACCGATCTCTTCGGCGCTGCGCAGGTCGCTTTGATAGGTGCGGGAATCGCCGTCGTAATCACGCTCCATCCCGGTGCCGGTGCCCGCGATGCCGGTGCAGGAAATCGACCGGCCGGTGCGGGTGTAGCCGCCGGAAAACCCGTTCGAGGTCGCCAGATAGACCGAGCTGCGGCCATAGCCCGCGCCTGCGGATTGCACCTGGCTGATCCCGTCGATGGCCTGACAGGCGGCTTCGGCGGCCAGCGCATCCTCTTGCAGGGCGGCCGGGGCCGGATCGGCGGCGGGGTCGTTCAGATCCAGCGCCGCAAGGTCCCAGTCCTGCGCCAACTGATCCGGTGCGGCAAGGCCGGTATAGGGGTCCTCGGGTGCCTCTCGGGCCATGGCCACGGCGCGTTCGGCCATGGCGGCAATGGTTTCGGGGCGGCTGTCGGAGGAGGAGACCAGCGCCTGACGCTGACCCAGGAAGACGCGCAATCCCAGATCGGTGCCTTCGGAGCGTTCGGCATGCTCCAACCGGCCCTCGCGCACCTCGATGCTGAGGGAACTGCCTGCAGCGGCCATAGCATCGGCAGCATCCGCGCCTGCCTTGCGGGCGGCATCGATCAGGGCATGGCAAAGCGTCTCGGGGGTCTGGGTCATGGGCGTCTCGGGCCATCCTGTTGCTGCGGGTCGCCATAGAGCTAGCCAGAGGAACCCCCTGCTGCAAGGGCGCAGGGACAATTGCCGCAAGAAAAAGGGACCGCGCAAAGGCGGTCCCGTAAAGCGTTTTTGCTGTGGGTCAGCTTATTTGATGCGCTGGCCGTTGGCGAGGATCTTGCCGTCTTCGGAAATCTCGATCTTCGAGTTCAGCGTGTCTTCGCCTTCGCCGGGAACAGCCAGCATGCCCATCATCATCCGGGCGCCCATGGCGTCATCATCGCTCATCAGGCCCATTTCGATCAGCTTGTCCATAAGGGTGTTGGCACCGGTCAGCGACAGGTTCGCTTCGCCCGAGGGGGCCGGCATGCCGTCAAAGCTGGTTAGATCATCGTTGTTGAAGGCGAAATCACCGGTACCGGTCAGCTTGGCACCCGCTGCCGAGACCAGCAGCTCCTGGATGGTGACCGCGTTCAACTCACCCGGTGCGACCTCTCCATCCTCGACCTTTTCCATGGCTTCGGCATCAAAGACGTCGAACAACACTTTGCCCTTGCCGGTGAGGCTCAGCACGACGCTGGCCGGATCATGCGGCAGGGCGCCGGCTGGATCGACCATGCCCCAGAGCATTTCCGGAACCGCGAAGTCGCGCAGCGCCACGCCAAGCGCGAAGTCCTGTTCTTCCTCGGACTTGGCAAGGGGAATGGTGATGTTGAAACCAGCCTCGGCCATGCTGAGCGCCAGCGGGAAGGGAATGTCCGATCCGGTGACGTTGAAGGCCATGTCCTTTTGCGTGACGTCATAGGTCAGTTTGCTTGCGTCCATCGCAACGCCAAAGTTGCCGCCGCCCGAGGTGCTGTCAAAGGTTAGGCTGTCGCTGCCATCCTGAAAGGCAAAGGCAGAGGTGCCGCTGGTGTAGGAGAAATCGGTATCAAGACCAAAACCGGCGGCCAGCAGCGCAGAGAAATCACCGCTCTTGTCCAGATCGGCCGGAACCGTGCTGGTGCCATGCGCCTGAAGCTGCTGCATCGCGCCGTTGAAGGAGGCGAAATCCTCGCTGTCCGGATCCTTGAAACCAAGATCATAGCTCAGCGCTGAAGCGGTCCAGGTCTGATCGTAGCTGCGCACCCCGGCCAGCGACATGGTGGTTTTTGTCACCATGTCGGACAGGGAGACGGTGCCCCGGATCGCATCCTGGGGGATGTCCTCGCCAGTGGCTTCCAGCCCGTCCAGCGTCATCGTCATCTCGCTGGTGGCATAGTCATAGGTCATGTTCTCGGAATCACCCGAAACCGTCACCGGCGTGCCGTCGTGGGTGATGATCAGATTTACCGTCAGCTTGTCATCATCTTCGCTGGCGCGCACGGTCAGCGGAAATTCCTTGGGCACCAGAATGCTGACGGTTCCGTCGCTATTCTCGGTGAATTTGATCTCGGGCATGCTGAGCCCGGCGGTCACGTCTTCTTCGTCGGGGATCGGCATCATCATCGACAGATCGGACACCGTCAGCGTGTCGCCCGACATGCTTTCGGTGGCGGTCACCTCGTAACCGGTACCGGTCATGTAGGATTTCCAGTCGGACCAGACGTCCTTGGCGCTGAGATCGGCCAGCGCCCCCTGGGCGGAAACAGTCAGAAGAAGAGCGGCGCCACAGCTGCGCGCGAGAAAAATGGACATGGGTGAAACCTTTCGTAGCAAGCGTTGGATACCATGGTCCGTCGCGGCGCCACCGGCGTCAAGGGGCCTGGGGCTGGACCGTTCCCCCTAGGGAGTTTACCACAGAGGGGAACCACTGTCGCGATACAGGTATTGGAGAGAAATCATATGGATATGCAGGGCAAGACGGTCGTCATCACAGGGGCCAGCCGCGGTATCGGAGCCGATGCAGCAAGGGTTTTCGCTGCCGCGGGGGCCAACCTGGCGCTGCTGGCGCGCAGCACCGATGCGTTGGGCGAACTGGTCGGGGAACTCGGCGGAAATGCGCTCGCCTTTGCCTGTGATGTGGCGGAACCAAGCGCGGTTGCGGCGGCGCTGGAAAAAGCACACGAGCATTTCGGAAGCCTTGATGTGCTGATCAACAACGCCGGGGTGATCGAACCGATCGCGCGTCTGGAAGAGGCCGATCCAGCGGCCTGGGGCAAGCTGATCGATATCAACATCAAAGGTGTATTCAACGGCATCCGCGCGGCACTGCCGTTGATGAAACCCGCCGGGGGCGGCACCATCATCACGGTGAGTTCCGGCGCTGCGCATAACCCGCTGGAGGCCTGGAGCGCCTATTGCACCTCAAAAGCCGGGGCTGCGATGCTGACTCGCGCCCTGCACCTGGAGGAAGGCGGCAACGGCATCCGCGCCATGGGCCTGTCGCCGGGCACCGTCGCGACCCAGATGCAGCGCGAGATCAAGGCCAGCGGCATCAACCCGGTGAGTGAGCTCGACTGGGAAGACCACATTCCCGCCGAATGGCCCGCCAAGGCGCTGTTGTGGATGTGCGGCAGCGATGCCGATGATTTCCTCGGCCAGGAGATTTCCCTGCGCGAAGACGCGATCCGCCGCCGGGTGGGCCTGATATGATCAACCTAGAGATTTCGAATGAGGGTCTCTGGGTGGTGACGATCAACCGCCCGGACAAGGCGAACTCGCTGACGGGTGAGATGTTGACGGAACTAGCCGAGATCGCTGAACGCGCGGGCGAGGCGCGAGGCTTTATCCTGACCGGCACCGGCAAGGTGTTCAGCGCCGGCGCCGATCTGGAGGCGGCGCGCGCGGGGCTTGCGACCTCGCCCCTGTGGGAGCGGCTGTCGGGCGCCATCGCGGCGCTGCCCTGCCTGACCATCGCGGCGCTGAACGGCACGCTGGCCGGGGGCGCCAACGGCATGGTGCTGGCCTGCGATATCCGCCTGGCAGTGCCTTTGGCGAAGTTCTTCTATCCGGTGATGAAGCTTGGCTACCTGCCGCAACCTTCGGACCCGACGCGCATGGTAGCGCTGATCGGTCCTGCCCGCACCAAGATGATTCTGGCCGCTGGTCAGAAGATCGAGGCGGAAGAGGCCTGTGCCTGGGGGCTGGTGGACAGGATCGTGGAGCCCGATGCCTTGATGGAGAGCGCCCGCGCCCTGCTGAGCGATGCGCTGGCGGCCAAGCCGGAGACTGCACGCGGTATTCTGGAGATGTGCCGCTAAGAGGGGCAGGGGCGGCTCCCGCCCGCCCTTGGAGCATGCCATGCCCCGCGTCCCGTTGGGCGTAGCGCCGCGCTGTCGCGCGGCGTTTTTCCTGCTGAGAGGCCCTGTTGAGGGCAGAAACTGCCTCAACAGGGCCATATCGGGTGTAGAGGCACCGTCACCGCCTCAAGGCGCATTGCCCCTGCTGCGCAGGGTGGCCTGCGGCCAGCCTTGACCCGCTGTCGGTGCCAGAGCAGAGCCGGGGGCGCATCAACGCTTGCGTCGCTTACCCGGTACGCGGGAGGAAAAGCCAGGTGGGCGTTTGCGGACCCAGGCGATGAAGCGGGCGAGGCGCGGATGGCTGCGCAGCGCGTCGATGGTGGCATAGTCGCGGGCCAGCTCGGCCTCGGTCAGGGCTGCGTGGATTTCGCGGTGGCAGATATGGTGTAGCAGCACGGTGGGGCCGCCCTTGCCACCTTTGAGTTTCGGGATCAGGTGGTGCAGGCTTTGCGGAACGTCCGCGGGGATGGGGCGGTTGCAGAGGGGACATATGGGTGTCGGGTTCGGCTCTGGCATCCTGACCTCTCGTCTTTGCGGCTGGACTGCATTAGATGCGGCGCAGATGGATGCGGGCAAGGGGCGGAAGGCGGAGTTTCATGGCGGGGCAATCGGAACAGTGGGATGCGGTGGTCATCGGCGGTGGGCCTGCGGGGTTGATGGCGGCTGAGGAACTGGCGCGCGCAGGCTATCGCGTGCTGGTGGCCGAGGCCAAACCGTCGCTTGCGCGCAAGCTGTTGATGGCGGGGAAATCCGGCCTGAACCTGACCAAGGATGAAACCTTTGACGACCTGATCGAACACTATGGTGCCGCGCGGGACTGGCTTGCACCCATGGTGAGGGCATTTGATGCAGGCGCCGTGCAGGACTGGGCACGGGGCCTGGGGCGCGATCTGTTCACCGGCTCCACTGGGCGAGTGTTTCCCAGGGAAATGAAAGCCTCGCCGTTGCTGCGCGCCTGGCTGGCGCGGCTGGAGGAGTTGGGCGTTGCCCGCCGCACCCGCTGGCGCTGGACTGGCTGGGAGGGGAACTGCCTGAGTTTTGAGACGCCCGAAGGGATGGTGCGGCTGCGCGCGGGGGCAACGGTTCTGGCGCTGGGCGGTGCAAGCTGGGCGCGGCTCGGCTCGGACGGGGCCTGGGCGGAGTTGCTGGCGGCGCGGGGTGTGGCGTTGGCGCCCTTCAAGCCTGCCAATGCCGGGCTAGTGGTGGTTTGGTCGGACCACATGGCGGCGCATTTCGGGGTTCCGCTGAAAGGGATTGCGCTGCGCGCAGGGGCGCTGTCGTCGCGCGGGGAGGCGGTGATCTCTGCTCGCGGTTTGGAAGGGGGCGGAATCTACGCCATTTGCGCGGCGGTGCGGGAGGGCGCGGATTTGACGCTGGACCTGCTGCCGGATCTGACCGTGGAGGAGGTGACGCGCAGACTGACGCGCCCGCGTGGCAAGGCGAGCCTTGCCAATCATCTGCGCAAGGCACTGAAACTGACGCCTGCGCAGATCGCGCTGATGCAGGAATTTGCCCGACCGCTGCCGCAGGATTCCGCAGAGCTTGCGGCGCGGATCAAGTCTCTGCCGGTGCGTCACCAAGGTCTGCGCCCGATGGATGAGGCGATCTCGACGGCTGGCGGAGTGTGCCGTGAGGCGCTGGATGCGGGGCTGATGCTAAAAGAAATCCCCGGCACCTTTTGCGCCGGGGAGATGTTGGATTGGGAGGCGCCCACGGGGGGCTACCTTCTGACGGCCTGTCTTGCCACCGGGCGCTGGGCCGGACGTGGCGCGGTCGATTACTTGGCCAGCGCTGCGGTGCGCTGAAAGGCGTCGCGGCTGCGCACGGTCTTGGAATAGTCGAGCAGGGCACGGCTTTCGACCGGGAACTTGGCGCCATAGGCCCAGTTCAGGCAATGTACGCAGATGATATCGGCGATGGTGAACGCGTCCCCCATCAGGTAGGGGCCGGTCAGGCGCGCTTCGAGCCGGGCGATGTTGCGCTCGAACTCCCAGCGCAGGCTGTCCTTGATTTCGGGCACGCGCTGCTCTTCGGGCAGGGCAAAGCTGTGGCGGGCGGCGGTCCAGAGCACGGCGTCGATTTCATCCAGGATCTGATGGGTGACGGCATCCTGTTTGGCGCGGGCCATGGTCCCTGCGGGCGCGGTGAGCGCGCCGTGCTTGTCCGCCAGATAGGTGATGATGGCGGTGGAATCGGTGATCACCTCGCCATCTTCGACCAGCGCTGGCACCTTGCCCGAGGGGTTCACGGCGACGATATCCGGGCTGTGCGGGGCGGCGGTATTCAGATCATAAGGCTGGCCAAGTTCTTCGAGCGTCCAGATCACGCGGAAGGCGCGGGTCATCGGTTTGCCGATCACGGTGTACATAGGTTTCTCTCCCTCAGGTTTTGCTGCGCATCAGATGCGCGCAGCTGTCTTTGCGTCAAGGCTGAAGCCTGCCTGCACCCGTCGATGGCCGCAGAACGTTGCGGCCTTTTGGGCCCTTACTGGCGGGCGCGGCTGAGCATCGCCAAGCGGATCAGTGCCCGCTCCATCAGCGCCAGCGCCGGGGCGGTCTGCCCGGCTGATCGCAGCTGCAGGTCGGTATCGGTCAGAATGGTCAGCGCGGTCTGCAGCTTGGCGGCGCCCCAGCCCTGTGCCTGCCGCAGCACCCGGTCGCGGCGCTTGCCATAAAGCGGTGGGCGCAGGCGGCCGATGCCCTGCGCCGGACCACCGGGATCGGCGGCCACGGTGTAAAGCGTGCGGAAATGGCGGGTCGCCCCGATGCAGAGCGTCACCGCATTGGTGCCCTGCGCCTGAAGACGCCGCAGCAGCGGGCCGATCTCGGCGCTGCGCCCATCGGCCACCACGTTCAGCACATCGTCAAGTGCGGCTTCGGTGGATTGCGGCGCGACGGCGTCGATATCCTCAAGGCTCAGGGGGCTGCTGTCCTGGTATTTGTAGAGCGCCAGTTTTTCGATCATGCGGGAGAAATCGCCGGGGCCGATGTCATTGGCGATATCGGTCAACGCCGACATGCTGTCGCCAGGCACATCTCGGATCTGCGCTTCGGAGAGGATCCGCTCGATCTCGGCTCGCGAGGGCGGATCGTCATAGATGCCGGTGGCATAGGCATTGCGATGCGATTCGAAACCCTTGCGCAGTTTCGATGTGGCTTTCAGCTGCCCGGCGGTGACGACGATCTGGGCATCGCCTGGTTGCCAGTCCTCCAGCGCCGCGAGAATCGCAGGGGCGGCGCTGTCGTTGGCCTCTTCGACAAAGACCGCGCGTGGGCCGGGAAAAAAGCCGACCGCCTTGACCGCGTCCAGAAGCTGTGCCGGATCCTTGCGCAATTCGGAGCCCGGCATCCGGGTCAGGCGCATTTCTTCCTCAGCGGCGGCGCCCAGCAGGGCCGCCAGCATCTGCTGGCGCTTCAGCGCCACCCGCATGGCATCGGCGCCATAGATCAACAGACCCGTCTTGTCCGGATCGGGCTTTTTGAAATAGCCCTCGGCGTCGCGCGGGGAGAGCTTCATTCCGCAGTCGGCGCCGCAGCGGCCAGATCCGCAGTGGTCAGCACCCGGGCGGTGATCTGGTCAGCCAGAATCTGCATCAGCCGCGCATTGGCATCGCGTTCCCCGGCCAGGGTTTCCACCGTCGATCCGGTGGCGGAATAGCCGGTAAAGGCATCTTCGCTGCCGCTGGCCACGATCACGCCGTCGGACAGGCGGAACAGGCTGTAGCTGGCAACGCCGACGATGGAATAGCGGGTGGTTTCATTGCCCGCGGTGATCGCCTGACCTTCGCTGCGGGTGCGCAGGGACAGGTCCAGCCGGTAATCGCTGCCAGAGGCGCGGCCAAGCCGTTCCTCCAGATTGCGGACCAGCAGGTAGGCGTTCACTTCGTTGTCGGTCTTGATCTCCTCGGGGGACTGAATGGCGATCTTGCCATAAAGCGCCGCGCCGGTGCCCCCCGGCGCATAGACCGGGGTGAAACCACAGGCGGCCAGCCCCAGCAACAGGACCAGCGGCAGCGCGAGGATATGCCTTGGATCAGGCAACGACATTGACGATACGACCCGGCACGACGATCACCTTCTTCGGGGCGCCGCCATTCAGCGCCTTTTGCACAGCTTCGTGCGCCAGCGCGAGTTTTTCAACCTCGGCCTTGTCCAGATCCTTGGCGACGGTGATTTCGCCGCGGCGTTTGCCGTTGATCTGGATTGGCAGGGTGACGCTGTCTTCGACCAGCATCGATTCGTCGGCGGTGGGCCAGGCTGCCGTGGCCACCAGACCTTCGCCGCCCTGCGCTTCCCAGACGGCCTCGGCCAGGTGCGGCGTCATCGGCGACATCAACTGCGCCAGCGCCATGATCGCCTGTTTCTGCGCCGCCGCGCCCGCCTTGGATTTGGCCAGCGTGTTGGTAAAGGCGTAAAGCTTGGCAATCGCCGCGTTGAAGCCGAAGGATTCGACACCCAGCGTTACGTCGCGGATCGCCTTGTGCATCTCGCGCAAAAGGTCCTCGTCGCCGCTGCCGGATGCATTCGGGTCCATCTCGGCGATCTTTACCGACAGGTTCCAGACCCGGTTCAGGTGCTTGTAAGCAGCCTCGGCCCCGGCGGCGGTCCATTCCACGTCGCGCTCCGGCGGGCTGTCGGACAGCACGAACCAGCGTGCGGTATCGGCGCCAAAGGCCGAGATGATGTGCAGCGGGTCGACCACGTTGTTCTTGGATTTCGACATTTTGGCCGAGGGAATCACCTCAACCTCGGCGCCGGTCTCCTTGAGGAAGGCCTTGCCGTCGCGCAGCTCGACTTCTTCGGGGTAGTGATAGACCGGGCGGCCATTGTCGCCTTTGGTCTGGTAGATCGCATGGGTGACCATGCCCTGGGTAAAGAGCGCGTCGAACGGTTCTTTCGACTTCTCCGGCAGGTGGCCGCAGATGTGCATCGCGCGGGCGAAGAAGCGCGAATACAGCAGGTGCAGAATCGCGTGTTCGATGCCGCCGATATACTGGTCGACGTTCATCCAGTAATCGGCCTCTTCCATCACCGTGGGCGTTTCGGCGCGCGGCGCGGTGAAGCGGGCGAAATACCAGGACGAATCGACGAAGGTATCCATTGTGTCGGTTTCGCGCTGGGCAGGCTTACCGCATTTCGGGCAGGCACAGTCGCGCCAGCTGGGGTGGCGGTCCAGCGGGTTGCCGGGCACCGAGAAATCGATGGCCTTGCCGTCTTCGTCATAGGGCAGGGCGATAGGCAGGTTTTCTTTCTTCTCCGGCACCACGCCGCAGGCGTCGCAATGGACCACGGGAATCGGGCAACCCCAATAGCGCTGGCGGCTGAGACCCCAGTCGCGCAGGCGGAATTTGGTGACGCCTTCGCCCCAGCCTTCGGATTCGGCCTTGTCGATGGTGGCGTTGATCGCCTCTTCACCGGTGGCCACGTCCAGTCCTGCGAAGTGGTTGATCCATTTCACCTTTTCTGTCTTCGGAGGTACAAATGCCTCGTTTGCGACCGGCTTGGGATCGTCCAGCGCCAGGAAGGTGTCGGTGACCGGCAGGTCGTATTTGCGGCAGAAATCGAGGTCGCGCTGATCATGCGCCGGGCAAGCAAAGATCGCGCCGGTGCCGTAATCCATCAGGATGAAGTTGGCGATCCAGACCGGCAGTTCCCATTCCGGGTTCAGCGGATGTTTGACGCGGATGCCGGTGTCGCGGCCCAGTTTCGGCGCGGTCTCAATCGCCTCGGCGGTGGTGCCGCCCTTGCGGCATTCGGCCAGGAATTCAGCGAGTTCGGGGCTTTCGGCCTCAAGCTGTTTGGCAATTGGGTGGTCCGGGGAAATCCCCACGAAGGAGGCACCCATCAGCGTGTCGGGGCGGGTGGTATAAACCTCGATCGGCTCACCACCGTCGGCGCGTTCAAAGAAGAACTGCAGGCCGCGCGATTTGCCGATCCAGTTTTCCTGCATCAGGCGCACCTTGGCGGGCCAGTTGTCCAGACCATCAAGGGCGTCCAGCAGTTCCTCGGAATAGTCGGAGATCTTGAAGAACCACTGGGTCAGCTCGCGCCGTTCCACCAGCGCACCAGAGCGCCAGCCGCGGCCGTTTTCAACCTGTTCATTGGCCAGAACGGTCATGTCGACCGGATCCCAGTTCACCACGGCGTTCTTGCGGTAAACGAGATCCTTTTCCAGGAAATCCAAGAACAGCGCCTGCTGCTGGCCGTAATATTCCTCGTCACAGGTGGCGAACATCCGCGACCAGTCCAGCGACAGGCCCAGCGGCTGCATTTGTTCGACCATGGTGTCGATATTGGCGTAGGTCCAATCCTTGGGGTGCCCACCCGAGGCCATGGCGGCGTTTTCTGCAGGCATGCCAAAGGCATCGAACCCCATCGGGTGCAGTACGTTGTGGCCGGTTGCAATTTTGTAGCGCGCGATCACGTCGCCCATGGTGTAGTTGCGCACATGCCCCATGTGCAGCTTCCCCGACGGATAGGGGAACATCTCCAGCACGTAATACTTCGGCTTGTCTGCCGTCCGTTTGGCCTGGAAGATTCCGGCCTTTTCCCAGGCCTCCTGCCATTTTGCTTCGATCTCAGAGGCAGAGTAACGCGACATGGATGCGGTCCTTTAGAATGAAAACGCCGGGCGATGGGGCCCGGCGCTGGTGATACTGATGTTTTCTGCGGCTTTCCAGAGGGCAGAGGGGTCAGAACTTTTTGTCTGCGATGCGCAGCTGGCGCGCACGGGACAGAATCGCATCTTCGACGGCGCGGGTTGTCGAGGCGCTGACCGGCCCCCCCTTGGAATGAAGCGAGACATTGAGCGAACGCGCGTCCAGCGCCGGGTCCTTGATATGGACAGTGGCGCGATAGGAGCGTCCGCCGCCGGGCGGGGTGCCGTAGCCGGTGATGATGACGCCGGTGAAGGGATCAACGCTTTGCACCGGCAGGAAGCTCAGCACATCAATGCTGGCGTTCCACAGGTAGCGGTTGACCTGAACCTTCTGATCGGGCTTGCCGCCAAAGACATCCCAGATCGAGGATTTATCGCTCTTTGCGGCGTCTACGTCGTTGTTGAATTCCTGCGCAACGCTGGTGTTGGCCGGACGATCTTTGCCGCGCCCGCCGCAGGCGGCAACGCTCAGGCACAATGCGCCGATCAAGGTCGCCTGAAATATCTTATGCAGTTTCATAGCCGCTCCCGGAGCCTTTGACTTGAGGCAGTCCTATCGCATGGGCAGCAAGCTGAGCAAGGGCTTTAGCATCCGGGTGCACTGCACCGAATCGGATCCTGGGCAGCCTGATGAGGTCCTTGCAGGAGATTATGCGTCGGCTGTGCCGGGCGGCAGAGGTTATGGCATCAGCGGAAGACAGAGAGATGGCGTTGCAGCGCTTGGCCACAGTCTGGCTGCGGTCTGCCGGTGATTAAAGTATATTGTCCCTATGGCTTAGCCGCACGGGAGCGGCGAAATCGGGGCGGCATTTACTACTGTGGCAAAGCTGCACCAGCACAGGCCACAATGATCGGCGGCCAATGGGCGGCTCTTGCCAAACCGGGGCCGAAAGAGCGAAACCCCTTGTCATACCCACGCCGGATTCCCCGGTTTGGGCATGTGAATTGAAAACCGAGGGAAAAACTATGAAAAAGGTTCTCTTCGCGACCACCGCGCTGATCGCAACCGCGGGCATGGCTGCTGCTGAAGTCAGCATGTCCGGTTACGGCCGTTTCGGTCTGGACTACAACTCCGCAAACGAGCGCGTTGTTGGCCGTTCCAAAACCAACATCACCAGCCGTCTGCGCCTGCAGTTCGACATGTCTGCTGAAACCGACGCTGGCGTTGCATTCAACGCTCGCTACCGCGCACAGGCTGAAAGCCGTGACGGCGTTGCCGGCACCGGCGCATTCAACGGCGCACGTTTTGGCGTGTCGTACAACGGCGTGACCGTGAACGTTGGCAACATCATCGGTGCGGTTGAAAACGCACCCGGCCTGTACACCACCGGCACCCGTTCGGCTGGTACCGGCATCGACGGCATGGGCTTCCACTCCCTGGCCATCAAAACCAACGGCGGCACCTCCTTTAACTGGGATGCATACTCCTCCGCTGGCGCTGGCTCCAACGGCATCGAAGTTCTGTACTCCGCAGGCGGCTTCACCGGTCACGTGTCCTACTCGCAGCGTAACGGCGGCACCGTTGCCGGTTCCGCAGGCGGCGAAGACCGCACCGGCGTGATGGCGACTTACTCCTTCGGCGACTACTATGTCACCGCAGCGATGCAGTCCTCCTCCGTTCCGCTGAACGACATCACCTTTGCTGCTGCTGGCGGTAACTTCGGTGCATTCGGCGCGAAACTGGCCTACGGTTCCACCGACCAGGTCGACAGCTTCACCCTGGAAGGCAACATGGACATCGGCGCAGCGTCGAACGTTCTGGTTTGGGTGAACTCCGCTGACGCACCGGGCTCCGTGTCCACCGTTAAAGGTGACGGCGGCGTTGACGGCACCTCCTTCGGCATCAACTACCAGTACGACCTGGGTGGCGGCGCCACCGTGGTTGCCGGTTACGTTGACGAAGCCGACGACGACAACCAGTTCCAAGCTGGTGTGTACTTCAGCTTCTAAGCTGAACCACGCTTAGCGTGAAATTGGGGGCGGGCCTGCTTGCAGGCTCGCCCTTTTCTTTTGCCTCTTAACATTTGTCGGCAAACAGTGTTTCTCTGCGCCGAGACCGAACCGCACTTTCATCGCTCGGAGGCCGACCATGTCCCTGGAAGAGATCAAGACACGCATCGCAAAGGCAGAAGAGGCCGCAGGCCGTGCGCCGGGCTCGGTTCATCTGATCGCGGTGTCCAAGGTGCAGCCCAACGAGCGGGTCGAAGCGGTGCTGGAAGAAGGCCACCGTTGTTTTGGTGAAAACCGCGTGCAGGAGGCGGCCGGGAAATGGCCGGGCTTCGCTGAACGGTTCGACGGGATCGATCTGCATCTGATCGGCCCTTTGCAAAGCAACAAGGCCCGTCAGGCGATGGAGCTTTTTGACAGTATCCATTCGGTGGATCGTCCCAAGCTGGCCAAGGCCATCGCCCGGCTGGCGCAGGAGCTGGGCCATTGCCCGGATCTGTTCATTCAGGTCAACACCGGCGAGGAAGAGCAGAAGGCCGGTATTCTTCCAGCCGATGCAGATGCCTTCATCTCCGAATGCCGGGCGCTGGATCTGCCCATCAAGGGGTTGATGTGCATTCCCCCGGTGGACGAGGAACCGGCGCTGCATTTCGCGCTACTGGCCAAGATCGCCGCGCGTAACGGGCTGGACGGCCTGTCGATGGGCATGAGCAGCGATTTCGAGACTGCCATCGCACTTGGCGCCACCCATGTGCGGGTCGGCTCGGCGATTTTTGGCGAGCGGGTCAAGCCGACGGAATAATTACCCGGCTGCCGGGACGGAGCCGCTGCGCGATCCAGCGCAGATCACTGCGGCTGAAGGCAAGGCAGCCTTCGGTCGGATAACCGGGCCTCCTCCACTGGTGGATAAAGATGGCCGACCCGCGCCCTTTGACCGCGTTGGGCCAGTTCCAGTCAGTGATTAGCACCAGATCATATAAGGGATCGGCGCGGCGCAGGCGCTCGTGGCTGAAACCGTGCGGCGCGCGGACCATCAGGTTGTAATCGGGGTCCCTCACATCGTCCGACCACAGATCCCCCGGCCCGATCGGCACCGCCCAATCCGTGGGGGGCAGCATGCGGTCCGGACGGTAGAGCATCCCGGCGATGCGATGTACGCCCACGGGCGTGGCGCCGTCGCCTTCGCGCTTGCTCTGGGTCAGCCCGCCCTTGCCGATGGCACAGGGCAGGAGGCGCCCCATGAAGCGCAGACCGCGCGGGGTCAGAACCAGATCCCGGGGCGACAGCGCGGGGGGGATCACAAGAGATGCCCGGATTTCGCCGCCTTGGTCGCGAGATAACCCGCGTTATGGGCGTTTTCGCCGACCTTCAGCGGCACCCGTTCAGCCACCGCAACGCCAGTCTTTTCCATCATGGCAATCTTGTTGGGGTTGTTCGTCATCAGCCGGACGGAGCTGAATCCCATCTCTTTCAGAATCGCAGCGCCAAGGCGGAAATCGCGCTCGTCATCCTCAAACCCCAGCCGGTGGTTTGCCTCGACGGTGTCAAAGCCCTGGTCCTGCAGGCTGTAGGCGCGCATCTTGTTAGCCAGGCCAATGCCGCGGCCTTCCTGGTTGAGGTAGAGCAGCACGCCTGCGCCCTCTTCTCCCATCTGCGCCAGTGCCCCGCGCAGCTGCGGTCCGCAGTCGCATTTCAGCGAGCCCAGAACATCGCCTGTGAAACAGGCCGAATGCAGCCGCGCCAGCACGGGTTTGCTGCGGTCGGGGCGGCCGATTTCGACCGCATAATGTTCCTCGGCGCCGTCTTCGGGGCGGAAGATGTGTAACCGGCCCGCCTCGGCAGCGACCATCGGCAGGCGGGCGGCGGCCACCGGATGCAGGGGTGAGCTTTGGCTGAGCAGCGGTTCGGCAGCAGCCCGGGCGATTCGGGTCAACCCGTACTCGGATGCGAATTGGGGGGCCGTGTTGACGGGCACCAGTAGCGCCGCGGGCAGCAGCCGCGCTGATTTCATCAGGGCAATCGCCAGACGGTGCAGATCGGCGGATCCGTCGCGCAGGCTGGTGAGCGGGCCTTTCATCGGTGTATTGAGATCATCGGCGGGATCGGCCAGCGCCTGTATCCACTGCAAGGAGGCCTGAGCGGGGACCTGGATGCGCGCGAGATCCTCATCATAGGCGCGCGCCTTCAGGGTTTCGGCGCGCCGGGCGGTCAGCGCCAGCGACACCGGGCCAAGGGCCAGAAGCTCCGTCAGCCGCTCGGGCGTCAGGCTTTCGACGGCAATTGCCAGCGCCGCGCTGTCGCCACCCTCCAGCACCACGGGCAGGCCCATGCGCAAATCGACCCGTGCGCGGGCCAGCAATTCAATCATGGTGGGCATCAGGCTCATGCGACCATCCGGAAGTTCGTGACATTATAACAGCCCTTACCTAGGCCCAAATGCAACGGAAGTGAAACAATTCCTGTCTGACGGACACGAGGGCGTGAAACTTCTGCAGCATACCTTGTCGTTGGGGGATGCTGACCGCATCTGTCTGCACACGAACTGGAGGACACCGCCATGGCGCAACTGAAGAAGATTTTGCTGGTAGACGATGACGACGATCTGCGCGAGGCGCTGAGCGAGCAGCTGATCATGACCGAGGACTTTGATGTCTTCGAAGCAGAGAACGGTCAGGCCGCCATGGAGCGGGCCAAGGAAGCGCTCTATGATCTGGTGATCCTCGACGTGGGGCTGCCCGATACAGATGGTCGCGAGCTGTGCCGCCTGTTGCGCAAACAGGGCGTCAAGGCACCGATCCTGATGCTCACCGGCCATGACAGCGACGCCGATACCATTCTCGGCCTTGACGCGGGCGCCAATGACTATGTGACCAAGCCGTTCAAATTCCCGGTGCTGCTGGCTCGGATCCGCGCCCAGCTGCGCACCCATGAACAGTCCGAAGACGCCGTCTTTGCGTTGGGTCCCTATACCTTCAAACCGGCGATGAAGCTGATGGAGACAGAGGACAACCGCAAGATCCGCCTGACCGAGAAGGAAACCAACATCCTGAAGTTCCTCTACCGGTCGAACGACGGTGTGGTGGCGCGCGATGTGCTGCTGCACGAGGTCTGGGGTTATAATGCCGGCGTGACCACTCATACGCTGGAAACCCATATCTATCGCCTGCGCCAGAAGATCGAACCCGATCCCTCCAATGCCCGTATTCTGGTAACGGAATCCGGTGGCTACCGCCTGTCGACCTGACCGGATTGTGACAGTTCGGGGCTTGAAACCTGCGGGGAAAAGCTGTTGACGCAGATCAAAGATCTGTCTGTCAGTCATCTTTACCCTGATCCCATCCCGCGCATATCCGGGTCATGATATGCACCTCCCTGTTGGACTGGGCCGGGCCTTGCGCCCGGCCTTTTTTTGTCTGCGGACTTCCGGGAGTGATAGGGGGAAGCCAGGGAAATAGGCTCTGGTATCCGGCGGGCCGGAAGGGCAAGAATGGCGCCGAGCCGCTGCCATGACCCGCTGTTACGAAAGAGACGCGCAATGCCCTTTACCCTTGCCACCTGGAACATCAACTCTGTCCGCCTGCGCGAGCCGATCGTGCTGAAGCTGCTGCAGGAAGAGGCGCCCGATGTCCTGTGCCTGCAAGAGTGCAAGAGCCCGGTCGACAAGATCCCGATGGAGGGCTTTGCCGCGCTTGGCTATACCCACATGATCGCGCGAGGGCAGAAGGGGTACAACGGCGTCGCCATCCTGTCGCGGATGCCCATCACCGAGGTCGGTAGCATGGATTTTGCCGATCTGGGCCATGCCCGCCATATTGCAGGTCAGCTGGACAATGGCGTCACCATCCACAACTTTTACGTCCCGGCCGGCGGCGACAAACCCGACCGCGAGATCAACGAGAAATTCGGTCAGAAGCTCGACTACCTCACTGGCATGCGGGATTGGTTCCACGGCGAAAAGCCACAGAAATCCATTCTGGTCGGCGACCTCAACATCGCCCCGCGCGAAGACGATGTCTGGGACCACAAGAAACTGCTGAAGATCGTCAGCCACACCCCGGTTGAGGTCGAACACCTCGCCGAGACGCAGGATGCAGGAGACTGGGTCGATATCACCCGGCAGGACATCCCCGATGGGCGACTCTATAGTTGGTGGTCCTACCGGGCAAAGGACTGGGATGCAGCGGATAAGGGGCGGCGTCTGGATCATGTCTGGGCGACGGGCGACATTTCCAGCGCAGGTCACTCTAGCCGCGTTCTGCGGGACGCCCGTGGTTGGGAAAAACCCAGCGATCACGCACCGGTCTTTGCCACCTTCGACCTCTAGGCGCAGGGCGGGGGCGCTCCCGCCTGCCTTGGAGTAATCGTTGATTGCCCCGCCGCAGTTGGGCCGGGCGCCGTGCTGACGCACGGCGCGGTGCCGCGTTCAGACGTCACCGTCGTGGAGAAACAGCAGCGCGGTAACGCGCTGCCCGGCCCAAGGCCGCATGAAGGCGCCCCATGGGGCGTCTGCGGGCGCGGGAGGGCATGCCATCAGTGCAGCCATTTTGCATATTCCGGGCGTTGCGCCTGCATGTCCTGATATAGCCAGACCATCCTGTCAAAGAACCAGAGTTTTCCGCCGACCATCAGGCTGAGACCGAACAGTGTCAGACCTGGGTCCAGCTGCCACACCCTGTAAGCCCACGGAACAACGCCCAGCCCGGCGGTCAGGGTCAGGATCCTGGCCCATTGCGCGTGATGCGGTGGGATCGGCACCTTGGCACGGTTCAGAAAGACCCGTTCGCCGAAGGTGCCCCGCGCCGCCCAGCTGTCGGTTGTGGCTGGCGGGCCAAAGGCGCGCGGGTTCCACCATGTCCAGATCAGTACCAGAGCAACCGGCGCTAAAGCGCCCCACCCGAGCCAGAGATGAGACCAGACCGCGAGGGTCATAAGCGGGAGAAACGACACCCGGCTATAAACGCTCAGCGGGTTTGCGTGACGGGCCCAGGCCGCGTCGTCCATAGCCATCAGGCGCTCGGACAGGGCAAAGATGTCGATGCGCGGAACCGGCACGCGGCAACTCCTCTCTTGGTTTCTTGGCCTTGGGATTCCATATAGGGGGCAAGTTCCAAACGGAGAACAAGAGCATGATGGATATTCTCGGAGGCGCGGGCGCGCCCACGCCCGCAGGTGATCTGATCAAGGACGTCACAGAGGCGACCTTTATGCAGGACGTGGTCGAGGCCTCGATGCAGGCGCCGGTGATCGTCGATTTCTGGGCGCCCTGGTGTGGCCCTTGCAAGACATTGGGTCCGGCGCTGGAGGCGGCAGTCACGCGCGCCAATGGCGCGGTCACCATGGCCAAGATCGATGTGGACCAGAACCAGCGTCTGGCGCAGGCACTGGCGCAGCAGGGGCTGCCGCTGCAATCGATCCCCACAGTGGTGGCCTTTGTGCAGGGCCGCCCGATCGACATGTTCCAGGGCGCGCTACCGCCAAGCGAAATCGACGCCTTCCTGAAAAAGGTGATTGAGGCCGCAGGCGGGGAAGCAGGCGGTGGCCTTGGTGAGGCGCTGGAGGCGGCTGAGGAAATGCTCGCCGAAGGCGCAGCGGCCGATGCGGCGCAGACCTTTGCCGCGGTTCTGGGCGAGGATGACAAGAACGCCGCCGCCTATGGTGGTCTGGCGCGGGCGCATATCGCGATGGAAGATCTGGATCAGGCCGAGGCAATCCTGAACGGCGCGCCTGCCGAGATTTCCGACGCGCCCGAGATCGAAGCGGCTCGGGCCCAGATCGAGCTGGCCCGTCAGGCGCAGAATGCCGGTCCGGTAGCCGATCTGCGCGCCAAGGTCGAAGCCGACCCGGCCGACCATGCAGCGCGTTTCGATCTGGCGCAGGCTCTGCATGCGGCTGGTGATGCCGAGGCGGCGGTGACCGAACTTCTGGAGCTGTTCCGCCGTGATCGCGAATGGAACGACGGCGCGGCCAAGGCGCAGCTCTTCACCATCTTCGAGGCGTTGCCTGCCAACGATCCGGTTGTTCTGAACGGGCGCCGCAAGCTGAGCTCGATGATATTTGCCTAAAGGCACCTGCGCGCTAAACTGAAGGCTATGTTTAAGCCTGCAGATCTGCCTGACACGATTCCCGTGTTTCCCTTGCCCGGGGCGCTATTGCTGCCCCGGTCAAAGCTGCCCCTTCATATCTTCGAACCGCGTTATCTTCAGATGCTGGAAGACACGCTGAAGACGCGCACGCGGCTGATCGGGATGGTACAGCCCTGTCCGCTGCGCAGCGGTGATGCCGAGGGGCTGCATGCCATCGGCTGTGCCGGGCGCATATCGCAATTTTCCGAAACCGATGACGGGCGCTATCTGATCACCCTCTCCGGGATATCCCGGTTCCGGGTGGTGCAAGAATGCGATGGCTTCACGCCCTACCGTCGCTGCGAGGTGAATTGGAGCGGCTTTGAGGGTGATCTGGGCCGGAGCGAACCGGATTGCGGGTTCGAACGGGGGGACCTGCTGGAGCTGTTGGAACGCTTTTTCGCGGCACGCGGCCTGTCGACGGATTGGGAATCGTTGCAGGAGGCCGATGACGAGCTGTTGATCAATTCCCTGTCGATGCTGCTGGATTTCGACCCCGAGGACAAACAGGCCTTGCTAGAGGCGCCCTGCCTTGCCACAAGGCGCGAAACCCTTGTCACCCTGATCGAATTCGCTTTGCGAAGCGGTTCAAGTGAGGACCCCCTGCAATGAGTGAAGAACACACCGCCGCGCCCGCCTTTGACCGTCGCATGCTGGAGGCGCTGGTCTGCCCGGTGACCAATGCAGTTCTGGAATACGACGCCGCGGCGCAGGAGCTGATTTCCAAACCTGCCAATCTGGCCTTCCCGATCCGCAATGGGATCCCGGTGATGTTGGTGGACGAGGCCCGCCCGCTGGAGTGAGGCGAAGCCGGGATACTCCCGCGTCCGGCCTGTCCTTTGGCTGCGCCCAAGCAAGAGGTTGGGACTTGGGCCCGGCGCCGCGCTGTCGCGCGGCGCGGTTGCGCCCTGATCAGGCGGAGTGGCTCAGATCGGCTTGCCTTGCAACAGTCGCGGCAGATCGCCGGTCAGCCCGGCGGCTTCGCGCATGAAGCCGCGGCGCAGGCCCGGGACGGCGCCTGCCAGACCCATGCCGATATCGCGACCAAGCCGCAGCAGCGGGTTGTCGTTCGAGAACAGCTTGTTGAAGGTATCCGTCGCCAGCGCCAGCGTTGCGGTGTCAAAGCGGCGCCACTGCTGATAGCGGTCCAGCACCAGCGATGATCCGATATCCTCGCCGCGCCGAGTGGCCTCGGTCAACACCTCGGCGAGGGCGCCAACATCGCGCAGCCCGGCGTTGAGACCCTGACCAGCAATTGGATGCATGCCGTGGGCCGCATCGCCGATCAGCGCCATACGGTCCCCGATAAAACTGTTGGCGAGCGTCAGGTTCAGCGGATAGGTAAAGCGCTTGCCCGCAAGAGAAATCTCACCCAGGAAATCGCCAAACCGGGGTTTCAGTGCGGCGATGTAATCGGCGTCGTTCAGGCCCTGAATGGCTTCAGCGGTCTCAGTCTTTTCACTCCAGACGATGGAGGAGCGGTTGCCGGGCAGGGGCAGGATGGCCAGCGGCCCCGCTGGCATGAAGAACTGATGCGCGATGCCGTGGTGGGGTTTTTCGTGGTCGATGGCGCAGACCAGCGCGGTCTGGCCGTAGTCCCAGCCGGTGCGTTTGATCCCGGCGCGGGCGGCGGTGCCGCTTTTGCGTCCGTCCGAGCCGACCAGCATGCGACCGCGCAGCTCGGCGCCATCATCCAGCGTCAGGGTGACGCCGCTTTGATCCGGTGCCTGCGCCACCACGCGGCGGCCATTCAGCGTGGTGATCCGGGGCGCGTCCTCCATCGCCTGCTGAAAGGCGCGGCGCAGAAAGCGATCCTCGACCATATAGCCCATCGGCCCGTCTTCGATCTCGGTATGGTCGAAATGGATGAAGAACGGCGCGGGCCCCTCTCCGGCGTGTCCGTCGGAGGCCTTGATCTCCAGCATCGGCTGCGCATTGTCCGCGACGTGTTGCCAAACGCCGATCCGGTCGAGCAGACGTTTGGAGGCCAGCGCCAGCGCATAGCCGCGCCCATCGAAGCCTTCGTCCTTCAGGGCGACCTTGGGCAGCGCATCAATGACGGTGACGCTGTGGCCAGTCTGGGCCAGCGCCAGGGCCAGGGCAGGGCCGTTCAGCCCGCCGCCGACAATCAGGATATCGGAGCTGTTCTTCATGCCCTGCAATATGCGCCTTGCATTCGGAATGTCCATCGCATTGTCCGGTCTTGCAGGTGCGCGGGATTGTCCCTCAGCGCTGCTGCCGTTACCGTCCCCGGCAAAACATATGGAACACGCGACGGGAGACTTTGCGGATGCAGGACTGGCTGAAGATGACGGCTGCGGATCTGGGGCGCGGCATTGGGGCAGGGGAGATCGATCCTGTTGCGCTGACCAAATGCTACCTGGAGGCCATTGACGCGCATCCGCTGCGCGACCGGATCTATACCGTGGTTACGCATGAGCGCGCCCTGGCCGAAGCGGAAGCCGCGGCCGAGCGGGCGCGGATGGATTTGCGGCGCTCGCCGCTGGATGGGGTGCCGATCAGCTGGAAAGACCTGTTCGACAGTGCCGGAACCGGTACCGAGGCGGGATCGGACCTGCTCAAAGGCCGGGTGCCGGATCAGGACGCACGGGTTCTGGCCAATGCCACCGCCATGGGCACCGTCTGCCTGGGCAAAACTCACATGAGCGAGCTGGCCTTCTCCGGGCTGGGACTGAACCCGGTTAAGGAAACCCCGCCCTGCGTCAATGATGAGGGCGCGGCGCCGGGGGGATCGTCCTCTGGCGCGGCGGCTTCGGTGGCCTTTGGTCTGGCGGCCTGCGGTATTGGCTCGGACACCGGCGGTTCGGTGCGCATCCCTTCGGCCTGGAACAACCTTGTGGGGCTTAAGACCACGGCAGGTCGGATCAGCCTAGAGGGCGTGGTGCCACTGTGCCTGAAGTTCGACACTGTCGGTCCGCTGGCGCGTTCGGTCGAAGATGCGGGCCTGATGCTGGGGCTGCTGGAGGGCACGGGGGGCCCGGACCTGCGCAACCCAGCGTCGCTGCAGGGGCGCCGCTTTGCCGATCTGCGCACCGTGGCGCGCGATGATCTGGAGCCTGAAGTCGCCGCTGCCCATGTGGAGTGTCTGGGCAAGCTGAAGGCAGCCGGCGCTGAGATCGTACCGCTGGAGGTGCCGGAGCTGCAGGACGCCATGGATCTGAGCGGAATTCTTTATACCACAGAGGCTTATGGTCTGTGGAAGGATGTGATCGAGGCGAGCCCGGATCTGATGTTTGCCGAAATCCTGGAGCGGTTCCGCGCTGGCGGCCAGCACAGTGGTCCCGATTATGTGGCCGCCTGGGCCAAGCTGGAACAATGCCGGATGGTCTGGGATCAGGCGGTGGCGGGCTTTGACGCGGTGCTGACGCCCTCCTGCCCGATTCTGCCGCCGAACATGGTACAACTGCAAAGCGATCATGTCTATTACGTCCGGGCCAATCTTCTGACCCTGCGCAATACCCGGATCGGCAACCTGATGGGGCTTTGCGCGCTGTCCTTGCCCACGAGTAAACCCAGCTGCGGCTTGCAGCTATTGGGGCAACCGGATTGCGAAGAGGCACTGTTGCGGATCGGGGCCAGCGTCGAGGCGGCGCTGTGTTGATCTGACGGCTGCTGCACGTTGTTGCAAAAGCACAACTGGACCGTGGGTGCCCTATGCGGCTGGACGCAGGCGCCCACGCTCTGTACCTTATCTGCAAACGGGGCACGAATGATCCCGAAACTGAGGCAATTGTGATGAACTTCCCAGAGCGGTTTTCGAACCTGCCGCCCTATGCGTTTCCGCGTCTGCGGGCGCTGCTTGACCACCATACGCCCGGCGGGGATGTGGTGCATATGACCATTGGTGAGCCGAAACACACCTTTCCCGCCTGGGTCACGGATGTGATTGCGGAGAACGCGGCCGGGTTTAACAACTACCCGCCAAACGAAGGCTCCGAGGAACTGCGCGGCGCAATGTCTGACTGGATCGCGCGCCGCTATGGCGTGAAGATGGATGCGGACCGGCAGGTGATGGCGCTGAACGGCACCCGCGAAGGGCTCTACAATGCGGCGATGGCCCTGTGCCCGGAAACCAAGAACGGCGCCCGTCCGGCGGTGCTTATACCGAATCCCTTCTATCAGGTTTACATGGTGGCGACGATTTCCGTCGGCGCCGAGCCGGTGTTCGTGCCTGCCACGGCCGAAACCGGCCATCTGCCCGATTACGCCAGCCTGCCCACCGAGGTGCTGGACCGCACAGCGGTGGCCTATATCTGCTCGCCTGCCAACCCGCAGGGCGCAGTGACCACGCGCGACTACTGGGCCGATCTGATCCGGCTGGCGGAAAAACACGATTTCCGCATTTTTGCGGATGAATGCTATTCCGAAATCTACCGCGATGCTGCGCCCGTAGGCGCGCTGACCGTAGCGCAGGAACTGGGCGCCGATCCCGAACGTGTGGTGCTGTTCAACTCCCTGTCGAAACGTTCGAATCTGCCCGGGCTGCGTGCCGGTCTGATCGCGGGCGGCCCCGAATGCATTGCCCGCATCAAGCAGCTGCGCGCCTATAGCGGCGCACCGATGCCCGGCCCGTTGCAGGCTGCGGCAGCGCGTGTCTGGGCCGATGAGGCGCACGTAGAGGAAAACCGTGCGCTCTATCAGGAGAAATACCAGATCGCCGATCAGGTGTTTGACGGTCTGGATGGCTACATGTCCCCCGAAGCGGGGTTCTTCCTGTGGCTGCCGGTCAAGGACGGCGGCGAGGCGGCAGCGCTGAAGCTCTGGAAAGAGACGGGCGTGCGGGTGCTGCCAGGCGCCTATCTGGCGCAAGGCGCGCCGGGGCAGAACCCGGGCGAAGGATATATCCGCGTGGCGCTGGTCGCCCCGGCGGAGGCAACACAGACGGCGCTGACCACCCTGCGCAGTTGTCTGTACTGATACGACTGCCACGCGGCCCCGGCTGGGGGCGCGCGGCCAAAATCAATAGACCACCGGATGCCAGGATCCCGCGGCACAAGCGGGGCAGGCGCCGAAAAATGGAACCGAGGTAGGCATGGCATTTCAAACCCGCAGCCGCGATCCGTTGCTTGACAGCAACATGCAGGCAGCCATCGAAAAGCGCGGTAAGGAACTGATCGGGATCGCTCTTCTGGGGCTGGGCCTGATGGCAGCCGCGATGATCGGCTCTTATACGCCGGATGATCCCAACTGGATGGTCTCCACCGATGCGCCGGTTCAGAACTGGATGGGCCGGATGGGGGCTTCTGTGGCGGCGCCGCTGTTCATGGTTGTCGGTTGGGGCGGCGTGGCCCTTGCGGTGACGCTGCTGGCCTGGGGTGTTCGCTTCCTGCTGCATCAGGGTGCCGAGCGGGTCATCGGGCGGATTGTCTTTGCACCGGTTCTGATCGCCGTGGGCTCGGTCTATGCAGCGACGCTGGTGCCGGGCGCAGAATGGCGCGCCACTCATAGTTTTGGCCTTGGAGGTCTGTTTGGCGATACCGTGATGGGGGCGCTTCTGACGCTGGTGCCGATCAGTTCGCATTTCGCGGTCAAGCTGATGTCGCTGCTGATGGCCATTGGCATGCTGGCGCTTGGCACGTTTGTCTGCGGCTTTTCGCGTGCGGAACTGCAGCGGGCCGGACGGTTCCTGCTGGTCGGTCTTATCCTGGCCTATGGCACGCTTGCCAGCCTTCTGGGCCGTGGCGCCTCCAGCGGTGTCCAGGCGGCGCTGTCCTATCGTGAAAAACGCGCTGCCGCCGCAGAACAGGCAAGGGCCGCCGAAGATGATACGGCCTGGTTCGGACAGGAGGAGGAAGAGCCTCAGATGTTCGAAACCGATGTGACTGCGCCTCCGCCGATCGAGGTCGCAGCGCCTGCCGCACCGACAAAAACCGGATTGTTCTCTCGGGTGCCCAATCTGATCCGCCGCGCTGATCCCGATTTGGCTAATGCGCCGATGCCGCAGCCCGAGTTGGTCGAGAGCGCACCGCAGATCAGTGATGAGGATCTGCCGGGTGATGACCGGATTTCGCAGAAGATCGCAAATGCCGTGCGTGTGCGTCGCGCTGCTGGGCAGCCGCCGGAACCCGATCCGAACCTGCCCCTGACCAAGGGGCGCGGTCGCCGTCCTGAGCCGCTGGTCTTCAATCCCGATCCCGCGCCCCATGCGGGGCTGCCGCCCGAACCACCACTGACCGCAGCGCATGCCCCTGCTGCTCCGGCAGAATTCAGTGCCGAGGCGCCTGCCGCCCCCGGGCTGTCGCAGGTTCCGCCCGCGCCGACCGTTGGGGCGCCTGCAGCAGACACCGGATATGGCGCCGATCTGGAGCCCGATCGGGTCCCAGCCGAGGAGTTGCCGACCTACGCGCCTGCTGAAGCCGCTGAGCCCGCGATCACGGCTCGCGCAGAGCAACCCGCCGAGGGCCTGACCATCCCGGTGGCAGAGCCGCGCAAGGTGGTTGTGGAGCAGCCCCAGCGCCGCGCGCCGGAGCCATCGACCCGCGCCAAGGCGGAAGCCCAGCCGCGGCTGGCCTTTGAAGAGAACGATTCTAGTGATTTCGACCTGCCGCCGCTGTCGCTGTTGGCCAATCCTGCGGCGGTCGAGCGTCATCATCTGAGCGATGAGGCGCTGGAAGAGAACGCGCGGATGCTGGAATCGGTGCTCGATGACTATGGCGTCAAGGGGGAGATCGTCTCGGTCCGTCCCGGCCCCGTCGTCACCATGTACGAACTGGAACCAGCGCCGGGCCTGAAGGCCAGTCGGGTGATCGGTCTGGCGGATGATATCGCCCGCTCCATGTCGGCCCTGTCGGCGCGTGTTTCGACCGTGCCGGGACGTTCGGTGATCGGCATCGAATTGCCCAATGAAAAACGGGAAATGGTCAGCTTCCGCGAAATCCTGTCGAGCCGCGATTATGGCGATGGCACCCAGAACCTGCCGCTGGCGCTGGGCAAGGATATCGGTGGCGACGCCATGGTGGCGGACCTTTCGAAGATGCCGCACCTATTGATCGCGGGTACCACCGGGTCCGGTAAATCGGTGGCGATCAACACCATGATCCTGTCGCTGCTGTACAAGCTGACACCGGATGAATGCCGCCTGATCATGATCGACCCCAAGATGTTGGAACTCTCTGTCTATGATGGCATTCCGCATCTTCTGTCGCCCGTTGTGACCGATCCGAAAAAGGCGGTCGTCGCCCTGAAATGGGTCGTGGGCGAGATGGAAGACCGCTATCGCAAGATGTCCAAGATGGGCGTGCGCAATATCGCAGGCTACAATGGTCGCGTGAAAGAGGCGCTTGCCAAGGGTGAGATGTTCTCCCGCACGGTGCAGACCGGGTTTGACGATGACACGGGCGAGCCAGTGTTCGAGACCGAAGAGTTCGCACCCGAGGCACTGCCCTATATCGTTGTGATCGTCGACGAGATGGCCGACCTGATGATGGTGGCTGGCAAGGAAATCGAAGCCTGCATTCAGCGTCTGGCGCAGATGGCGAGGGCCTCGGGCATTCACCTGATCATGGCCACTCAGCGTCCCTCGGTCGATGTGATCACCGGTACCATCAAGGCGAACTTCCCCACCCGGATTTCCTTCCAGGTGACAGGTAAGATCGACAGCCGCACCATCCTTGGCGAAATGGGTGCAGAGCAGCTGCTGGGGATGGGTGATATGCTCTATATGGCGGGCGGCGCCAAGATCACCCGCTGCCACGGTCCCTTCGTGTCGGACGAAGAGGTCGAGGAAGTCGTCACCCATCTGAAGCAATTCGGCCCGCCTGCCTATGTGGGCACGGTTCTGGATGGCCCGGATGACGAGAAGGCCGACGACATCGACGCGGTTCTGGGGCTGTCCACCGGCGGCAATACCACGGGCGAGGATGCGCTGTATGACTCCGCCGTGCAGATCGTGATCAAGGACCGCAAGTGCTCTACCTCTTACATCCAGCGCAAACTGGCGATTGGCTATAACAAGGCCGCGCGTCTGGTTGAGCAGATGGAAGACGAAGGGCTGGTGTCTCCGGCGAACCACGTCGGCAAACGGGAAATCCTGGTCCCCGAACAGTAGATCGGCGGATGGGTGCGCAGGGTCTCCCGCAGCGGCGGGTGGCTCTTCCTTTTCCACAGTCAGGGCTTATCTAAGGGTCATGAAACAGATTGCACTTGTCGCGGCGCTGATCCTGTGTGCCCCTGCTGCCTGGGCGGCAGAGAAGCTGAGCCTGTCGGAACTGTCGGCTTACCTGAACGCCCTGACCACGGCCGAGGCCAGTTTTACCCAGATCAACGATGATGGCACGCTGTCCACCGGCAAGCTGTATATCCATCGGCCGGGCCGGATGCGGTTCGAATATGATGGCGAAAATGGCGCCACGGTGGTGGCCGGGGCCGGGTCGGTGGTGATCCATGATCCGAAATCGAACCAGCCGCCGGAGACTTATCCGCTGAAGCGTACGCCGCTGTCGATCATCCTGGCCAAAACTGTTGATCTGGGGCAAGCCGATATGGTTGTGGGCCACCAGTTCGACGGAACGACAACGATCCTGCAGGCGCAGGACCCGGAGAACCCCGAATACGGCGGGCTGGAGCTGATGTTCACCGATGACCCGGTCGAATTGCGCAAATGGGTTGTGCATGACAGCGCCGGGGGCCGCACGACGGTGGTTCTGGGCGCTCTGGAAACCGGGGGCAAGCTATCCTCCTTCCTCTTCACTACGGGCGCAGGCAGCGGATCCCGCTGACTACTGTCGAGCCTGACCTTGTCTGTAGGTAGGCCGTCAATCATACAGCTGAAGGCTCCCGCCCCCGCAGGTGCCCGGGCTTTGCCCGAACCCCTTGGCGGTGTTGGGCCGGGCGCCACGCCAGGGCGTGGCGCGCTCGGTTATATCTGAACATTCTGTGGAGCACTGGCGCCCGTGGCGCGGGTCGCACCGCCGTCAGGCGGTGCCGGGCCCAACGGGGGAGGACCCTTCACAGAAGGGTTCGAGACTGGCGGGAGTGCCCCCCCTTAAGCGTTTCCCTGGGGCAGCCCGGAAGGGAACCAATTCGTTGTGGCACGTGCCTGGGGGGTCAGCGGAACTTACGGCAGGTGGCCAGCTGCGCCTGATACATCAAGGAGCGAGATTCCACCTTGCTCGCCACCCGCATCAGCCAGGATTTCGCACGATAGCTGCCGCGGGCATAGCCGCTGTGCCCTTCGTGATAGGCGAGATACTGATTGCGCGCGTCATAAAGCGCGATGCCGTTCTTTTCGCGGCTCTTGTTCATGTACCAGCCCATGAAATCCGCGGCATCCTTGATCCGGTCGCGCTTGGCCCGACGGCGTCCTGTGTCGCGCCGGTAATCGTCCCAGGTGCCGTCCAGGGCTTGGCTGTAGCCATAGGCGCTGGACTGGCGGCCCATCGGGATGACGCCCAGAAGATAGTTGTGCGGCGTGCGGGCATCGCCGTCAAAACGGCTCTCGTGATAGATTGTGGCCATCTGCACGTGCACGGGAACACCCCAGCGCCGTTCGGTCGCGCGGAAGGCTTTCAGGTATTCAGGCCGCTGTTTGATAATGCTGCAGGCATTATCAAGATTGCGCGGCGGGGACTTGTACCCACCCCCACAGGAGGCAACCGCCAACAGGAGGATCAGGGCGACGATGATTCTGCTCATTGCCTCTGCCTTTTTTATTTTGGCGGCAGTCTAGCGAATTGCGCCTGTGGATGAAATCACATTTCCAGAAGCAGGGACAGCAGGAGAGGCAGAGCTGCAACGGACATCAGCGTGGAAACCACCACCATGCCAGCAACCGCCTGCGCATCGGCTTCGAATTTCTCGGCCAGCAGGTAAGACGTCACCGCCACGGGCGTTGCCAGCTGCAGCACCAGAACGCCGAATGCCGTGTAATCGAGCCCGAATGCCAGCCCCAGCCCCCAGCCGATGGCCGCGCTGAGCGTCACCTTGATCAGCGACAGCAACACGGCCAGGCCGGTCTTGCCCGGTGTCAGCCGCGCCACCGCAACGCCAAGGGTGATCAGCATCAGTGGAATTGCCATTTGCCCAATCAGATCCAGCGCATTGGTCAGGAATTGCGGCGTCTGCCAGCCCTGCCACAGAAAGAGCGCGCCCAGAAGCGTGGCCCAGACCATCGGTTCACGCAGCGCCTTGCTGCCGCCGCCTTCACCGGCGACCAGATAGATGCCAAAGGTGAAGGACAGCACTGCAGAAACCGCGAGCATCGCTACCGCATAGCCAAGGCCCGCCTCGCCAAAGGCAAAGAGCGACAGCGGAATGCCAAGGTTGCCAGTATTGCCGAAAATGAAGGGCGCCAGATAGCTGCGCCGCTCCAGCTGCATCACGCGCACCAGTGCTGCGCCTGCCAATGCCAGCAGCGCATGCCCGGCAAGGGCAGCCAGCACGAACCAACCGATCGCGGCCTTGTCCAGCTCGGTTTTCATCAGCGCTGTGAAGATCAGGCAGGGCACCGCCAGCGTCATGGCCAGACGGGTAACAAATTGAATCCGATACTCAAATCCAAGCCGCACCCAAGCGAACCCGACCCCGGCAAGCAGGAAGACGGGAGCCACGATTTCAAGCACTGTCAGAGCAAGGTTCACAGTCTGTTTCCTCGAAAATTTGCCTCAAGAGTTGGACATCTGCCGCGCATCCGCGTTAGTAACAAAAGACGGGGGCAGCAAGACCATGTTGAGAACGCGCGCAAAATATAACCTGGGCCAGGTCGTCCGCCACCGGAAGCATCCCTTCCGCGGGGTGGTGTTTGACGTCGATCCAGCCTTTGCAAATACCGAGGAATGGTACGAATCCATTCCCGAAGAAAGCAGGCCGGTGAAGGATCAACCCTTCTATCATCTGCTGGCCGAAAACGATCAGACCTACTACGTGGCCTATGTGTCCGAGCAGAATCTGGTTGCCGATTATTCCGGCGAACCGATCAGCCATCCGGATCTTTCGGAAATGTTCGGCAAATTCGACGGCGCGGCCTATTCCCTGCAATACCAGCTGAACTAGCCACCGGATCGCGTCCGGTGCCCCGCTGCGCCTTTGCTGCAGCGAAGCACCGGTGAGGCCGGATCAGTAGCCGAGCGCGCAGCCATCCTTGCGCGGGTCGCTGGCGCCTTCCAGCAGATCGCCATCGTGGATGCGGATGCCCTGCGAGCCGCCAATCGCCGTTTCGGGGATCTCCACCTTGTGGCCCATCTCGGTCAGCTCCTGACGCACCTTGTCGGAATAGCCACGCTCGACCTTCATGACACCTGCGTCCGAGAAGCTACGCGGTGCGTCCATGGCGGCCTGCGGCTCCATGCCGAAATCAGTAAGGTTGGAGACGAAACGCGCGTGGCCATTGGGCTGATAGGCACCGCCCATCACACCGAAAGGCATCGTCACACGCCCGTTCTGGCGCAGCATGCCGGGGATGATCGTATGCATCGGCCGTTTGCCACCGCCCAATTCGTTGGCGTGGCCTTCTTCCAGGGTGAAACCGGCGCCCCGGTTCTGCAGCAGGATGCCGAATTTGTCTGAGGCGATGCCCGAGCCAAAGCCATGGAAGATCGAGTAGATCAGCGACACGGCCATGCGGTCCTTATCGACCACGGTGATATAGATCGTATCCTTGTGCACGGCCTCGCTCAGCGGGGCGGCGGCGGCCATGGCGCGTTTCGGATCGATCAGTGCGGCCAGTTTGGCCGCGGTTTCGGGCGCCAGCATGTGGTCCAGCCGGGTGGTATGATCGGCATCGGCGATGAAGCGGTTGCGGGCATCATAGGCCAGCTTGGCGGCTTCGGCCTCGATATGGGCGCGTTCGGCGCCAAAGGGGTCCATGCCCGCGATGTCGAAATGTTTCAGGATATTCAGCATCAGGATGGCGGTCGCGCCCTGACCGTTCGGCGGATGCTCGACCAGATCGGTGCCTTTGTAATCGCCGGAAACCGGCGTCACCGACATGCAGGCGGTAGCGGCGAAATCATCAACCGTGTGCACGCCGCCAAGCGCGTTGAGCGCGGCAACCATGTCTTCGGCGATTTCACCGGTGTAAAAGGCATCGCGACCGTCCTTGGCGATCCGGCGCAGAACTTCGGCCTGGCCCGGGGCGCGGAAGATCTGCCCAACGGTCGGGACCTTGCCCCCGATCAGATAGCTGTCGCGGGCCGCGCCTTGCAGGGTGTCCGCGTCATTGGCCCAGTCAAAGGCAACACGCGGCGCTACCGGAACGCCGGTTTCGGCATAGTGGATTGCGGGGGACAGGATCGCATCAAGGCCCAGTTTGCCTTCGGTCTGCGACAGGTGGCAAAAGGCGTCGATGGCGCCCGGCACGGTAACCGCATGCGGGCTGCGCAGCGGCACGGCGCTCAGCCCTTCGGCGCGCAGATCTGCGGCATTGGCGGCGGCAGGTGCCCGGCCGGACCCGTTCAGCGCGTGGATTTCATCGCTGCCAGGACGCGTATATAGCACAAAGCAATCGCCGCCGATCCCGGTCATCTGCGGCTCGCAAATGCCGAGCAGAACCGCCCCGGCGATGGCCGCATCCATGGCGTTGCCGCCGCGTTTCAGAATGTCGATGGCAGCGCCGGCCGCAAGGGGGTGCGATGTGGCGCAGATACCGTTCTGTGCAAAGACCGCAGAGCGTCCGGGTTGTTGAAAATCGCGCATATGCCTCTCCCTCTTGAATAGCAGCGAAACACTAGTGGCTTCGCCGCCGAAGGCAATGCGAAAGGCATCCATGCTTGTCGCGTGTTCGGCGTAACAAAAGACGGCCATTTCCGGTAGCGGTGCAAAACCGTGGCCGAGATTTCCATGCATGCAGTGGAAGGGGAGAGGATGTTCCCCGGCGCAACATGCACGATGGGGGCAGTGGAACGTAGCGCCAGGGACAGCTATCAAAAGCTTCTGATGTAACAGAAAGCACATATTTCAGGCGATTTGGGGGTAAATGTGTGGCGCAATTGAGGCGAAGTCCGGAGCCACCCCTGCGGCGCACTCGGCGTGTTATTGGCAGGACGCTTTAGAACATACGGGTTTGGAGCAATAAAAGCTCTGCGGCTGGTACAGCGACAGGCCGGTACCAGATCAAAACAGGGGGCCGGAAAATGGGATCAGGCCCGGGTCACCTGAATTTCGAAACACAAGGACAGCTGGTTGTTGCCGGCGCTGCGTTCATAGTGGATGTCGCTTGTCAGCTCCCGGATCAGAAACCAGCCAAAGCCACCTTCGGGGAGATCTTCCGGCGCCACATCCAGATTTGCAGGCTTGCCTTCGGGCAGTTCGCCTTCGGGGAAGGGGGCGCCGGCATCGGTGATATTGATCCACAGACGCTCAGGTTCCAGGGAACAGCGGATCCGCACGTCTCCCGGGGTCTTGCCCGCATAAGCGTGCTCGACCACATTGTTCACGGCTTCGGCCAGCGCGATCTGGACTTCATCGACCCGCAACTCGGGGATGCCCAGTCCGCGCAGCCGTTTCACAACCTGCGTAATGCCGGACCGGGCATCAAGCTCTGTTGCCGTGAACGAGCAGGCAAAGGTTTCAACCATTCGTTTCTCGCTTTGCGCGGAGGATCATATACGGAATCACGTGCCGACTTTGGGTTCAGACATCGCTTCGGTCAGCGAGCCATATAGATCGAAAATCGTGTCCATCCGGGTGAGGCGGAAAACCTTTTCCACCATCGGGGTCGGGCCAGCCAGATCAAGGCGGCGACCGCTGCCAAGCTGTTTCATGGCTGCGACTATGGCGCCAAGACCGCTGGAATCGATGAACTGGACCTCGGACAGGTCCAGAATCACGCGGTCGGGTCCGCTTTCGGTGGCAGAGCGCATGTCTTCCTTGAACCGAATCGCGATGGCCGCGTCGATCCGCTCCGCATTCACTGTGACGATCTGCGCACCGTCCGTTACCGTACTGGATAAGCTCATGTTTGTTCCCCGAGGGTCTCTCTGTACTTCACACTGACTCTAGACCTCAAACCTTAGCATTCTGTATGGATAATTTCGACGATTGGAGGAAAATTTCATGAAACACGTTGTAATTGCCGGAGCGGCGCGCACCCCCATGGGTGGGTTCCAGGGCGTTTTCGATGGCGTGACTGCTGCCGAACTGGGTGGCGCCGCGATCAAGGCAGCGCTCGCCGGGGCCGGAACCGACACCGTCGATGAGGTTCTGATGGGCTGCGTTCTGCCCGCGGGGCAGGGGCAGGCGCCCGCGCGGCAAGCTGGTTTTGCAGGCGGTCTGGGCGAAGAGGTCCCGGCCACGACGCTCAACAAGATGTGCGGATCGGGCATGAAGGCGGCGATGATTGCCTTTGATCAGATCGCTCTTGGCCACACCGACACGATGATCGCGGGCGGTATGGAGAGCATGAGCAATGCGCCCTATCTGCTGCCCAAGATGCGCGGGGGTGCGCGGATCGGTCACGGGCAGGTCATTGACCACATGTTCCTCGATGGTCTGGAGGACGCCTATGACAAGGGTCGTCTGATGGGCACCTTCGCCGAGGATTGCGCCGAGAAGTTCCAGTTCACCCGCGAAGCGCAGGATCAATACGCGCTGGCCTCGTTGTCGAACGCGCTGGACGCCGAACGCACCGGTGCTTTTGCGGATGAGATCACCTCGGTCACGCTGCACACCCGCAGCGGTGAACAGGTCATCACCACCGATGAGCAACCCCAGTCGGCCCGCCCGGAAAAGATTCCGAACCTGAAACCGGCCTTCCGCAAGGATGGCACTGTGACCGCAGCGAATGCCTCGTCGATTTCGGACGGGGCGGCGGCGCTGGTGTTGGCCTCGGAAGAGGCGGCAGAAGCCAAGGGTCTGACGGTGCGGGCGCGGATCATGGGCCACGCCAGCCACGCGCAGGCACCAGGATGGTTCACCACCGCACCGGTTCCGGCGGCCCAGAAACTGCTGAAACAGATCGGCTGGTCGGTCGAGGATGTGGATCTGTGGGAAGTGAACGAGGCCTTCGCCGTCGTGCCCATGGCCTTCATGCACGAGCTGGGCATTTCCCGCGACAAGGTGAATGTGAACGGCGGCGCCTGCGCGCTGGGTCACCCGATCGGTGCCTCGGGCGCGCGGATCATGGTGACGCTGCTGAACGCGCTAGAGAAACGCGGGCTGAAACGCGGTGTTGCGGCGATCTGCATCGGTGGCGGCGAAGGCACCGCCATCGCTATCGAACGGGTCTGATCGCGGATCAGTGAGTGAAGGGCAGAGGGGGCGACCTCTCTGCCCTTTTATGTGCCTGCAACCTGCCGTGGCTTGCGCGGTTGCCCTCTCCTCCGCAGAGTAGCCCTGTCTCCGCCGTGAATTCTGGCGGGGTGCAGGTGATTTTGAGCGCGGGGGATTTCCAATGAAGAAAGTGAAGTTGATCTGGGCCTTGCTGCGGGTGCTGCTGCCCGAGAGCGCGGTGCGCCTGCTTTATGGTGGGGCCTTGCCTGTGGTCGATGGGCGGCAGGCCGATCCCAAGGCGCAGGCGGTTGCGGATCTGGTTGGTCTGGTGCGCGATCCCGCAGTCCAGCCGACGGTTGAGGATAGCCGGGTGCAACTGGCCGGTTTCGTGGAAAAATTCGATGCCCCATGCCGGGAGCCGGTTACGCGCAACGACATGACCCTGCCGGGGGGCGATGGTCCCCGGCCTGCGCGTGTCTATGTCCCCGGCGGATGCGACGGGGCGCACAGCCTTCCGACGCTGATCTATCTGCATGGTGGCGGCTGGATACAGGGCAGTATCGACACCCATGATGCGCTGTGTGCGAAACTGGCGGCGCGGGCCGGAGTGCGGGTTGTTTCAGTCAGCTACCGTTTGGCACCGGAACACCCCTTTCCGGCGGCGGCGCATGATGTGCTGGCCTCCTATCTGGCCTTGCTAGAGCGGGCGGAGGATCTTGGCATCGATCCGGCGCGCATTGCTGTCGGGGGCGACAGCGCGGGGGCGAATCTGACGGCCAGCCTGATGCACAGCCTGTCGGAAGCGGGCAAACCTCTGCCCCGGGCGCAGCTCTTGATCTATCCGGCTGTGGATGCGCGGCTCACCTCGGCCTCGGTGCAGGCCTTGCAGGATCACCCGCTGCTGTCGCTGCCGCGGATGCAGTGGTACATGGATCAGTATATTCCCCAAGGTCAGGACCGTCTGGCGCCCGAGATATCGCCGCTGATGTCGACCCATCTGGCCGGGCAGCCGCAGGGATTCGTGCTGGTGGCGGGGCATGATCCCCTGTGGGACGATGGCCTGTCCTATGCGGCAGCGCTGGAGCAGGCAGGCGTGCCCGTCACGGTGAAGCGGTATCCGGGGCAGATCCACGGCTTCCTGAACCTGACCAAGGTGATCCCGCAGGCGGATAAAGCCATATCCGATGCCGCAGAGTGGCTGCGGGGCGCGATGAACACCGCCGCGTGAAGGGGGCCTTGCGTCGCCTGCGCCTGCGCGGGATACAGCAGCACCAGAACAGACCGACCCGGGAGCCGACCAGATGAGCCTCGATTACACCACTTTGGCAAAGACCATCGTCGCCCTGACCGAGGGCGAAACCGATGAGGTCGCCCTGATGGCCACCGTCGCCTGCGAGGTGCATCACAGCGATGACCGGTTCGACTGGACCGGGTTTTATCGCGTGGTGGCGCCCGAGCTGCTGAAAATCGGCCCCTACCAGGGCGGACACGGCTGTCTGCAGATCCCGTTCTCGCGCGGCGTTTGCGGCGCGGCGGCGCGCAGCGGAGAAGTGCAGCTGGTGCCGGATGTCGAGGCCTTCCCCGGCCATATCGCCTGTGCCTCCTCCACCCGGTCTGAACTGGTGCTGCCTGTCTGGAACAAGGCGGGCGAGGTAATCGGCGTCTTTGACATCGACAGCGACCAGCCCGATGCCTTCACCCAGGAAGATGCGGATCAGCTGGGCGCCATCCTCAAACAGGTCTTTGCCGCCTGACAGGCTTTCTGCGGCTTTCGTGAAAAAATGCTTTGAAATTTCATGCAATATGAGTCAGCGTGAAAAAGAGGTTTATTTTTTCACGAAGCGGAACCGGCATTGAGTGATCTATCCCCACAGACAGCGACCCTTGGCGCGGATATCCGCGCCCTGCGCAAGGCGCGCGGGCTGACGCTGTCCGATATCGCGGCGCGGCTGAACCGGTCGGTGGGCTGGCTCAGCCAGGTTGAGCGGGACCTGTCCGAACCGTCGATTTCCGATCTGCGCCAGATCGCGCAATGTCTGGGCGTGCCCATGTCCATGCTATTCGCCCATTCCAACGTGCCTGCGGACGAACAGGGCTATGTGGTGCGTGCAGGTGCCCGCCGCCCGATGGGATCGGGCGAAGAAGGTCTGATCGAGGAGCTGCTGTCGCCGGACCTGACCGATGATTTTGAGATGGTGCATTCCACCTTTGCGCCGCAATCCCGCATGCAGACCCCGGCCAACCGCCCCACTCAAGAGGTTGGCTACATGATTTCGGGGCAGCTGGATCTGGTGATCGGCGGGCATGCCTTTACCGTCGGTCCCGGCGACAGTTTCCGCATCCGCCACGAACCCTACCAATGGGCCAACCCATATGACGCGCCCGCCGTGGCGGTCTGGGTCATTGCCCCGCCCGTTTATTGATGAGCAAAGGCGCCTTCATATCAATTCTGGTTGCGGGATTTTTGGTGTTCTGGATCTTTGGAATGGTTACGTCACTGGCTTCGAGTTCTTGCGTCAATGGGCTGACAACGCCGGAGCGAACTGACAAGGCGTGTTGGCTAAGTGAACACGGGTTGGCGGTGCACTGGAGAATTGGACAGCCAAGA
This sequence comes from Pseudophaeobacter sp. A-200-2, assembly GCF_041008815.1. Taxonomy (NCBI): domain Bacteria; kingdom Pseudomonadati; phylum Pseudomonadota; class Alphaproteobacteria; order Rhodobacterales; family Roseobacteraceae; genus Pseudophaeobacter; species Pseudophaeobacter sp. A-200-2. The sequence goes on along the minus strand of NZ_JAXGFU010000005.1, from coordinate 96,584 downwards.
AAGCCGAGTGATGCCCGCTTGTTCATAGGATATGCGGTGGCGAGCCTACGTGCGGGAGATATGGACCGAGCCGAAGAGAAGTTTCGGATCGCCTATGAGTGGGGCAGCAAGTCGCGGCGCAAGATTGAACTGAAGTCCGGCTACAAGATCCCCGACGCTCTGCTCAACGCGGTTGCGCGCATCCACATGGATCAGGTGCCAAAAGAGGCAAGGGCCATGTGGTGGGAGATCGTCTCGGAAAACGATCCTGATCTGGTGACGGCATTTGCAGCGCACGTGACGGCGGCGCAGGAAGAGGACACATTATGAGTTTTGAAGCCTGGACCCTGTTTGCCCTGTTCTGGGTGGTCTTTGTCACCACGCCCGGCCCCAATGCAGTGAATTGCATTTCGAACGGCATGACGCTGGGCCTGCCCAAGGCGATGCTGGGGGTGCTGGCGATCCTGACGCAGGCCAGCGCCTTTCTGATCCTGTCGGCGCTGGGGGTGACGGCGCTGATCGCGGCCTCGCCCACCGGGTTCTTCGTGGCCAAGGTGATCGGGGCGGGCTTCCTTATCTTTCTTGGCGTGCGTGGTTGGATCAACGCAACGCGCCCTACGCCCGCAGTGGAACGCCCTGCACGCCATGTTTACCTGCACGCGCTGGCGGTCGCCACGATCAACCCCAAAAGCGTTGCCGGATACCTTGCCGCCTTTTCCCAGTTCGTGCAGCCCGGCGTGCCTATCTGGGAGCAGATGTCGGTGATCATGCCGACCGCGCTGGTGCTGACGACGCTCAGCTATACGGGGTTCACCCTATTGGGTGTGTTGATGGGCAAAGCGGCGCTGAAGGCGGTGTTCAACGTCTGGATCCGCCGCCTGCTGGCGGTCTGTTTCATCGTCTATGGCGTGCTTCTGGGCGCCAGCAGCACGCCGCAGCTGGAGGGCGTGCAATGATCCGGGGATCCTGCCTGTGCGGTGATATCCGCTTTCAAACCGCCGCCGCGCCGCAAGGGCCGTCGATGTGTCATTGCAGCCAGTGCCGCAAGCAATCGGGCGGTGTCTGGGCCTCGGCCTATGTGCCAGAGACCGAGTTGATCCTTCACGGCCCGGTCAGCTGGTACGCGGCCAGCACGGGGGCCGAACGGGGCTTTTGCGCGCGCTGCGGCTCCTTTCTGTTCTGGAAGGCCCATGACGAGGACACGATCAGCTTTGCCCTTGGCGCGGTCGAGGACCCCAGCGGGCTGAAGATCGAAAAGCACATCTTTTGCGCCAGCAAGGGCGATTACTACGAGATCGCCGACGGGCTGCCGCAGAAACCATAACACCCGCAGCAACAGGGAGCGGATATGTCTGATTTTCCATCAAAGGCCCGCGTGGTCATCATTGGCGGCGGCGTTGTCGGCTGCTCGTCCCTGTATCATCTGGCCAAACGCGGCTGGAGCGATTGCGTGCTGCTGGAAAAGAATGAGCTGACCGCGGGATCGACCTGGCACGCGGCGGGCAATGTGCCGACCTTTTCGACCTCCTGGTCGATCATGAACATGCAGCGCTACTCGACCGAGTTGTACGCACGTCTGGGCGATGAGGTCGATTATCCGATGAACTACCACCAGACCGGATCAATCCGTCTGGCGCATACGAAGGAGCGTATGCAGGAGTTCGAGCGTGCTGCCGCCATGGGCCGCTATCAGGGGATGGGGATGGAGATCCTGACCCCGGAAGAGGCCAAGGCGCGCTATCCCTTCCTGGAAACGCATGATCTGGCCGGGGCGCTTTATGATCCCAATGACGGCGACATCGACCCGGCGCAGGTGACGCAGGCCCTGGCCAAGGGCGCGCGTGATCTGGGCGCCAAGATCCTGCGTTTCTGCCCGGCGACAGGCGTCACGCAAACAGACGATGGCTGGATTGTTCACACCGACAAGGGCGATATCGCCTGCGATTACGTGGTCAACGCCGCCGGATATTACGCGCAGCGGGTGGGGGAATGGTTCAAACCCTACGGCGGGCGCACCGTGCCGATGATGGTGATGAGCCACCAGTACCTCCTGTCCGAGGAAATCCCCGAGATCGAGGCCCATACCAAGGAGACCGGTAAGAAACTGCCGCTCCTGCGCGATGTGGATGTGTCCTACTACCTGCGGCAGGAAAAACATGGTTTCAACCTTGGACCCTACGAGCCGAACTGCCGCGCCCATTGGGATACCGACGCCGATCCCATGCCCGAGGATTTCTCCTTCCAGCTGTGGAACGACGATCTGGACCGGATCGAGGAAATCGTCACCGACGCCATGGAGCGGGTGCCTGCGCTGGCGACCTCGGGCGTGTCCCGTGTAATCAACGGGCCGATCCCCTATGCACCCGACGGGCTGCCGCTGCTTGGCCCCATGCCGGGCGTGAAGAACGCCTTTGAGGCCTGCGTCTTTACCTTTGGCATCGCGCAGGGCGGCGGCGCGGGCAAGGTGCTGGCGGAATGGATTGTCGATGGGCAGACCGAATGGGACATGTGGTCCTGTGATCCGCGCCGCTACACCGATTACACCGACCATCAGTACTGCGTCGACAAGGGCATGGAGGTCTACGGCCACGAATACGCCATGCACTTCCCCCGCCACGAATGGCCTGCCGGACGCGACCGGAAACTGTCGCCGGTTCATGAGCGGGTCAAGGCGCTGGGCGGTCAGATGGGCGCCTATAACGGCTGGGAGCGTGCCAACTGGTTCGCGAAAGACGACGATGACACCTCCGAGGAGGCGACACGCACCTGGGGCCGTTCCGGTCCCTGGGAGGCGCGCATCCGCGAGGAATGCGAGGCGGTGCGCGATCATTGTGGTGTGCTCGATCTGCCCGGATTTTCCCGGTTCGAGGTCAAGGGTCCCGGCGCGCGCGACTGGCTGCTCGGCAAGATCCCCGGCGGCCTGCCCGGACCGGGGCGCATGGGGCTGGCCTATTTCACCGATACACGCGGCCGTATCCTGACCGAGATGAGCGTGATGTGGCATGGCGAGGATCACTATATGCTGATCACCGCCGCCACGGCGCAATGGCATGATTACGATGTGCTCGCCCATGACCTGCCGGAATGGATCACCCTCAGCGACCGGACGAAAGATTTCTCGACCCTGATCGTCACTGGCCCCGCCGCGCGCGAGATCTTCACCGTCATCGGGACCGAGGCGGATCTGTCGCTGCCGTGGCTTTCAGTGCAGAGCGCGCGGGTTTCCGGGCGCGACTGCGGGTTGGCGCGGGTGTCCTTTGCCGGGGAGTTGGGCTGGGAAATCCACGCCGCGCCAGATGATATTCCCGCGCTTTATGAGGCGGTTCTGGAGGCAGGCGCGAAACCCTTTGGCATGTACGCGTTGAATTCCCTGCGGATCGAGAAGGGGTACCGCGCGTGGAAGGGCGACCTGTCCACCGATTATTCGGTCATCGAAGGGGGCCTCGACCGGTTCATTCGACTGAACAAGCCGCATGATTTCCCCGGCAAGGCGGTACTGGCGGCAGAGGCGCAGGATGGCCCGGCCAAACGGTTTGTCACTCTGATTGTCGAGGCGGGTGAGGCGGACGCGCCCTACATGTCCTGCATCTGGAAGGATGGCGAGATCGTGGGCGAGACCACCTCGGGCGATTGGGGATACCGTGTCGGAGCCTCGATCGCGCTGGGCATGGTGCGCAGTGATCTAGCCACGCCCGGCACCGAGTTGGAGGTGGAGATCTACGGACAAATGCACCGGGCCGTGGTCCAGAAGGATGAACCGCTCTGGGATCCGGAAAACGCGCGCCTGCGGGCCTAACGTCCTGTTTGAATGAGGGTACACGGAGTGGATCAGAAGGGTTCGGATCTGAAAGAGGCCTCGCAAGGCTGGCATTTCGACATTCTCGTCTGCGATGGGTTCGTACTGACGGAAATGGCCGCAGTCACCGACACGCTGCGCATTACCAATCGGGTGCTGGCGCGCCCTCTGTTCGACTGGACGGTGCGCTCTGCCTCTGGCGGGCAGATCAGCTGCCGCTCGGGGTTGAGCGTTGACACCCAGTGTTTCGCCGCAAAGCCAGAGGCCGATTTTGCCTTTGTCCTTGGCAATTCCGATCCGGCACATCCGGGCCTGTCGCTGGGCCGGGTGATCCAAAGCTACACCAGCCGCGGCGCGCAGGTCTATCTGCTGGCCGAGGCCGCCGCCCGCCATATCCGCAGCCAGTCCGGAGGAGCAGGGGCGCATACCACCCATTGGGAGAACTCGGACCTGCTGCGTGAACAGCTTGGGCTGGATCTTGGTGCCCATGCGTTGGCCCGTCAGGATGGTCTGGTGGTGACCTGTGCCGGCATGGGCGCCACCACCGATGTGGTTCTGGCCCTTGTTGGGCAGCTGACCTCGGCGGCGGCGCAGGTCACGGTGGCCAATATCCTGCTGCACGACCACATCCGCGATTTTGCCTCGCTGCAACCCTTTGCGGGTCATGCGCCGACCACGTCAGGCGACCGGGATCTGGACGATTGCATCCGCCTGATGCAGGCCAATATCGAAGAGCCGATGCCGATCCGCAGTATCGTCACCGAACTGGGCCTGTCCAACCGCTCGCTAGAGCGCAAGTTCCGGACGTTTTTCGGCACCACGCCAAACGGGTTCTACCGGGAAATGCGGCTCAGCAAGGCGAACAACCTGCTGCTGAACACCACGCTCAGCGTGCGTGAGATCGGCTTGGCCTGCGGATTTCCCAACGGGTTTTCCTCGCTCTACAAATCCGTCTTTGGAATCACCCCCTTTGCCCTGCGCAAACAGCGCCGCACCCGCCCGGTGTCTGAAACCGTCCACAGTGCGCATTCTGGGGCGCCAACGCCGGTTTGAAAAAACGGGTCGGGGATAAGACATTCCCGCGTTTGACGTTTTTGATGCATTTTCTGACGCAAGTCTGTGCCACTCTGATCCGTAAATCGGTTCGGAGAGCATGAGATGAGCGATCTTCCAAAGTCGGCCCGCGTGGTCATCATCGGCGGCGGCGTGGTGGGCTGTTCGGTGGCCTATCACCTGACGAAACTCGGCTGGCAGGATGTGGTCCTGCTGGAGCGCAAACAGCTGACCTCTGGCACCACATGGCATGCGGCCGGGCTGATCGGGCAGTTGCGGGCATCCTCCAACATGACGAAGCTGGCGCGCTATTCCGCCGATCTGTACCTCGGGCTGGAGGAAGAAACCGGCGTTGCCACCGGTATGCGGCAGGTGGGTTCGGTCTCGGTCGCGCTGACCGATGAACGGCTGGAGGAGCTGTACCGAAATGCCGCCATGGCGCGTGCCTTTGGCGTGCCGGTCGAGGAGCTCTCCCCGACCGAAGTGAAAGCGCGCTACGACCATATCAACCTCGATGGCGTCACCGGCGGTGTCTGGCTGCCGACCGACGGTCAGGCGGATCCGGGGAATATCGCGCTCGCCCTGGCCAAGGGTGCCCGCCAGCGCGGTGCGCTGGTCAAGGAGAGGATCAAGGTCACCGGCATTGCCCGCGAAGGACGCCGGGTGACGGGGGTCGATTGGGTCTCCGATTCAGGCTCTGATACAGGGCATATCGCTTGTGACATGGTGGTGAACTGCGCTGGCATGTGGGGGCATGAGGTGGGCCGTATGGCGGGCGTCAACGTACCGCTGCATGCCTGCGAGCATTTCTACATCGTCTCGGAAACGATCCAGGGGCTCAGCCAGATGCCGGTGCTGCGGGTGCCGGATGAATGCGCCTATTACAAGGAAGACGCGGGCAAGATCATGCTGGGCGCCTTTGAACCCAAGGCGAAACCCTGGGGGATGAAGGGCATTCCCGACAGTTTCGAATTCGACCAGCTGCCCGAGGATTTCGATCACTTCGAGCCCATCCTGGAGGCCGCCTGCAACCGGATGCCGATGCTGGCCGATGCCGGGATTCATACCTTCTTCAACGGGCCCGAAAGCTTTACGCCCGACGATGCCTATCACCTGGGACTGGCGCCCGAGATGGACAACGTCTGGGTCGCTGCGGGGTTCAATTCGATCGGGATCCAGTCGGCGGGTGGCGCGGGCATGGCGCTGGCGCAATGGATGCAGGATGGCGAAAAGCCCTTTGACCTGGGCGATGTGGATATCACCCGCATGCATCCCTTTCAGGGCAACAAACACTACCTGTTCGAACGCTCCAAGGAAACGCTGGGCCTGCTTTATGCCGATCACTTCCCCTACCGGCAAAAGGCAACCGCGCGCGGGGTGCGGCGGTCTCCCTTCCATTACCAGCTTGCCGAGGCGGGCGCGGTCTTTGGCGAACTGGCGGGCTGGGAGCGCGCCAACTGGTTTGCCGAGGCGGGGCAGGAACGGGAATACCGCTATAGCTGGAAGCGGCAGAACTGGTTCCAGAACTCCGCCGCTGAACACCGTGCGGTGCGCGAAAACGTTGGCATGTACGATATGTCCTCCTTCGGGAAAATCCGTGTGGAAGGGCCGGATGCCGAGGTCTTCCTGAACCAAATCTGCGGGGCAAATATGTCGGTGCCGGTGGGCAAGATCGTCTATACCCAGTTCCTGAACGCGCGTGGCGGGATCGAGGCGGATGTGACAGTCACACGCCTGTCAGAAACTGTATACTTGGTTGTGACGCCTGCCCTGACCCGGCTGGCGGATGAGACCCGCATGCGGCGGCTGGTCGGGGATTACCGCGTGACCATTACCGATGTGACCGCAGGGGAGGGCGTCCTGGCGGTCATGGGGCCACGCTCGCGCGAGTTGCTGCAGAAGGTCTCTCCCAATGATTTCACCAACTCGGTGAACCCTTTTGGCACCGCGCAGGAGATCGAGATCGGCATGGGGCTGGCCCGCGCGCATCGGGTGTCCTATGTCGGTGAACTCGGCTGGGAGATCTATGTTTCGTCCGATATGGCAGGGCACGTTTTCGAGGTGTTGCAGGATGCCGGGCGGGACATGGATCTGAAGCTCTGCGGCATGCATATGATGGACAGCTGCCGGATCGAGAAGGGCTTTCGCCACTTCGGCCATGACATCACCTGCGAGGATCACGTGATCGACGCGGGGCTGGGATTCGCAGTAGACCTGAACAAACCCGATTTTATCGGCAAGGCGGCCGTTGCCGCGCGCAAGGAGAGCGGCCCAAAGGCCCGGATGCTGCAATTCCGTCTGACTGACCCTGAACCGCTGCTTTATCACAACGAACCCCTGCTGCGCGATGGAGAGATCGTCGGCTATCTCTCTTCGGGTGCCTATGGTCATACGTTGGGTGCTGCCATCGGCATGGGCTATGTGCCCAGTGAAGGGGAAAGCGCTGCCGAGGTTCTGGCCTCTTCTTACGAGATCGACGTGATGGGGACACGGGTGCAGGCAGAGGCTTCTTTAAAGCCGATGTATGACCCGAAATCGGAGCGGGTGAAGGTCTGAATCAGGCTCTAATATGGGCTAATTTGTCATATTCCGGTCTGACGAGCCATGCAGGTGATGGTGCGGCGTGATCTGTTTCGTGATCAATTCCTGTGCGTTTTGGGCATTCCCTTCGCCTGCAAAGCTGCCATAAAGGCCGCGTAGGAGAGCTGCCATGACCACCCATACGCGCGAGAACGTCGACACCCCTCAGGGGTTGGCCTTTGCCGTTACGGCCTATCTGCTGTGGGGGTTCCTGCCGCTCTACATGAAGGCGGTGTCGCACATCCCCGCGGCCGAGGTGGTGGCCCATCGGGTGATCTGGTCGGTGCCTTTGGCGGGGGCGCTGCTGATCGTTCTGCGCCGCACCGGCGATCTGCGCGCGGCCCTGCGCAGCCCGCGCACCCTGCTGATGGCCTGCATCACGGCGGTACTGATTTCGGTGAACTGGGGCATCTATGTCTGGTCCATCGCCACCGATCACGCGCTGGATGCAGCACTTGGATATTACATAAACCCCTTGTTTAGTGTCGCATTGGGCGCCCTTTTGTTGGGGGAGCGGCCGAGTCGCACTCAGATGTTGGCGATCGCCTTGGCGGCGGCCGCGGTTGTGGTTCTGACCGTGGAAACCGGCAGCCTGCCCTGGGCTGCGGTCGGTCTGACGTTCAGCTGGGGGTTTTATGCCTTCTTCAAGAAATGGTTGCCGGTCGGCCCCAATCAGGGGTTCCTTCTGGAGGTCCTGATCCTGTCGGTACCCGCGCTGGCCTATCTGTCCTATCTGACCGCCACAGGCACGGGCAGCTTTGGCATCAGCTGGGGGCAAAGCCTGCTGCTGATGGGGTGCGGCGTGGTGACGGCGGTGCCGCTGATCATCTACGCCAATGGTGCCAAGCTGCTGCGGCTATCGACCATCGGTATCCTGCAATATATCGCGCCGACGCTGATCTTTCTGGTCGCCGTCTTTGTCTTTGGTGAGGAGTTCGGCCACGCCCGCATGATCGCCTTCCCGATGATCTGGGCGGCGCTGGTGATCTATTCCATTCCCCTGATCCGTCAGATGCGGCGCAAGCCGAAGGTGCAGAAGGTCACCTGAATCAGGTTCTGATCAAGGGGTTTCCGATCTCTTTCGCCAGCCGTTCCGCCCAAAGCGCATAGGCGTGCGGGTTCGGGTGATAGCCATCCTCGGCGGCCAGCGCCGGGTCACTGGGCAATTCAAACGGCAGATGGTGAAACCCGTCGATCTGCCCGGAGAGGTCTGCAAGCCTGCGATCCAACCGCCGTGCCTGACACCCCAGCGCCCAGGCAAGCGGCTGCGGCAGGGCGGGGAAATGCTCCATCTGTGGCACCCCGCAGACGAGGGTTCTTTGCACGCCAAAGCAATCCGTTAAAAGCCGCGCCAGATCGCGCTGCTGCCGTTCAAACCGCCCCTGCGGGACGGCTCCGGTCACATCGTTCACCCCCAGCGCCAGAACCACTACGTCAAAGGGCTGCGCGGGCAGGGCCTTCAGGCGCTGCAACGTATCTGCCGTGCGATGCCCGGTGGTGGCCTCAAGGCGCCAGTGAACCTGCCACCGGGGCGCCAGCCGCTGCACCAGTTGACCGGTAAGCGCCTGCTCCTGATGCGCAGCGCCCACACCGGCGGCGGAACTGTCCCCCGCAATCAGCAGCCGCAGCGGCGCACCGGATCCCGCAGTTCCCTGTCGGTCCCCCTCTGGCTCTGGCAGCCGCAACGCCTTGCGCCGGACGCGCAGCCCCTGCGCAATCAACAGCGGGAGCAGCGGCAGGCGCAGGATCTGGTCGGCTGCGATCATGGGTTATCTGCCAATATGTGGCTCTAATATCGGGGATTTCAGCTGAGTGCCTCACGGAATTTCAGGAAGCGCGCATCGGTCTGAACCCGTGCATTCATCGCATCGCGCAGGGCGCCGACGGATTTATAGGGGCGCATGACCACCTCGAAGGTCTCGATCAGCCCGTCATCACCCAGAGTGATCAGATCTACGCCCACGGCGTCGAATTCGCCGATCTTGCACTGGAACTCCAGCGCCCAGTCGTTGCCCTCTCCCATGATCCTGCGATAGCGGAAGTCCGAGAACACTTGCCCCACATGGCCCAGCACCGCCGCCACCGGCGCGCGGCCGGTCCAGGTTTTCCAATAGGTGGGGGGCAGGAATTTCACGTCTTCGGACAGAAGCTCTGCGATCAGCGTCTCATCGCCCTTGGCGACGACCTCCTGCATGCGGGTGATGGTTGGATGCATGGTCTCTCTCCCTTTGTTGATGCGATCCTGCCCTTGCGGCGGTGGGCCGGGCAAGACGGACGTGGCGGGAACTTGCTCCGGCGGCAGCAAGGCAGTAGGCAGGCGGCCATGACGGTATCGAGCGATTACACCCCGCCGCAGGACCCGCTGGAGATCCTGCATCATGATGCGCAGATCCTTGCGGTGAACAAACCTGCGGGATTGCTGAGCGTGCCGGGCCGGGGTGAACATCTCGCCGATTGCCTGTTGGCGCGGGTGCAGCTTGCCTTTCCCGAGGCGCTGCTTGTGCATCGGCTGGACCGCGATACCTCGGGGGTGATGGTCTTTGCGCTGACGCCCCATGCGCAGCGGCACCTGTCAATGCAGTTCGAGAAACGCAGCACGCGCAAGGTCTATGTGGCCCGCGTCACCGGGCGGCTGGAGCCGAAGGCGGGCACGGTGGATCTGCCGTTGATCGTCGACTGGCCGAACCGTCCGCGCCAGATGGTCTGCCATGAGACGGGTAAACCTGCGGTGACCGACTGGCGGGTGATGAAATACGGCGACGGGGAGACTCGTGTGCGGCTGACGCCCAAGACGGGCCGGTCGCACCAGTTGCGGGTGCATATGCTGTCGCTGGGGCACGCCATTCTGGGCGATCCGCTGTATGCCGAAGGCGCGGCGCGGGATTTCCCCCGCATGATGCTGCATTCCGAAGAGCTGCGGATCAAACACCCCGACAGCGAGCAGTCGATGAAGTTCCGGGCCAAGGCGCCCTTCTGATCAGGCGTCGATCCGGTGCCAGCTATCCGGCAGGATATCGGGGTTGTGGAGTTTCGGATCTCCGAACCACTGCGCCGGACCGGTGACGCGTTTCTCCGGGTTCTGGTTCAGCCAGGCCGCCCACCAGGAAAATGAACTGTTGGCGATGATATTGTGCTGGCACAGGGTCATCAGCCGCATGTCCTCGAAATCGGTGTCCGGGCCGTTGAAATCCACCACCACCTTTTCGCAGGGCAGGGGCAGGTTTTCCTTGGCCCAGTCCGGATCGTCGGAGAAGACAAAGACGGTTGGCGTACCCTCCAGCCCCTCCAGAACGCGGGCGAGGGCGGCTTCGTAATAGGCCTGATCGCAAAGCACATGGGCGGCAAGCGCCACGTAATCACCGCGCCGCACGTGCAGTGAGATGGCATTGCTACCTTGGATACGGGCGGCCATGTCGGCGTTCTGCGTGTTGGTGAACTCCGGGAAGCTGAAATCGGCCTGGATGCGGTCGGCGATCGCGGCAAAGTATTTCTCGCTTTGCCAGTAGCCATGCAGATAGCTGTCATCGCCCCAGGTCGCAAAATCGGCGTTGTAGCCAAGGCCGCGTTCGCGCCGGAAAGTTGGAGCGGAGCCAAAGGCGCGCCACAGGGCATAGCGCAGCGGTGCTTCCTTTTTCAGCGGCGGCAGTGGTGCGGGGTCGGTCAGATCGAGATCAAAGACCCGGGTCAGCACGCCTTCGCCGCGCCGCACCGCTTCGCGGCTATCGAGAGCGACAGCCACGCCAAGGCGCTCGGCCAGCGCGCGGGCGGCGGCGTATTGAAACATCTGATTGCCAAGGCGGCCGTGCAGGCGGGCGGTGATCATCGCGGCTGTCTGTCCTTGCAAGGGGATCTGTTGCTCCCTGCATATCGGTGCCGCAGCCACATTGGAAGGTCGATAGGGGTAGGATGATCCGATGCGGGGTCGGCGATGCGGCGTCCTCCCGCCCGTCGGTTGCCTTTCTGGCGAAAGGCTGCCTTCTGTTGGGCCCGGCGCCGCGCCTTGCGCGGCGCCGGGCCCAAGGCCGCAAAGGGTGTCGTGGCACGGCCACGGCATCCTTCGGGCGCGGGAGGTTCTGTCTTTAAGAGGTCAGATAAAGCTTTGGATGGTCTTCAGCGCGCCGTCCAGAGCCTCGCCCTTTTCGTCCTGCAGGGCCGCTTCGCGCAGGCGGGCGACCCATTCGGGACCGTCGTCGCGGGTTTCGACCAGTCGCGCGCCGTCCAGAACCCGGTCGAATTTCGACAGGCCCCGTGTGTGGGTGTCGGAATAGCCCTTGATCAGGCGCCGACAGCGCAGCACTTCCACCGCCATGTCATAGCTGCTGGGCAGATAGCTGATCGCGCGGTTCAACCAGTCGTCCAGATGCGCCTGTTCCAGCGCGTGGCGGCGGCTCTTGCGGCGCCAGCCGCGCAGGCCGCCCATCACATAAAGCAGGGCAAAGCCACGGAAGCGGTCGGTGCGGATGCGGCGGCCCTTGTTGAACAGCCGGTCGAGACGTTTCATCCAGACCGGGCTGGCCTCGATCCGGGCGCCAAGCCCCGCAGGCAGCAAACCTGCGATCTCTTCGGCGCGCGGGTGTAGATAATCGGTTAGGGTCATCAGCTTGTCAGCACTGCCAACCTGATCTTCGATCCGGTCGAACCGGCTGGCGCGGGTTTTCAGATCCGCCACCCGGATCACATCGTCATAGGCCATGGCATTGGCGATGTATTTCGCGGCCTCGCGCGACAGCACATACCCCCGGTCCGCGCTGTCGCGGCCCAGGATGCCTTCGAGCCGGTCCAGATATTCGGCGCCATAGGCGATGTCCTGAAAATCCACCACCTTGCGCAGGCCCGGCAGCGCCAGTTTCTGCACCGCAGCTGGCAGTGCGTTGATCCGGTCCAACAGCGCGCCATAGGCCCGTAGCTTTCCAGAGGATCCCGCCGGTTTCGGCGCTTCGGCGGGGGTGGAGGCGGCTGCAGCCGGGGCCTCTTTCCCGCCCTGGGCCAGATCATATCCGGCGGCAAAGGCACGCAGGCTAGCCTCGACGCCCTTGCCCCCGGCCCGGATTGCGTCCTCGAAGGCAGCGCGTTTGAACGGCAGGGCGCCGGATCCGGCCAGTGCACCGAACAGCGACGCGGAGATCACTGAGCCGACACCGACAGCGGCCTGCTCCATATCGGCCATGACCAGCTGCCGCGCGGCGGTTTCGGCGGCGGCGCGCACTTCGGCGGCATCGGCCATGCCGTCACCCGGCACCATTTTCTCAGAGACTGCCAGCGCCCGGTGGGTCGATGCGATCAGAGTGGTACGATCCGGGGTGACAAAGCCGCGCATGATGGCGCGCCCGGCTTCCATCATTTCGGCGGCAATCATCACGTCGATGTCGCCCTGCGCCGGTGCGAGGGAGAAGACAGGCGTTGGCACCGATGCAGGCGCCATTTCGATGTAATAGATGGTGGCGCCGGTACGCTGCGCCACGCCCGCGACGCTGGTCGCCTGCGCGGAATAGCCTTCGGCGCGGGCCAGGGATTCGATCCAGTTGGTCAGGACGCCGCCGCCCTGTCCGCCCACGGCAAGGATCGCGACCTTGATGACGCCGTCCAGATGGGTGGCGCCTCCGCCAGATGCGATTGGCAGTTCGATGGACATCACGCGGCTCCTTCGCTCAGGTCGGTGGAAAAGGTCAGGCGTCGCGCTGCGCGGCGGTTCTGCAGCCAGGAGATCATCCGGTTGCGCAATCCTGCGGTCCAGCGTTCAAAACCGGTCGGGTTGTGCACCACGCGGGCCTCGTAGAAGGACGGGCAGAGGATCGCAGCATCAGCGACCTCGCCGCAGTTGCCGCAGCCGACGCAGGTCTGGTCGATATGGGCGACAGGATCGTCGCGCAGCGGGTCGTCCAGTTTCTTCAGCGACAGTGAGGGGCAGCCGGACAGGCGGATACAGGCGTGATCGCCGGTGCAGATATCCTCATCAACGCCAAAGCGGGGCACCTCGACGCGGGTACCGTCCTTGATCGCGGCATTGCGCTGGGGTTTCTCCCGCCGCTGCCGGTTCAGCATGCATTCCGAGGAGGCCACGATCACCTTTGGCCCATCGTAATCGGTGGTCAGCGCCTCGCGGATGGTGGCGCGCATCTGGGTGACATCATAGGTGCGGTCGATCTGCCGGATCCATTTGACGCCAGCACCCTCCAGCGCCTTGGTGATCGGGTTGTTGGTCGCCTTGCTGGGGTTCTTGGCGCGGCTGGATGGGATGTCCTGCCCGCCAGTCGCTGCGGAATAGTAGTTGTCGACGATGATCGCGACGCTGTCCGATTTATTGAACACCATGTTGCCGATCGAAGAGCTGAGGCCGTTGTGCCAGAAGCCCCCGTCGCCAAGGATCGAGATCGCGCGTTTCTCGCCGCCGCCGTCAAAGGCCGCGTTGGAGGCCGGACCAAGGCCATAGCCCATGGTCTGCCCGCCGATTTCGAAGGGCGGCAAGGCTGCAAACAGGTGACAGCCGATATCGGCCGAGATCTGATGCTTGCCCAGCTCCTGCTCCACCAGTTTCATCGAGGCAAAGATGGGGCGTTCCGGGCAGCCGGTGCAGAACCCCGGCGGGCGGATCGGTACGGTCCGGCTGAGGTCGGGAATTTCGGGTGCTGGCTCGTTCGGGGCCAGAACCTGTCCGGGCAGCAGGTGCGCGGCATAGGTGCGCAGGAAATCGTCGATGCCGTCCTTCATCACCTGGCCGGTGTATTCGCCTGCCTTGGGGAAGGTGCCCTTGCCTTCAAGCTTGGTGCTGCTGCCTGCCTTGTAAAGCATGGCGCCAATCTGCTGTTCGATGAACTCGGGCTGGCCTTCCTCGATCATCAGGACGGCGTCCTTGTCCTCGCAGAAATCCAGAAGGTCGCTTTGCACCAGCGGGTAGGTCACGTTCATCACGTAAAGCGGCACGTCGGTGTTGCCCGACAGATCCGCAAGGCCAAGGCGTTGCAGGGCGCGGATGACGCTGTTGTACATGCCGCCCAGGCAGATCAACCCGACCTTGCCTTCCTTCGGGCCAAAGCGTTCGTTCAGACCATTGTCGAGGATGTATTTCTCGGCGGCGGGCCAGCGATTGTCGATCTTGTCGTGTTCATGCTGATAGGACATCGGCGGCAGCACAACGCGGGAGAAATCCCGCTGCGGGTTGGCCAGCGCATCGCGCACGGTCAGATCGGGCCGCTGGTTGTCGCGGCATTCAAAGGTGCCGGTCACGTGGCAGGATCGGATCCGCACCATCAGCATCACCGGCGTGTTCGACGCCTCCGACAGGCCAAAGCCATCGCCCACAGATTTCACGATGGAAGGCAGGTTGGGGCGCGGGTCCAAGAGCCAGAACTGCGATTTCATCGCAAAGGCATAAGACCGCTCCTGCATGATCGAGGAGCCTTCGCCGTAATCCTCACCCACCACCACAAGAGCGCCGCCGGTAACGCCCGAGGAGGCGAGGTTGGCCAGCGCATCCGAGGCCACGTTGACCCCGACTGACCCCTTGAAGGTGACCGCGCCGCGGATGGGATAATGGACCGAGGCTGCCAGCATCGCCGCCGCTGCCGCTTCGGAGGCGTTTGCCTCGTAGCGCACGCCAAGTTCGCCGAGCAGGTCCTCGGCATCGGCCAGCACGTCCATCAGGTGCGAGATCGGCGCGCCCTGATAACCGCCGACATAGCCGACTCCGTTTTCCAGCAGGGCCTTTGTGATGGCCAGAATGCCTTCGCCGGTAAAGCTGGTCCCGGCACCTTTGCGCAGGTGCTCTACTTCTGCCTTGAACGACCTTTCGGCCATTGGCGCCTCCTTGGATATCGTTCTGGGGGACCGTCGTGGAAGACGGTCAGGTTAAATCTGGTGTACGCGCACGTTGCGCAGGATGGTTTGCAGGGTGGTCACGAACTGACGCTGCTCCTCGGCGCTGATGCCGGTGAACATCTGGGCATAGGCTTCGGCGATATGCGGCCAGAGCTTTTCCTGCGTCTCTCGGCCCTTGGGGGCCATGAAGATCCGGGTGGCGCGGCTGTCGTCGGGGTCGGGACGGCGGATGATCAGCTCGTCCTGTTCCAGCTTGTCCAGCGACCGGCTGAGCGTGGATTGTTCGACCACCGCATAGACGGCGAGTTCACGGATCAGCAGCCCGTCGAGCACCGACAGCACGGCGAGGGCGCGCATCTTGGCCGTGTTGAGGCCGAGCGCCGCCATCTCTTCGCGCAAGGACGCGTTGTAGCGGCCCATGATGCGGTTCATCAGGTAGGGGGGGAAGTTTTCCAGCCCGATTTCACCCAGACGGGGCAGCGGCGTGTCCGCTTCCTGTTGGTCTGCCGTGGCCGTGGTGGTGTCGTCCGTGCTCATGCGCCCATCCTTTTTGCAAGGTTGTAGCCGGACCCTCCGCCCAGACCAGGTCCGGGGTGGGTCGCGGCCCCAATCAGATGCAGGTCCTTCACTGCGGTGGCGTTATTGACCGATTGCGGGAAGGGGCGCCAGACAAAGAACTGGTCCAGCGTGCAGGATCCGCCATAGGGATCGCCGCCCACCAGGTTCATGTTCAGATCCTGAAGATCGGCAGGGGAATAGGCACGGCGGGCCAGTTTGATCTTGTCGAAATCCTTGATGTGGCGGGACAGGATCGCCTCGATCCGGTCGGCAAAGGCTTCGCGGGTCGGTTCATCCCACTCGGGTCCACTGTCGATCTCTTTTGCGGCGTCGCCTTTGATAACGCGGGGGGCGTCGGGGATCTGCAGCCACAGGATTGCCTTGCCATCGGGGCATCGGCTGGGATCCATGCGGTGGGGCTGGCCCACGCAGATCGTGGGCGTTTCCGGCAGCATGCCGCGTTCGGCCTCGTTGGCGGATTTCGAAACGCTGTCGACCCCGTCCGAAAGATGGATCAGGGCGACGTCTTCCAACCCCTCGCTCAGCCATTCAGGGACGGCATCCAGCGCATAGTGCAGCTGGAAATTGCCACGCCCATGGCGGTAGTTCTTCGCGGCCTCCGGCGCCGTTTCCTGCGGCAGCAGGCGGCCATAGAGTTGCGACGGCGTGACCGAAGCGATGACCGAGGCGCCGCGGATGACCTCTCCGTCGGCGGTTTCGATGCCGGTGGCGCGGCCATTTTCGGTAAGGATACGCGTCACATCAGTGCCGGTGCGAATCTCGCCGCCATTGGCGGTGATCAGCCGTTCAAAGGCTTCGGCGGCAGCCCCGGCGCCACCTTTGACCACCGGCGCCCCGGCGGCCTCCAGCGCAAAGGCAATGACGCGGCCCATCTGCCCGGAATAAGTGCTTTCGGGGGTGAGGCCGCAATGCAGCACCCAGGGTGCCCAAAGCGCCTGAAGGTCTTCGGAGTCATAAGAGCTCTCCAGCCAGCCGCGTGCCGGTTGCAGCGCTGCGCCGACCCAGGATTTGAGCCCGTTAAGGCCGCGTTTCCAGGCCTGTTTTGCCAGCAGTTTCGCGGTTCCAGCAGACCAGAGCGGTCCGCCCAGCAAGGCGAAAAGGAATTCGGCATCCGCCTCGATCCCGCCCACATCGCGGCCATGTTGCGCCCCGTCGCCGGGGCTAAGCGCGTCAAAGGCAGCGATATTGGTGGCGCGGTCCATGGTTAGCACGGTGGCGCGGCCATCGGGGCGCAGGACCGCCGTGGGGCGGTCCGTGTGACAGAACTCAAGCCCGTGTTCCGCCAGATCGCCCGCCAGTTCTGCATAGGCGGGCGAGGTGAGGAACAGGACGAAGGTCGCCGCCATCACATCATGGGAATACCCGGGCAGCGTGATCTCATCGGTGCGCAGGCAGCCTCCGATGCGGTCCGAGCGTTCGAGCATCAGAACCGGTTTGCCCTTGCGGGACAACAGCGCTGCGGCGACCAGTGAATTGATCCCGGTGCCGATGATGATGTGAGGGGCGGCGGCCATCTGCTCTTATCCCTTGGGGACCAGCGCCAGCGCGCGGATCGGGCTGCCGGTGCCGCGCTGAATCTTCAGCGGGGCGGCAATCAGGATGGCGCCCTTTGCGGGCAGCTTGTCCAGGTTGGCAAGCGAGGCCAGGCCAAAGCGGTTGTTGGCATGCAAGAGGTTGTGCGCCGGGAAGGGCGGGGTCATGCCGCCAGCCATGCCTGCGTCGGTGCCGATGCACTGGCTGCCCCAGCCGACGATGCCCTTGTCGACCAGATACTGGATCACCTCGGCGGTCGGTCCGGGAGTATGCGGTCCGGTTTCATCGGCGTTGAGGAACTTGGCCTCGTCGTCGGCGTATTGATCCCAGTCGCTGCGCAGGACGACCCATTCACCGGCCTTGATCTCGCCGTGCTCGGCCTCCCAGGCCTTCACGTGGTCGATGGTCAGCAGGAAGTCGGAATCTTCGCCGCACTCCTTGGAGAAGTCGAGCACGTTCACCGGCGCGATCAGGCGCTGCACGTCCAGCGTGTCGGTGTAGCCTTCTTCGAAATCCTTGCCGGTGATCCAGTGATGCGGTGCATCAAAGTGGGTGCCGGTGTGTTCGCCCAGCTTCATCCAGTTCCAGGCAAAGAAGGGGCCGTCTTCGTCGTATTCGCTGATCTTGTGGATTTCGACCTTGGGTGTGTTTTTCGCGAAATCTTCCGGCAGCTGCAGGATCGGAGTGTTCGGCCCCAGAACCCCGGTGCAGTCCACCACTTCGATTTCCCCGGTCAAAAGCTTGGCGCCAAGCCCGTCCAATGCGGTTGTTGCGGTCATTATCGCCTCCCGTGTTGTGCGCGGTCTGAAGGTGCCGCTTTTTGCGATGACAAATCCATGCTAGACATAATTACATGCATTTGCAAATATCAATATGTAAAGGATAAAGGAATCTGCCCATGTCAGCGGCGCCGGACGCAGTCATTATCGGAAGCGGTCACAACTCTTTGGCCTGTGCTGCGCATCTGGCGGCAAAGGGCTGGAGTGTGGCCGTATACGAGCGCGCCGAAACGCCCGGCGGGGCAGTAAAAACCGGAGAATATACGCTTCCGGGCTTTCGCCATGACTGGGCCGCGATGAATATGTCGCTCTTTGCAGGGTCCGCCTTTCATCAGAAATATGCCGAGGAATTGGCCGGGCACGGGCTTGGATTCGCCCCCGCGGCGGATTGTTTTGCCTCGGTTTTTCCGGATCAGACTTGGTTGGGTATCGGTAATGATGCGGCGGCCAATGTGGCGCGAATCGCAGCTGAAAATGCCACGGATGCAAAAGCCTGGGAGGCGTTGAGCGCCGCGTTTCCAGAGCGTGCTGAAACTTTGTTCGCTTTGCTGGGCAGTCCGATCAATAAACGTGCATTTGCATCTTTAGGCTGGAAGTCCTGGCGCAAGATGGGCGCTGCCGGGCTGATGGATCTCGGGCAGTTTCTGGCGTCTTCGCCGCGCAGCTGGCTGGAAGAGACATTCGAATCGTCAAAGGTCCGTGCCCTTCTGGCGGCCTGGGGCATGCATCTGGATTTTGCCCCGGACATCGCGGGCGGTGCGCTGTTTCCTTACTTAGAAGGACAGGTGAACCAGGCGTTTGGCATGGTACTGGGGCAGGGCGGCGCCGATGGCATCATCAAGGCCATGATCGCCATGATCGAGGCGCGCGGCGGATCGGTAACCTGCGGCGCCGAGGTATCGCGGATTCTGCATACGGGCGGGCGCGCCACGGGAATCGAGCTGTCGGATGGCACCAAAGTCGAGGCAAAACGGGCAGTGATCGCCAATGTCGCCCCTGCCGCGATGCTGCGGCTGACCGGGGGCACAGCCGACAAACGGTATGATCGCGGGATGGAGAAATTTTCTCACGCGCCGGGGACCATGATGATCCATCTGGCGATGGAGGATCTGCCGGACTGGGCGGCGGGGGACGATCTGAAACGCTTTGCCTATGTGCATATGGCACCCGAGCTTGACCAGATGGCGCGCACCTATGCGCAGGCCAAGGCGGGGCTGTTGCCGGATGAGCCGGTGATCGTCTGTGGTCAGCCCACCGTCATCGACCCCAGTCGCGCGCCCGAGGGCAAACATGTTCTATGGTTGCAGGTGCGCATGGTGCCCGGTCAGATCAAGGGCGATGCCGCCGGGCAGATCACCGCCACCGACTGGACAGAGGCAGCGCAGCCCATGGCAGAGCGCGCGCTCGATATCCTTGAAACCTATGCGCCCGGTACAAGGGCAAAGATCCTTGGCCAGCATATCGTGACGCCCACCATGCTGGAGGCCGATAACCCCAACCTTGTGGGCGGGGATCAGGTCTGTGGCGGTCACCAGCTCAACCAGCATTTCATGTTCCGGCCCCTGCGCGGGTTTGCGGATGGCTCCACCCCGATCCGTGATCTTTATCACACCGGGGCGGCTGTCTGGCCCGGAGCGGGAACCGGAGCCGGGGCGGGATACCTCCTCGGGCAAAAACTGGCCGGCACCTAATCACAACAACATGTCGGCCTTCCAACCAACAGGGAAAAGCAAAATGAAATTGACAAGACGCACTTTACTTCAGAGCACCGCCGCCAGCGTGGCGCTTGCCGGGGCCAGCCTGCCCAGCTTTGCCGCCGGGATCGAAGAGTTGGTGATCGCCTATAACGTCAACCTGCCCAGCTGGGACCCGACCGTCGGTCCCTCGGCGGTTAACCCCACGATCCAGGGCATCTATCAATCGGTGTTTGATCTGTTCATCCCGCAGAACCCGGATCTGTCATTCGGCTCGGGGATTATCACTGATTATGGTTGGAACGATGACAAGACAAAGGTCTGGATGGATGTGCGCGAAGGCGTCACCTGGCACAATGGCGATCCGCTGACACCCGAAGACGTGGTCTGGTCGCTGGAACGCGCGGGCAACCCCGAGACCGGCAACCCGATCCAGTTCATTTGGGGCAAGATCGGCAATTTCTCCATCGAGGGGAACCGCGTCACCGCCGATGTGCTGGCCTATGAGCCGACGATCTTCAAATGGATGAGCTTCCTGACCGGCTATATCCTGCCCAAGAAATACTACGAGGAAGTCGGCGCCGATGGCTTTGAGGCCGCGCCTGTGGGCACCGGTCCTTATATGGTCGAAAAGTTCGAGCGCAACGCATTCGTGCGCCTGAAGGCGAACGAGAATTACTGGGGCGGCGCGCCCGAGTTCAAATCGGTCACCATCAAGTTCGTGACCGATGCCGCCAGCCGCGTGGCCGAGGTGGAATCGGGCAACGCCCATGTGACGCTGGAAATGCCCTATGAGGAATTCGACCGCCTGAAGGAAAAATCGGGCATCATGGGCACTGCCGCACCGGTGTCGGATATCGGCATGATCTTCATCAACGATATCGAAGTGATGACCGATCCCAACGTGCGCATGGCCATGGCCCATGCCATCGACAAGCAGCTGATCATCGACCGGCTGCTGTCCGGCTATGGCGTGGCGATCGACACGCTGCAGACGCCCGATTACGTGGGCTATGACGAGACGATCAAGGTCGCCTATGATCCGGAGAAGTCCAAGGAGCTGCTGGCGGCCTCTGGCTATGGTCCCGACAATCCGGTGAAATTTACCATCCAGACCACCCGCGGGTTCAAACCCAAGGATTACGAGATCATCCAGGCCATCGTCGGTCTGTGGCGCCGGGTCGGTATCGAGGCCGAGATCGAAGTCTACGAGATTGCCAAACACTACGAGCTGCGCGCGGCGGATACATTGGCGCCCGCGGCCTTCTACAACTGGGGCAACTCGATTGGTGATCCCACCACTTCGACCGGCTTTGCCATGTTCGGCCCCTCGCCGCATTCGGTCTGGGACGGTGAGGAGCTGATGCAGAAGATCCTGCCGCTCTGGGGTGAATCGGACGAGGACAAGCGGATCGCGGGCTGGAAGGACGTGGACCGTTTCATCGCCGAGAACGCGCTGGTGATCCCGCTGCTGCAATATGTTCAGCCGATCCTGCACAGCGATCAGGTAAAGGTGGTGCCGCATGCCTCGGGCGCGCTGTTGCCGCATCTGATGACACGGGCCTGATCCCTCTCTCCCTTGGTTGCGGGGCATCGGTCTGATTGTGCCGGTGCCCCGCGGCCCTTTTTCACGACCTCACAGAACGAAGGTAGACAATGCAGATCCTGCGCAGAATGATCGCGCGGCTCGCGGCCACTATGGTGACGCTGGTCGGGGTGGCGATCATCGTCTTTGTGGTTATCCGCGTGGTGCCGGGCAATCCGATTGCCATGATGCTGCCGCCGGGGGCCACCGATGCGGATATCCAGCGACTTCAGGCGCTTTACGGGTTCGACAAATCGATCCCCGAACAATTCCTGATCTGGGCCTCTGGTGTGCTTCAAGGGGATTTCGGAACCTCGATTTCCCTGCGCCAGCCGGTGTCCGAACTGGTGCTGGGCCGTCTGCCCGCCACGTTGGAACTATCAGTAATGGCGCTGGTAATCGCGGTGATCCTTGGCGGCACCATGGCTTTGACCGCGACGCTTTACCGGGGCACGCGCGTCGAAGGTGCGATCGATGTGGCCGGGGGCATGGCCCTGTCGGTGCCCGACTTCCTGTGGGGGCTGGTGCTGATCCTGCTGTTTGGCGTGCTTTGGCCGCTGTTTCATATTTCGGGCCGGGTGTCGCCCTCGCTGGGGTTCGAGTTCCAGTCGAATTTCTATCTCTGGGAAAGTTTCATCCGACTGAGGTTCGATGTCTGGGCCGATATCGTCGCCCATATGTTCATGCCCGCGCTGGCGCTGGCGATCCCGCTGGCGGCGATCATCTCGCAGCTGCTGAAACAGTCGCTGAAGGAAACCATGCATCTGGATTACGTGACCTTGGCGCGCACCAAGGGCTACGCCGAGACCAGCATCATCACCCGCGAGGCGTTGCCCAATGCGATCCTGCCGACGCTGACTCTGGTTGGCGTGCAGTTCACCTTCCTGATTGGCGGCACGGTCATCGTGGAGCGGCTGTTTTCTTACGAGGGGCTGGGTAACATGGCCATTGATGCGGTGATCAACCGCGATCTGCCACTGATCCAGGGCATCGTGATCCTGTTCGCCCTGATTTTCACCGTGGTCAATCTGGTCGTCGACATGACCTATGCCGCCCTGAACCCCAGGCTCCGCCATGCGTGATACCCGAGCACATACCCGCAAACCGGGCCTGCGCCTGTGGCTGTCCGGGGGCTGGATCAGCCTCCTGGTGCTAGCCGCCCTGCTGGCGCCCTGGATCAGCCCGCACGACCCACTGGCGCAGGATCTGTTCGCAGGCCGAATGCCGCCCTTCTGGGAGACGGGCGCCGATCCAAATTACTGGCTGGGTACCGATTCCCTGGGCCGCGATGTCCTGAGCCGCATTCTGCACGGCGCCCGTCTGGCGCTGAGCGTCGCGCTGATCGCCGGGGTGCTGACCTGTCTGATTGGGGCCACGCTGGGGCTGATCGCTGGCTATTATGGCGGCTGGGCGGATCTGTTGATCTCACGCCTTGTGGACATCTGGATGGCCTTCCCGCCGGTTCTGTTCGCGATCTTGCTGATCGCGGTTCTGGGCACTGGCATGACTTCGATTATCATCGCCATCGTGGTGATTGACTGGACCCGTTTTGCCCGGGTGATCCGGGCCGAAGCGATGAGCCAGGGCAAGATGGATTACGTCGCCTCGGCACAGGTTGTGGGGCGCACCCGGTTCGGCACCGCGCTGACGGAAATCCTGCCCAACGTGCTGCCGACCATCGTGGCGCTGCTGACGCTGGAGATGGGCATCGCGATCATCGTCGAGGCGATCCTCAGTTTTGTGAACCTGTCGATCTCCACCGATGCGCCCACCTGGGGCGGGATGATCGCCGAGGGGCGCACCTCGGTCCATCAGGCCTGGTGGGTTCTGGTCTTCCCGCTGGTCGCCCTGTTTTTCACCGTTCTCAGCTTCTCGCAGCTTGGCGAGGGTCTGAAGGACCATTTCGATCCGGTGCTGCGATGAGCTTTCTGTCCATTCAAGACCTGACCGTGCGCCTCAGGGGCAATGTGCCGATCTTGCGGCGTGTGTCGCTCGATGTGGCGGCGGGTGAATCCCGCGCCCTTGTCGGCGAAAGCGGCGCAGGCAAATCCATGATCGGCAAATCGGTGCTGGGCACCCTGCCGCAGGCGCTGGGAATCACCGGCGGGCAGATCATCTTGGAAGGCGAGGATCTGGGCCAGCTGTCACCGCGCGCGCGCCGCCAGAGGATTGGCGCCAAGGTCGCCCTGATCCCACAGGATCCGCTGACCGCGCTGAACCCTTCGCGCCGGGTGGGGCCGCAGATCACCAACCGGCTGGTGGATATCCTTGGCTGGTCGCGCAAGGCGGCCGAGGCCCGGGCGCTGGAGCTTTTGGAAGAGGTGCATATTCCCGATCCCGCCCGCGTCATGCGCGCCTATCCGCACGAGCTGTCCGGCGGTATGCGCCAGCGGATCCTCATCGCCTCCGCCTTTGCGGCAGAGCCGAAGCTGATCATCGCGGATGAGCCGACGACCGCGCTGGATGTCACCGTGCAGAAGCAGATTCTGCGGCTGATCTCGGACATGCAGCAACGCCATGGCACCGCGCTGTTGTTCGTAACCCATGATCTGGGCGTGGTCTCCAAGGTCTGCCAGACCATGACCGTGCTCTACTCCGGCAAGGTGGTCGAGGACACCAAGGTGCGTGATTTCTTCGCCAACCCGGGGCATCCCTATTCGGCGGCCTTATTGGCGGCGACGCCGAAATACACCGATCCGGACGGCAGTCTGACCCCGGTCCCCGATGCGGTGATCCGCGCGGTGGAGGAAGAGGTTGCGGCCTTTGACCGACAGATGGAGGGCTCGGCATGAGTGATGTGATCTATGATGTGAAGGATCTGCGGCTCAGCTTTCCGGATATGTCGCGCAAGCCACTGCTGGGTCCCGCGCCCCGGATCGAGATCCTCAAGGGGCTGACCTTCCAGATCCCCAAGGGTGAGGTTTTGGGCATCGTCGGTGGCTCCGGCTCGGGCAAATCCACGCTGGGGCGGGCGCTGATCCGGTTGATTGAACCGGACAGTGGTCAGATTTCGTTTGAGGGGACAGACATCACCCATATGTCAGAGGAGGCCCTGCGCCCCCTGCGGCGGCGGTTCCAGATGATCTTTCAGGATCCCCTGTCCTCGCTTAACCCGCGCCGCCGGGTGGGGGGGATCATCGCCGGTCCCTTGCGCCTGCATGGGTTGGAGGGGATCGACGCCCGCGTAAATGAGGCGCTGGATATGGTGGGCCTGCCACGCAGCTTTGCCAGCCGCTATCCGCATGAATTGTCCGGTGGGCAGCGTCAGCGCGTCGGTATCGCCCGCGCCATCGCCCTGCGCCCCGATTTCATCCTCGCGGATGAGATCGTCTCGGGGCTGGATGTCTCCAGTCAGGCGCAGGTGCTGAACCTGCTCGAAGAATTGGTGCGCGAGCTGGGCCTGACGCTGGCCTTCATCAGCCACGATCTGTCGGTGATCCGCCGCCTGTGCAGCCGCATTCTGGTGCTCTATCAGGGTGAGATCGTTGAAAACGCCGCCACGGCGGACCTGTTCGCTGCGCCGACTGCGCCCTACACGCAAGACCTGCTGTCTGCGATCCCGCTGCCCGATCCCGATCAAGTTTGGGCGTAACGGGGAGCTGCAAGACCCTGTGCACCGCACAGGCAAAAGAAAAGCCGCCCCGGGTAGGAGCGGCTTTTTTAATTTTATAGAGGTTGAAAATCAGTCGGTGGACCAGCCGCCGACGGCCTTGATTTCCAGGAAATCCTCAATCCCGAAGATACCGCCTTCACGGCCGTTGCCGGACTGCTTCATGCCACCAAAGGGCGCACCGGGAGAGCGGGACTGGCCGTTCATTTCCACCATACCTGAGCGCAGCACACGGGCCATGCGGTTGGCTTTGGCGCCGTCCTGGGTCTGCACATAGTTGGTCAGACCATAGGGCGTGTCGTTGGCGATCTCGACGGCTTCTTCCTCGGTTTCGAAGGGGATGATCGACAGGACCGGGCCAAAGATCTCTTCACGGGCGATGGTCATCTGGTTGTTCACATCGGCAAAGACGGTCGGTTTGACGTAAAAGCCCTTGTTGAAGCCTTCAGGGCGCCCGGTGCCACCGGCGATAAGGCGCGCGCCTTCGTCGATGCCCTTCTGGATCAGATCCTGAATCTTGTTCCACTGGGTTTCATTGACCACGGGGCCGATGTGGCGACCTTCCTCGGACGCCGGGCCGACGGTGACCTTGGCGGCGACTTCGGCAGCAGTGGCAACGGCCTGATCGTAGATGCCTTTCTGAACCAGCATCCGCGAGGGCGCGTTGCAGCTTTGGCCGGTGTTGTTCATCATGTGCAGCACGCCGCGCTTGACCGCTTTTTCGTCGGCATCGTCAAAGATCACGTTGGCGCCTTTGCCGCCCAGTTCCAGATGCACCTTCTTCAGGGTGTCAGCAGCCGCCTTGGAGATCGCGGTGCCTGCGCGGGTCGAGCCGGTGAAGGATACCATGTCCACATCCGGGTGCGCCGACAGCTGCGAGCCGACGCCGACGCCATCGCCGTTCACCAGGTTGAAGACGCCGGCGGGGAAACCTGCCTCGTCCATCAGCTCGGCAAAGATCATCGCATCCAGCGGGCTTTCCTCGGAAGGCTTCAGAACCATGGTGCAGCCCGCGA
This sequence comes from Pseudophaeobacter sp. A-200-2, assembly GCF_041008815.1. Classification (NCBI taxonomy): domain Bacteria; kingdom Pseudomonadati; phylum Pseudomonadota; class Alphaproteobacteria; order Rhodobacterales; family Roseobacteraceae; genus Pseudophaeobacter; species Pseudophaeobacter sp. A-200-2. The sequence goes on along the minus strand of NZ_JAXGFU010000005.1, from coordinate 70,565 downwards.
TGGCTGCCGCGCCGACCTTGAGTGTGATCTGGTTCATCGGCCAGTTCCAGGGCGTGATCAGGGCAGCAACACCGACGGCTTCGTAGATGATGCGGTCGTTCTGGAAGCGGTCGCTCAGGGGGCGTTCAAATTCAAACGCCTTGGCCGCGCGGACAAAATTCTTCAGGTGGAAGATGCCGGCGCCGACCTGTTGGGTGCGGGACATCTCGATCGGGGCGCCCATCTCGGTGGACATGGCCTGGGCCAGATCTTCGCCGCGGGCCTGGTAGACCTCGATCAGCTTTTCCACCAGCGCGATCCGCTCTTCTACCGGGGTCGCCATCCAGCCGGGCAGGGCGGCCTTGGCAGCGGCAACGGCGGCATTGGTATCGGCTTCGGATCCCAGGGAAATCACTGCACAGGGTTCTTCGGTGGAAGGATCGATGACATTGTGATCCTTGGCTGCCGCAGGAGCAACCCATTGGCCATTGATGTAAAAGTCGCGTTTCTCGATCATGTCCAGATCTCCCAAATCAGACGTTTCGCCAGTTTGTACCGACGCTTTCGCGCGCCACTGTGTCACTGCCTTGACCCTTGGGCAAGACCACATTCACATAATTTGATCAAATTATGTGAGGCGGATTTTCGCGGATAAACCCAGGGTTTTCCGTTTTGTCGCAGGTGATTGGCACTTTTGTGCTGGTCTTGACGCCGCAGGGGTTTAACCTGCGCTGCGATTGATTACCTTGCGTAGCAAGATACGTATTGAAAACTGAATGTGAACGCAGAGAGGAGACCGTCATGGGTTTGCGCATCAACGATGTGGTTCCGAATTTCACCGCCGAGACCGATCAGGGCACCATCACCTTCCACGACTGGATCGGGGACAGCTGGGCGATCCTGTTTTCCCACCCCAAGGATTTCACCCCGGTCTGCACCACTGAATTTGGTGCCGTGGCGCAGCTGTCCGAGGAATGGGCCAAGCGCAACACCAAGGTGATCGGCGTGTCCGTTGACGGTGTCGAGGACCACAAGAAATGGAAAGGCGACATTGAAAGCTATGCCAAAACTCCGGCAGGCTTCCCGATCATCGCGGACGAAGGGCTTGCCGTGTCCAAGGCCTTTGACATGCTGCCCGCCGAAGCCTACCTGCCCGACGGCCGCACCCCGGCCGACAGCGCCACCGTGCGCTCGGTCTTCATCATCGGCCCGGACAAGCAGCTGAAACTGTCGATGACCTACCCGATGTCGGTGGGCCGCAACTTTGCCGAGATCCTGCGCGCGCTGGACGGTCTGCAGATGACCACCGGCCACGGCGTTGCCACCCCTGCCGACTGGGTGCCGGGTCAGGATGTGATCATCCCGCCGACCGTGTCGAACGAAGACGCCAAGGCCAAGTTCGGTGAGTTCGAAACCATCTTCCCCTACCTGCGCAAGACCAAAGCGCCGGAATAAGTCGGAAGACCATTTTGAAGTTCAGCAAGGGGGCCGTTTGGCCCCTTTGTCATGTTCGGGTCATGTCTGGGGCGCGTCGGCAGTGTTCTCGTGAAATACAAGGTTGAACCCTTCTTGCGGCGTGGGCAGCGTAAAGTGCCGTGAGAACTGGTGAAACTGTTCTTCGCTGGCGGCAAAAGGGTGGTCACCTTTGGCGTTGCGGACCCGCAGGCGGGCAAGGCAAAGCTCATCCGGAATATCCAGCACATGCAGTTGATGGGCCGCGTTTGTAGTGTCGAGAATACCGCGCATCCAGGCGCGCTGCTGGACCGTGTTCGCGGCGAAATCCAGCACCACGGAAACCCCTGCGTTGAGCAGGTTACACACATGGGGCGCCACGGTCTGGCGTAGCCGCCCGGTACAACGCAGGTAATCGGCCCCGGACGTGACCTCTCCGGGGTAAAGCGTGTTCAGCCATTCGTCCTCGGCAATGCACACGGCCTTGTCTTCGCGCGTCAGGTGGTCGGCGAGGGTGGATTTTCCAGAGGCGATCTTGCCGCACAGCATGTGCAGCGTCGGAGGTGTTTGAGACATTTCAGAAACCCTTGAAGGCGCGCGCAGGTTCTATGTGGCGCGCATGTATTGTTCAGCGTTCGACCACCCGGCCCGACGATCAGGCCGGGACGGTAATTCGTGCTTGGCGCGGCAGGGGGAATGTCTGAACGAAGGCTTTCATGATGCGGTTCCTGGCATAGTCCCGGGCTTGGGTCCAGTCTGCGGGTCTAACCGGCCGTCTGCGGGCGGGCCGCGACCTGGGCCCGATAGAGCGTCCGCTTGAATTCACGCGCCAGCTTGTTGCCGCTTTTCTTTTTCTGGATGGTCGATCCGCCCAGTGCCTCGGTCAGCTCGCTGACGCCATTGGGCAGGATGGTCTGGATCTGTTGCCCGTGGATCCAGTGCATCTGCAGGAAGGTATCGACGGGCCGGTCGATGGTGGTGCTGGCAGCCAGAAGGTTCGCCGCCGCGTTGCGCCCCACCACCTGCGCGACGGTCTGAAGGCCGATCACGCGGGGCAGGAACAGCTTGCTGTCGCCCGCCTGATCGATGATGGCAGCGGGGCTTTCGCGCCGTTTGGCGGGCAGGCGGATGAAGCTGTCCGCATCCGCGTGTGTCTCGACCAGCGACAGCGCCACCTGCCAGAGATCCGGATCAACAGAGAGGTCATCCTCGACGATCAGCGCATATTCCCAGCCCTCATCCAGGATTCGCTGCCAGCAGTTTCGGTGTGACAGGAAGCAGCCGACCTCTCCGGGGGACAGCGGGAACGGGTAGCGCGGATCATGCACATCCCCATGGCGGGTCGGGTGGACGTGATGGCTCACCGCCTCGCGTCCGTTCACCGCTTCGGCCACCTCGGCATTCGGCAGTGTATAAAGCAGATGTTCGACATTTGCGCCGCGTTTGCTGTTGCCGGACATGTGGATGATCAGGGTGTGCATGGTCAAATCCATATCGGGGAACGCGTTGAGGGGGAAGGCCGCAGTTCCTTGAACGGCGCTGACAGAAAAGGCCCCGCCGTTGCCAGCGGGGCCTTTCTTGTTCGAAGCGAGGCTGCGGATCAGTCCGCGGCTTCTTCTTTCTTTTCAGGTGCGGCGGGTTCGCCGGTTTCCTGATCGACGACTTTCATCGACAGGCGCACCTTGCCGCGGTCGTCAAAGCCCAGCAGTTTGACCCAGACTTCCTGACCTTCCTTCAGAACATCCGACGGATGGTTCAGGCGGCGGTTCTCGATCTGGCTGACGTGCACCAGGCCGTCGCGCTTGCCAAAGAAGTTCACGAAGGCGCCGAAATCGACAATCTTCACGACCTTGCCTTTGTAGATGGCGCCTTCTTCCGGCTCTGCCACGATCGCGTGGATCATGTCATAGGCCTTCTGGATCGCGTCACCGTTGGAGGAAGCGATCTTGATCACGCCGTCGTCGTTGATGTCGACCTTGGCACCGGAGGTTTCCACGATTTCGCGGATGACCTTGCCGCCCGAACCGATCACTTCACGGATCTTGTCGGTCGGGATGTTCATGGTCTCGATGCGCGGCGCGTGGACGGAGAACGCGTTGGTTTCCGACAGGGCCTTGGACATCTCACCAAGGATGTGCATCCGGCCGTCCTTGGCCTGGGCCAGGGCTTTTTCCATGATCTCGGGCGTGATGCCTGCGACCTTGATGTCCATCTGCAGCGAGGTGATGCCGTTCTCGGTACCCGCAACCTTGAAGTCCATGTCGCCGAGGTGGTCTTCGTCACCCAGGATGTCGGACAGGATTGCGTAGGAGCCGTCGTCTTCGAGGATCAGGCCCATGGCCACACCGGCGACCGGTGCTTTCAGCGGAACGCCTGCGTCCATCATCGACAGCGAGCCACCGCAGACCGACGCCATCGAGGAGGAGCCGTTCGATTCGGTGATTTCGGACACCACGCGGATGGTGTAGGGGAAGTCGGTTGCCGCGGGCAGAACCGCCTGCAGCGCGCGCCATGCCAGCTTGCCGTGACCGATTTCGCGGCGGCCGGGGCCACCCACGCGGCCAACTTCACCAACCGAGTAGGGCGGGAAGTTGTAGTGCAGCAGGAAGTTGGATTTGAAGTTGCCGTGCAGGGCGTCGATGAACTGTTCATCATCGCCGGTGCCCAGCGTGGTCACGACCAGACCCTGGGTTTCACCACGGGTGAACAGGGCAGAACCGTGGGTCCGCGGCAGCAGGCCGGTTTCCGAAACGATGTCGCGGATCTCGTCGGTCTTGCGGCCGTCGATACGCTTGCCGGTTTTGACAACGTCACCGCGCAGAATGCCGGCTTCCAGTTTCTTCAGAGCAGAGCCGAGGTTGGAATCTTCCAGCTGCTCTTCGCTCAGCGCTTCCTTGATGGCTTCGCGCGCGGCGGCAACAGCGGCGGTGCGCTCCTGCTTGTCCGAGATCGCAAAGGCGGCGCGCATCTGCTCTTCTCCAGCGGCTTTGACCGCTTCATACAACTCGGAGTAATCCGGTGCGGCAAAGTCAAACGGCTCTTTGGCGGCTTCTTCGGCCAGCGAGATGATCAGGTCCAGAACCGGCTGGATCTGCTCGTGGGCAAAGTTCACGGCGCCCAGCATTTCTGCTTCGGACAGCTCGTAAGCTTCGGATTCCACCATCATCACGGCGTTCTTGGTGCCGGCAACAACCAGGTCCAGGCGCTGATCGGGGTTCAGGCGCAGGTCCTGCATGTCGTCCACGGTCGGGTTCAGGACGTATTCGCCGTCTTCGAAACCAACGCGGCAGCCGGCGATCGGGCCCATGAAGGGGGCGCCAGAAATGGTCAGCGCAGCCGAGGCAGCGATCATTGCGACGATGTCGGGGTCATTGACCAGATCGTGGGACAGCACGGTGCACATCACCAGAACTTCGTTCTTGAAGCCGGGGACGAACAGCGGGCGGATCGGACGGTCGATCAGACGGGCGGTCAGGGTTTCCTTCTCGGTGGGGCGGGCCTCACGCTTGAAGAAGCCGCCGGGCACTTTACCCGCGGCGTAGTATTTTTCCTGGTAGTGCACGGTCAGGGGAAAGAAGTCCTGGCCGGGCTTTTGCTGGCGGGCAAAGGTGACGTTTGCCATAACCGAGGTTTCGCCGAGGGTGGCAATCACAGAGCCATCTGCCTGGCGGGCAACCTTGCCGGTTTCCAGTGTGAGCGTTTCCTCGCCCCACTGCATTGATTTCTTCGTAACGTTGAACATGTCAGCATCCTAAGTGGGAGCACTCCCAGGCGTATCCCGGGTCTCCCGTTGTCATGGCGGCCCCATTGCCGCCGACCCCCTCCATCTTTCTTTCGAGCGCCGGGGCCATGGCGCAACGTCTCAGATGCCCGGCCTATACATCACTTTGGCCCGGAATGAAAGAAAAACAGCTCGTGGAGACCTACAGGAAGGAGGTTCACGCCTCTGCGGCGCGTTTCAGCATTGCGGCCTCAACAGCGGCAAGGCGTGCAATGGCCTGCCGGTCGGTTCCTCCATCCTGTTTCACCTTCATCCAGATGCTGCGGCAAGAGCGCGGCGACCACGGCAGGGCGGCCTCTTGCATCCAGGCCCGCAGGCTGGGCGGTAAGCGGTCATACTCCGTCATCGCATTTCCGTTACGTTTGCGGATGGGCAGGCCGGTGGCGCCCAGATTGCGGCGTCGCGGGTGTGGCATAGGTGTCCTTCGAAATGCTGCTTCGGTATGTAATAACATATCAAATTGAAGCGGCAAGCTGCCGGTACTTCGGGACCCGGATCGCGCCCTTTCCTTGCCGGTGGGGCCATCGGGCGGTTAGCTTCGCCTGATGAGCAAAGACACGGACGACATTGAAATCAGCGACGCGATGGTCGGCGATATCCTTGCGACCGAGGTGCCGCAATGGGCTGGCCTTCCGCGGAGTCGCATCGAATCGTCTGGGACGGACAATTGCATGCTCCGTATCGGGGAGCAGATGGTTCTGAGGGTCCCGCGCCGGTGGTCGGCGACTCAGTATCTGGCCAAGGAGTTGGACTGGCTGCCGCGCCTACAAGGTCTGCCGCTTGCGGTTCCGGTGCTGCGGCACCGCGGCTGTCTGCGGGATGATCTGCCCTTTGGCATATTCGACTGGATCGAAGGGGATCTCGCAAACCCCGCAAAGATTGCGGACCCGGTTGCGGCGGCGCAAAGCCTTGCGGATTTTCTGACGGCGCTGCACCGGACCGACACGGAGGGCGCACCCGTTGCGGGGGATGGCAACAATAGGCGTGGCGTCGCGCTGCAGGACCTGACCCACGTGGTGCATCCGGCCATCGATATCCTCAAAGATGAGATCGACGCATCGCGCGCACGTTGCCTGTGGGACGCGGCCTGCGATGCCGGGTTTCAGGACCGACCCGTCTGGCTGCACGGGGATCTGAAGGCGGACAATCTGATTGCCCGGAATGGTACCTTACGGGGGGTGATCGATTGGGGCCTGTCGGCAGTTGGCGATCCCGCCGTCGATTATGCGGCGGCCTGGACCTGGGTGGACCCTGCCGCCCGCACCGCGTTTCGCGACCGTCTGGAACTGCAGGACCGCGCGTGGGTACGGGCTAGCGGCTGGGCGCTCTATTGTGCGGTCGTTGCCCTCAGTTTCTATCGTGGCGGCAAGAATGAGGCGCTGTGCCGACAATCACGGCTGACCCTGTCCCGGCTGGATCTACTGCGCTAGGTGAATGGAGAGGATCGGTTAGCCGGGAAGCCCATCGATGGTTTCCACAGTCTCAATCGCATCGGTCCAGGCCGCGCGGCTGGCGTAGCAGATGCGGGCCGTGGGCCGGATAGGGATCTCACTGTCCAGCGCACCTACGGGCACGACCAGCAGGGCGCCATCCATCTGCAGCGTCGGCAGCGCTGATCCGCAATCCGTGCAAAAGCTTTTGACGTGCTGCGTGTCAGGCAACTGGAAACTCTTGACCCTGTCCCGCCCGGTTAGCCATTCAATCTCTGCCTGGGTGGAAAACAGATTGGCCGCATGCGCGGACCCGCTGTCCTTGCGGCAGCGCGCGCAGTGGCACAGGAAGAAGCTTTCAAATGCGCCGTGGATGTGAAACCGGACAGCTCCGCACAGACAACTTCCCGAGCAGCTTCCCGAGGTCAGGTGTTCCATATTTCTGCTCTTTCATTGTCTGAGCTGGGAAAGCGCGCTTCACACGCAGTAAAACCCTACATCATGTGTCGGCAGCCGGTAAACGAGGGCTGGTGATGGGCCAACCACATCCCATCCGGTTCCCGCCAATAAAAAACGCCCGCTCCTTTCGGAACGGGCGCATGCATCGAAATGCAAATGTCGCGCTTAGCGGCGGATGCCCAGGCGCTTGATCAGGTCCTGGTAACGGGCCTCATCCTTGCCTTTGGTGTAGTCCAGCAGCTTACGACGCTGAGCAACCATCTTCAGCAGACCACGACGACCGTGGTTGTCTTTCTTGTGGGTCTTGAAGTGCTCGGTCAGGGTGTTGATGCGCGAGGTCAGAATGGCAACCTGGACTTCGGGCGAACCGGTGTCGCCTTCTTTGGTTGCGAATTCTTTCATCAGGCGTGCTTTTTCTTCAGCAGTAATCGACATCGGGGTCTCCTTTGAAAAGGTTAGAGAAATGGCGCAGGCCGGGATGTCGTCCAGCACAGGCCCATGGAGAAGTCCGCCGCGATTCCACGGCAGATGCGGGCGTATAGGCGGTTTTGCGGCAAAAAGCAAAGGAGATGTTGCTGCCTCCCGGTTTTCCGCCTTTGACGCTCAGGCCCGGCGCCAGCGCGGGAAGGGGTCGGGCAGATCCGCCAGTCCTGCCAGCGCGTCCGCATCGGGGACCGTCATCAGGCAGGTCTCCAGCTGCGCCTTCAGGCGCGGCCAGTCGATCCCGCTGCCGATGAATACCAGTTCCTGCCTGCGATCACCAAAGGGGTCCTGCCAATGTGCCTGCAGGTATTCCTGCGCCTGGGCATGAGTGGGCCTGCGTTCTTCGGGAACTGTGGCCCACCATGTCCCCAGCGGCGCAACGCTGGACAGGGCACCGGCAAGCGAGAATTCCGCCACCCAATCGGGGCGGGTGGCAATCCAGAAATGCCCCTTGGCGCGGATCACGCCGGGCAGATCCGCATTCAGAACCCGGTGGATCGCCACCGGATCAAAGGGCGCGCGGGCGCGGAAGACGAAGGACTGGATATTATATTCATCGCTTTCGGGCGTGTGGTCGGCAAAACCATAGAGTTCCTTGGCCCACATCGGGTGCTCATGCGCGGTTTCAAAATCGAACAGGTGGGTATCGAGGATATCGTCGGGCGCGACCTGGCTGTGATCCACCTCGATAATGCGGGCATCGGCGTTGAGGCTGCGGATGATCTTGCGCGCGGCATCGGTGCGGGCTGGGCCTGCGTCGGACACCTTGTTGAGGATCACCACATCGGCAAATTCCATCTGATCGGTCAGCAGGTGGACAAGGCTGCGGGTATCCGCTTCGCCCATCGTCTCACCCCGGTCGCCAAGCTGATCGTGGCTGGAGAAGTCATCCGGCAGGTTCACCGCATCGACCACGGTGACCATGGTATCCAGCCGCGCAACGTCGGACAGGCTGACGCCAGCCTCATCGCGGAAGTCAAAGGTCGTCGCCACCGGCAGCGGTTCGGATATGCCGGTGGATTCGATCAGCAGATAGTCGAACCGGCCGGTTTCAGCGAGGCGGCGCACCTCGGTCAGAAGATCGTCGCGCAGGGTGCAGCAGATGCAGCCGTTGGACAGTTCCACGAGGTTTTCTTCGGTCTTGCTCAGCTCGGGCGTATTGGCGCGCACCAGATCGGCGTCGATGTTCACCTCTGACATATCGTTGACAATCACGGCGACGCGGCGCCCGTCGCGGTTGTTCAGCACCCGGTTCAGCAAGGTGGTTTTGCCCGCACCGAGAAATCCGGACAGCACTGTGACGGGAAGGCGAGAATCCTGCATGGTTTGCTCCAAATGTTATGTTATGACATAACAATCACGAGAGAAGCAAAGGCGCAACCCTGCAAGCCGTCTATCCGTGCCGGTTCAGGCCGCAATCGGATCGGTCAGCTGGGCAGCAGGTCGGCGAAGGTCGGATCGTTCACATCGACCAGTTGAATGTCCGAGGCCGATAGCGGCGCGGCACCACTCACGCGCAAGGCCTCGGTGCCGTTCACGCGGATTACCTGCTCATCCGGGGCATCGGGATCCTGTTCCACGGTGATCTCCGGTTCCGGTTCGCTGCCGGGGGACCAGAAAACCATGAGCTGGTCCTCTTCGGGATCATAATCGACCAGTTCGACAGGGGGCTGGTCGCCATCCGGGGCTCCGTCGATATCTCCGGCCATGATCAGATCGGCGCCGCTGCCCGCAGTGACGATATCCCCGGCTCCGGCAACCAATGTGTCGTCGCCATCGCCCCCGTTCAGGAAATCGCTGGTGTCATCGTCATCGGCGCCCCAGACCAGATCGTTGCCCCGGCCACCGAACAGCGTGTCGTTCTGGGTGCCGCCGCTCAGCGTGTCATTGCCATCGTTGCCATGCAGCGCGTCGCTGCCTTCGCCGCCGCTCAGCACGTCGTGACCCTGTCCGCCGTGGGCCACATCCTCGGCCCCGCCGCCGGTCAGGGTGTCATTGCCGAAGTGACCATACAGCGTGTCATCGCCATCCTCGCCAGCAATGTGATCGTCGCCGTCTTCACCATGCAGCAGATCACGTCCCCAGCCACCCGCAAGCGTGTCATCGCCGTCGCCACCGTGCAGGACGTCATGGCCGCCGTCGCCAGACAGGGAGTCGTCGCCTTCGTTGCCGTCCAGCTGGTCATCGCCATCGCCACCGAACAGAATATCGGCCCAATCGCTGCCGGTCAGCAGTTCGGGTTCATCGGTGCCGGACAGGTTGAGCCCATCCGTGGCACTGTCGGTGCCGTCACCGGTTTCGCCATCGGTGGTCGTCCCGGTGTCGCCGCTGCCACTGGCAGAGCCGTCATCTGTAGCGGTGCTGTCCGGGTCGTCGGGGTTCAGAAATTCGGAAGGCGGCACGATGACGGCTCCGGTGTCCTCACCGGAGCCTTCGCCCGCTGCCTCATCCGAGTCGTCGGTGTCGTTCAGATCGTCGTCACCGCCGCTGAAATCCACAAACATGGCCCCGCCAACAGCCACAAGACCAAAAAGGCCGGCCAACCAGAGCATCGGCCCCACTCCTTACGCAACAAATTTCTATCCCTGAGTATACTCTCGCACAATTAAGGATTTGCCTCAAAACAAACCGGGAACATCGGTTAACGAAACAATACCGGGGTCGGCGCCTTTGGGATCATGCCCAGGGTTGCGGCTGCTGGCTGTAGGCGATGTAAAGCGGGTGTTTCGGATGGCCGTGTTTGCTGAGGCCAAGGTGAAACAGAGGCTGTCCGGTCGCCCTTAACGCATTCTCAATGCGGGGACCTTGATCGCGGTGGGCGCCATGGGTGCCCCAGGCGCAGATGATCTGATCGGCCCACTCTGCGCCGGATAGGATCGCGGCCTCATTCTCCGGCCCTTCGGGATCCTTGGCGGCGCGCATCACCCGCGGGTCGGTGGCGCGGATGGCAAAGATATTGGTGGCCCGGAAGCCGCCAAACCCCAACGTGCGCGCCCGTCTTTCGCAGCGTTCGATGGTCGGGTCGTTCTGTACCTCGGTCGCGGTCGAGGGGTTCAGCATCACGAACATTACCTTTGCCCCCTTTGGATCCCAGACGCGGGTCAGGCTATAGCGATAGGTCTCGCAATCCGAATAGACGGCGGTGGAGGGCGCATCGCCCTTGGTATGGCTGCGGGTGATCATGGGGCAGGGATGCCACGCTGCCCCCGGAGGGGCAAGCGCGGGCGTTACTGGTTGAAGACGCGGCTCGGGTGCAGCTCACCCGCCTTGTAGATGCCGACGGCGACGGCCTTTCCGTCAATCGAGGCCCAGGCCTCGTCGCCGTACTCCACGTCGGAGGCCAGCACCATGCCCGGGTTGCCGTTGCGTAGGCGTGTGGCACCTTCGGGCGTGCATTTCAGCTCGGGGAGGTCAGCCAGACCTTCCTCCAGCGGGCGCAGATGGGTGTCGAGTTCCGGCGTGCGCTGCATCCGTTCGATCTCTTCCAGCGACAGCCCATCGGCAGCATCGAAGGGGCCGGACCAGATCCGGCGCAACTCCTTCACATGGCCATGACAGCCAAGCGCGGCACCCAGATCGCGCGCGATGGAGCGGACATAGCCCCCCTTGCCGCAGGTCATTTCCAGCACCACGTGATCGGCATCCGGACGGTCGATCAGTACCAGCTCCTCGACCCACAGGGGACGGGCGGCGATCTCGAAATCCTCGTCGCCATCGCGGGCAAGTTTATAGGCACGCTGCCCGTCGATCTTCACGGCGGAGAATTTCGGCGGCACCTGCATGATCTCACCGATGAACTGACCCAGCGCGGCCTTGATCTCGTCGTCGGAAGGGCGCGCATCGCTCTGGGCGATCACCTCGCCTTCGGCATCGTCGGTGTTGGTCGCCTGCCCCAGCCGCACGGTGAAGGTATAGGCCTTCAGCGCGTCGGTGATATAGGGAACCGTCTTCGTTGCCTCACCCAGGGCCACCGCCAGAACACCCGTCGCCTCGGGATCAAGCGTGCCCGCATGGCCGGCCTTCTTGGCCTCAAGCGCCCAGCGCACCTTGTTCACGACAGCGGTCGAGGTCAGCCCCGCGGGCTTGTCCACCACCAGCCAGCCGGAAATATCGCGCCCCTTGCGTTTGCGTGCCATGCCTGTTCCTCGATGATGCTGAAAGAGGCGCGCGGGGTAGCGCAGCCAGAACAGCCTGTCAATTGTGCCGGGTCTGTTGTGGCGCCATTTCTATGCCCCGTCTATGCTCAGGCGGGCTGCACGGCGGCTATTCGACGACGCCCACCACTGGCCCCATCGAGAAACCGGCATCCGACCGGCCCAGCTCAGGCGCGTGCAGGCGCGAGATATTGCCATCAAAATAGAGTGCATTGGGCAGATTCAGGTAATCGCGGAACAGGCTGCCGAACTGGTGGAATGTCACCGCGTTGCGCGAAATGACAAAGACCGCGCGCTGCCCGTCTGCCGAGGTGCCGACACCGTTGCGCACGTAGTAGGAGGTCGAATCCGGCAGGAAGCGCGGGTGCAGCTCCCCGTCGATCACCAGCATCGGCCCCGACTGGGTGGCATCGCGGCAGCTGGCGCCGCTGTCACGGAACTTCAGCGTTTCGATCACATCGGCGCGGTTATCGTTGATGCAGAAGACACCATTGGGCAGCAGGCCGAAATTGCCGGGGCCCGCATTGGGGACAAGCCGCATTTCCTGCTGGCCATCCTCGACATAAAGCCCGACCGGAGAGCGGTCGGCGTGATACATTCCGGCATTGGTGGCAAAGGAGAGGGACTTTCCCTCTTTGCCAAGGTCGGCATCGATGGCGGCAAAATGGCCGTAGGGTTTCCCCTCTGCGTTCCGCAGGAACAGCCGCAACTCTTCCTTGCCCGCGTCGACTTCGCAGATGGTGTAGCGGCTGCCATCATAAGAGGCGTCACGGCATTCGACGGCTGCGGCGACAGAGGCCGACAACCCCAGGCAAAAGGCGGCAAGCGCAACTGCCGCCCGCAGGATCAATCGTCGATATCGCGGCGCACCGCGTCCTGGTTCAACATCCGGCGGGTGTCATCCATCTGATCAAAGGTCTGATCCAGCTGGAACCGCAGATCCGGCGCGTATTTGAGGCCGAGCTTCTTGCCCGCCATGCGGCGCAGCTCACCCTTGTTGCGGGCCAGCAGCTTCAGCACCTCGTCCTGCCCCTTGCCGCCGAGCGGCAGCACATAGGCGGTGGCGATCTTCAGGTCGGGTGAAATGCGCACCTCGCCCACCGTGATCGACATGCGGTTGAGTTCGGGGTCATGCACATCACCGCGCGCCAGCACCTCGGACAGGGTGCGGCGGATCAGTTCGCCGACGCGCAGCTGACGTTGAGAGGGGCCGGGGCCATCGTGGAATTTGTTCTTTGCCATATCTTCGATCTATGCCGAAAGCTGCCCTTTGCCAAGACGTGCGCAAGACGGTAGGACAAAACCAGCAAAAGAACGAAGCGCCAGCCAGCGAAAAGGATCGGGCCAATGACTCATAAACCGGGGATCGTGATTACCGGAGCATCCGGTCGTATGGGGCAGATGCTGATCAAGACGGTTCTGGACAGCGACAAGGCGACCCTTGTCGGTGCGGTGGAACGCGGCGGTCACGATTGGGTCGGCCGCGACGTGGGTGAGGCGATGGGCGGCGTGCCTGTGGGTGTCACCGTCACCGATGATGCGCTTGAGGCTTTTTCCAAGGCGCAGGCGGTGATCGATTTCACCGCGCCTGAGGCCACGCTGGAATTTGCCGCCCTTGCTGCGCAGGCCCGCGCCGTGCATGTGATCGGCACCACCGGCATGACGGATGAACAGATCGCCCAGCTGGCGCCCGCCGCGCGTCACGCGGTGATCGTACGTGCGGGCAATATGTCCCTGGGCGTGAACCTTCTAGTGCAGCTGACCAAGAAGGTCGCCGCTGCGCTGGACGAGGATTTCGATATCGAGGTGATCGAGGCGCACCATCACCACAAGGTCGACGCGCCTTCCGGCACTGCGCTGATGCTGGGCGAAGCCGCCGCCGAAGGGCGCGGGGTCAATCTGGCGGATGTCTCGGACCGGGGCCGCGACGGTATTACCGGTGCGCGTAAACGCGGCGATATCGGCTTCACCGCGATTCGCGGTGGTGACATCGTCGGGGAGCATGACGTGCTGTTCGCCGGTGCCGGAGAACGCATCGTGTTGCGCCACATGGCCACCGACCGCGCCCTGTTCGCCCGTGGCGCGCTGAAGGCGGCGCTGTGGGGGCAGGACAAATCCCCCGGTGAATACGACATGATCGACGTGCTGGGACTTTAAGCCGTCACCTTTTGGCTGTCATGGTGCCGCCCCCAACCTGAACAAGGGGCGGTGAAGGAACGCTGCCGATTAGAAATCGATGGCTATGCCTTTCTTTTCCCAGTCGCCATAGCGGGCGGGGTCGGGGCCGTCGCGTCCGCCAAGCTCGGTCGGGGGTGGTGCCTTGGCAGCTTCGGCCTTGCGGCGCTCTTCGGCTTCGGCCAGGGCGCGTTTGGCTGCGGGAGGCAGGTCTTTTTCTGCGGGGCCTTCCGGCGTGGTCTCGTCGCTCATCGCGGGTTCCTTTATGCTTGGGCCATGATATACGCCCCTGTCCGGCGGGAACAAGCCGCCGAGACGCAAAGCCCTTCTGATCCCTTGCTGGCTCTACGCCGCCATAGAAAGCCGAGACCCGATGTCCGACAAAGCCCCCGATGCGCTGCAGGCCCGCAGAACCACGATCTATCTTTTGGATCAGGTGCTGGGTGAGGGGCGGCTTCTGGCTGAATGTTTTGCGGCGGGTGCCCTTGAAAAACTGCAGCCGCAGGACCGCGCCCGCACCCAGCGGCTGGCGTTGGAAGTGCTGCGCAGCCTGGAGCGTGCCGATCGGATCCTGCAGAAGCACCTGAAAAAGAAACCGCCGCTGACGGTGATGAACGCGCTGCGCCTTGGCACGGTTGAGCTGTGCTCGGGCGGGGCCGCCCACGGGGTGGTCAATGCCATGGTGACCATCGTGTCGAAACACCGCCGCCATGGTCAGCTGAAGGGCATGGTCAACGCGGTGTTGCGCAAGGTTGCCGATCAGGGGCCTGCGGAATGGGCCAAGTTGCGCATTCCCCGCCTGCCGAACTGGCTGCGCAAGCCGCTGGTGCAGGCCTGGGGCGCTGAGGCGGTGCTGGGCATGGAGGCTGCGCATTTTGCAGGCGCGCCGCTGGATATCACCGCCAAACCCGGTGCGGACCTATCGGCGCTGGGCGGGGAACTCCTGCCCACCGGATCGCGGCGCCTGTCCGATGCCGGTCAGGTTTCGGCCTTGCCGGGGTATGAGGCCGGGGAGTGGTGGGTGCAGGATGCAGCCGCAGCGCTGCCCGCGCAGATGCTGGATGTGCAGCCCGGCGAACAGGTGTTGGATCTTTGCGCCGCACCGGGCGGCAAGACCATGCAGATGGCGGCAGCCGGGGCGCAGGTGACCGCCGTCGATGCCTCTGCCGGACGGATGGAGCGCCTACGCGAAAACCTTGCCCGCACCAGGCTGAGTGCGGATCTGATTGTGGGTGATGCACTGGAGCAGACCGGGCAATTCGATGCGGTGCTGCTGGATGCACCCTGTTCGGCCACCGGAACGATCCGGCGCCACCCGGATCTGCCCCATGCCAAGGATGGCAGCGAATTCGGCGGGCTCATTGAATTGCAGGCGCAGATGCTGGCCCATGCCTGGGATCTGGTCAAACCCGGCGGGCGCATGGTGTTCTGCACCTGCTCCCTGTTGCCGGATGAGGGCGAATGCCAGGTCGAAGAGGCGCTTGAGATGTTTCCGGACATGACAGCCGACCGTGAGTGTTTTGACGGTCTGGGCACAGATCCGGCCTGGATCACCGAGGAAGGCGGCTTGCGCCTGCGTCCGGATTACTGGGCGGATCGGGGCAGCCTGGATGGGTTTTACATGGCGCTCTTGCGCAAGGCGGGCTGACCTTTCTCCCACCGGAACGTGCTTTGATTTTGCCCGGCGGGGCAATTCCGCCGGTGCCGCCGGAGGGTGTCGCATTCGTCGGTGACTTGAACCCCTCCCCGGGTTATGCTGCGCCCAAAACGCCAACGGCGTGAGGCAGAAGAGCATGTCCAGATACGATAGAATGGCGGGGCGCAGCACCCGCCTGCTGAACCGGTTATATGCCTGGCGGGCGCGCAAGCAGCCTGCGGCGACGGGATTCGTATCGCAGCCTGAACCCCGCACCATTGGCAGCTTTGCCCGCGGCCGGCAGCTGGTGGCGGGGAACCTGCTGCTGGCGGGGTATCTGGTCGAATCGACAACCACCGGGCTTTGGGAAGTGACGGCGCCGGACGCCGCCTTTGACGCCGAGCGGCACGGTTTTGCCTGGCTCGACGATCTGGCGGCGGTCGGCGATATCAAGGCCCGCGTCAAGGCGCAGAATTGGGTCTGGGGCTGGATCAAGGCGCATGGGCGCGGCTCGGGGCCCGGCTGGTCGCCGGATCTGACAGGGCGGCGCGTGATTCGATGGATCAACCATGCGATTTTCCTGCTGAACGGCAAGGAACGTGCGGAATCCGAGGCCTTCTTTCGCTCGCTATCGCAACAGACATGGTTCCTGGCCCATCGCTGGCAGGGGGCCACGCCTGGCCTGCCACGATTCGAGGCGCTGGCGGGGCTGATCTATGCGGGGCTTGCCCTTCAGGGGCAGGAGGCGCTGGCTGATCCCGCCATCCGTGCCCTGAGCGCAGAATGCGACCGGCAGATCGACGCGCAGGGCGGATTGCCGACCCGCAATCCCGAAGAACTGCTGGAGGTCTTTACCCTGCTGACCTGGACTGCCGCCGCCTTGCACGAAGCCGGGCGCAGCGTGCCAGCGGCGCAGACCGCGGCCATTGAACGGATTGCGCCAACGCTGCGCACCCTGCGCCACAGCGATGGCGGGCTGGCACGGTTCCACGGTGGCGGCCGGGGGCTGGAAGGCTGGCTGGATCATGCGCTGGCGGCCAGCCACGTATCGGCGCGCCCGGTCGAAGGGTTGGCGATGGGCTATGCCCGCTTGTCGGCACGCCGGACCTCGGTGGTGATTGACGCGGCCTTGCCACCGCAGGGGCGGGCCTCGGCTAACGGTCATGCCTCCACCCTTGCCTTTGAACTGACCTCGGGGCGGCGGCCTTTGATCGTCAATTGCGGCTCTGGGGAAACCTTTGGTCTGGAATGGCGCCGCGCCGGGCGGGCCACACCTTCGCATTCGACCCTGTGCCTGGAGGGCCATTCCAGCGCCCGGCTAGCTCCGCCCAGCCGTGGCACCGGTCAGGAAGAACTGGTTGGCGGCCCCACTGACGTGCAGATTCAGCTGGAGCAGCTCAGCGATGGCAGCCGGTTTCAGGGCGGCCATGACGGATACGCGCGCGAATTCGGTCTGACCCACGCGCGCACGCTGGATCTGGGCTTTGACGGGCGCGCACTGGCGGGCGAGGACATGCTGGTAGCGCTGGATGAGGCGGCCGAGCGGCGCTGTTCAAAGGCGCTGGACAGCCATGGAGAACGCGGGATCGGCTTTGATATCCGCCTGCATCTGCACCCGGAAGTGGATGCAACCCTTGACTTGGGCGGCGCGGCGGTATCCATGGCGCTCAAGAGCGGCGAAATCTGGGTTTTCCGCCATGACGGCACCTGCGAATTGAAGCTGGAGCCGGGCGTTTACCTGGAAAAGACCCGCTTGAAGCCGCGTGCGTCAAAACAGATCGTTCTATCTGGCCGGGTCATCGACTATGCAACCCGCGTCCGGTGGACGCTCAGCAAGGCACAGGAAACTGCCGAAGCCGTGCGCGACCTGAACCGGGACGACCCCGAGATTTTTGATTGAGCCTGCAAAGGACCGCCCTGCCATGACCGATCTTCACCCCGTACGCCGTGCGCTGCTTTCCGTATCCGACAAGTCCGGTCTGATTGACCTTGGCAAATCGCTGGCCGAGCGTGGCGTCGAGCTGCTGTCCACCGGCGGCACCGCCAAGGCGCTGCGCGATGCGGGGCTGGACGTCAAGGACGTCTCTGACGTCACCGGTTTCCCGGAAATGATGGACGGCCGCGTGAAGACCCTGCACCCGATGGTGCATGGCGGGCTGCTGGCGCTGCGCGACAATGACGCCCATGTGGCGGCGATGAACGAACACGGCATTGGCGCCATCGATCTTCTGGTGGTGAACCTCTACCCGTTCGAGGCGGCACTGGCCCGTGGTGCGGATTACGATGAGATGATCGAGAATATCGACATCGGTGGTCCGGCGATGATCCGCGCGGCCTCGAAGAACCACCTGTTCGTCAACGTGGTGACCGACGTCGAAGACTATGACGCGCTGCTGGCCGAGCTGGACGCGAACGACGGTCAGACCTCTTATGTTTTCCGCCAACGCCTGGCGCAGATCGCCTATGCCCGCACCGCGGCCTATGATGCTGCCGTCTCCAACTGGATGGCGGGCGCGCTGGAGCTGGAAGCACCGCGCCGCCGCGCCTTTGCCGGTGAGCTGAAACAGACTCTGCGCTATGGCGAGAACAGCCACCAGAAAGCAGCCTTCTACACCGATGGCTCGAACCGTCCGGGTGTTGCCACCGCCGTGCAGCTGCAGGGCAAGGAGCTGTCCTACAACAACATCAACGACACCGATGCGGCCTATGAGCTGGTGGCCGAGTTCGATCCGGCGGAAACCGCTGCCGTCGCCATCATCAAGCACGCCAACCCCTGCGGCGTGGCGCGTGGAGCTACCCTGGCCGAGGCTTACCAGAAGGCATTCGATTGCGACCGCACCTCTGCCTTTGGTGGCATCGTGGCGCTGAACCAGCCGCTGGACGCCGAAACCGCCGCCAAGATCACCGAGATCTTCACCGAGGTGGTAATCGCGCCGGGTGCCTCGGATGAGGCGAAAGAGATCTTTGCCGCCAAGAAGAACCTGCGCCTCTTGCTGACAGACGCGCTGCCCGATCCGCGCAAGGCGATCACCGCCTACAAGCAGGTCTCTGGCGGTGTTCTGGTGCAGGACAAGGACGTGGGATACATCGGCATGGACGATCTGAAGGTCGTCACCGAAAAGGCCCCCACGGATGAGCAGATGCAGGACCTGCTGTTCGCCTGGAAAGTGGCCAAACACGTGAAATCCAACGCCATCGTTTATGTCAAAGGCAGCGCCACCGTGGGTGTCGGCGCCGGTCAGATGAGCCGTCTGGACAGCGCCAATGTCGCCGCCGCCAAGGCGCAGCGCATGGCGGATGAGCTGGGTCTGGATGCAAGCCTGGCCAAAGGCTCTGCCGTGGCGTCCGATGCCTTCTTCCCCTTCCCCGACGGTCTCCTGGAGGCTGCGGCTGCTGGCGCCACCTGCGTGATCCAGCCGGGCGGTTCGATGCGGGACGATGAGGTGATCAAGGCGGCCAATGAGGCTGGGCTTGCCATGGTCTTTACCGGCATGCGCCACTTCCGTCACTGATCAGCTGGAACCAAGCGGAAAATGGCAGTGCGTATGATGTTCTGGGGCGCGTTCTGGGCCTTTCTTCTGGATCAGGCCAGCAAATATCTGGTGATTCACTGGATGGGCCTGTCCCAGCGCCAGAGCATCGACGTGCTGCCGCCGCTGTTGAATTTCCGCTATGGCGAGAACACCGGCATTAACTTTGGCCTGTTCGATGGCGGCGAGGATACGGCGCGCTGGGTGTTGATCGGCCTCTCGCTGCTGATCTGTGCCGTGCTGGCCATCTGGATTCGCCGCTCGCACCGCCGCGCGCGCTGGATGGCGTTGGCGGCGGGGCTGGTGATCGGCGGCGCGCTGGGCAATGTCGCGGATCGGCTACTCTATGGCTATGTGCTGGATTTCCTCAACATGTCCTGCTGCGGCATCAACAATCCCTTCGTGTTCAATATCGCCGATGTGTTCATCTTTGCCGGTGCCATCGGGCTGATCCTGTTCGACCGGAACGCAAAAAAGCCCGCGTGACCTCGGGTGCAATATGCGTTAAAAGCGCGGGGAAACTGGCAGGAGTAACTGGGAATGCGGATCCCTTTCGGCATGATTGTTCTGGTAGGCGCGGTGGCCGTCGCGGGCTGCTCGCAAAAAGGTCTGCGTGATATTCGCAAGACCGGGACCGGGCCGGATGAATTCCTTGTGCTACCGAACAAGCCGCTGAACGAGCCCGCAGATTACAGCAGTCTGCCGGAACCAACACCGGGCGCAGGCAATATCGCTGATCCGACCCCTCAAGCCGATGCGGTCGCGGCGCTGGGCGGCAAGCCCTCTGCGCTGGTTCCTGGACAGGGTGTATCCTCCTCGGATCTGGCGCTGGTCAGTGCTTCCAGCCGCTATGGCGTGTCGCCAACGGTGCGTCAGGAACTGGCCGAGGAAGACGCCAAGTTCCTGAAGAAAAAGCGTATCACCGGGCGGATCCGCCTGTTCCCTGTCGACCGTTATGAGCAGATCTACGCCAAGCAGACACTGGACCCGTTCGAGACAACCGAACAGTTCCGCCGCGCCGGTGTGGCAACCCCTTCTGCGCCGCCGCCAAGCGGAGAGTGAGCCGCGCCTCTGCTGCGCAGCTTGACTGGATGGCCGTCCGCCGGGCGGGTTAGCACGTTCACAATTTTGACAATTCGCTATCGTGACAGGGCGCCTTGTCTCCCTGCGACCTTGGCTTAGGTTGCGGTTCGTCAAGACATCCCCAATATGGGTAGTACTATGCCGGGTGCGCTGGTGGCTGTCTTTGCACAGCCCGACAGGCCCCGGATGTGACGGACAGAGGCAGCATGTCTTTGGAGAAATCTATTGGAGGACGCCGCATGATCCGACGGATCGCACTGGCCGCCATCGCTGTAACAGCCGTTCTTGCCGCGCCGCTGCGCGCTGCAGAACCGGCTGAGGACATGGTGACGGCCTTTACCCTTGAAAATGGCATGGACGTGGTGGTGATCGAGGATCACCGCGCGCCAGTGGTTCAGCATATGGTCTGGTACCGCGCCGGATCCGCGGATGAGCCGCCGGGTCAGTCCGGGGTTGCGCATTTTCTGGAGCACCTTCTGTTCAAGGGCACCGACAAGATGGAGCCGGGAGAGCTCTCGGCGACGGTGGCAGCCAATGGCGGCCGGGATAATGCCTTCACCAGCTATGACTACACCGCCTATTTTCAGCGCATTGCAGCGGACCGGCTTGAACTGATGATGCAGATGGAAAGCGACCGTATGGTCAATCTGCGCCTCAGCGAGGAGGAGATCGTCACCGAGCGTGAGGTGATCCTGGAAGAGCGCAACCAGCGCACCGACAGCGATCCGCGGTCCCTGTTCCGCGAACAGCTGAGTGCGGCGCAGTATCTGAACCACCGCTACGGTCAGCCGGTGATCGGGTGGCGCCATGAAATGGAGACGCTGGACAGGGAGGACGCACTGTCCTTTTACGGAACCTATTATGCGCCCAACAATGCCATTCTGGTGGTTTCGGGCGATGTGGAACCCGAAGAGGTCCGACAGCTGGCCGAAAAATACTACGGTGTGATCCCGGCGAACCCCGACCTGCCGGAACGGTTCCGCAGCCAGGAGCCACCGCAGACGGCAGAGCGGCGCATGGTCTATCGCGATCCACGCGTGGCACAGCCCTATGTGCAGCGCTCTTATCTGGCGCCGGAACGCAACAGCGGTGCGCAGGAAAAGGCGGCGGCACTTTATCTTCTGGCTGAACTGCTGGGGGGCGGCAATACCTCCTATCTGGCCAATGCTCTGCAATTCGATCAGCAGCTGGCGGTCTATACCGGTGCCTTCTATTCGGGGGTGTCGCTGGACAAGACCAGTTTTTCCTTCCTTGTCGTCCCGGCCGAGGGCGTCGGGATGCAGGAGGCTGAGGATGCGCTTGACGCAACCTTTGCGCGCTTCCTTGAAGAGGGTGTCGACCCCGATCAGCTGGAGCGGATCAAGCTGCAACTGCGCGCGGCGGAAATCTATGCGCGCGACAATGTGGATGGGATCGCCAATCGTTATGGTCAGGCGCTGACCTCCGGGTTGACGGTGGAGGACGTGCAGGAGTGGCCCCATATCCTGCAATCGGTCACTGCGGATGAAATCATCGCTGTCGCCCGCGAAGTGCTGCAGCCCGAGGCGTCGGTCACTGGCTGGATGGTGCGCGCAGATGAGGAGGTCAACCAATGACGGGATTTGCCATGATACGTGCCGGGCTGGTCGCCTGTTTTGCCCTTCTGATCTCTGTGCTGCCGGTCAGCGCCGAGATCCGCATCAAGGAAGTCACCTCGCCCGGGGGCATCACCGCTTGGTTGGTCGAGGATCATACGATTCCCTTCACCGCGCTTGAGCTGCGGTTTCGCGGTGGCACTTCGCTGGATGCCCCGGGCAAGCGTGGCGCCATCAACCTGATGACGGGCCTTCTGGAAGAAGGCTCCGGCGAGATGCCGGCGCAGGACTATGCCCGTGCGGTCGAAAGCCTTGCGGCCAGTTTCTCTTATGACGCGGATAAGGAGGCGGTGTCGGTCTCTGCCCGCTTCCTGACCGAGAACCGGGACAAGGCCATCGACTTGCTACACCAGACCCTGGTGGCGCCACGGTTTGATCAGGACGCTCTGGACCGGGTGCGGGCGCAGGTTCTGTCCGGCCTGCGGTCGGACGCTGAGAACCCCAATGACATCGCCGGGCGTGCCTTTTCCAAGATGGCCTTTGGCGATCACCCCTATGGTTCGGACGGCTCGGGCACCATCGATACCGTGTCCACCCTGACGCGGCAGGACATGTTCGATGCACATGATGCGGTCTTTGCCCGCGACAGGCTGTTTGTCAGCGCCGTGGGGGATATCGACGAGGCCGCGCTGGGCGCCTTGCTCGACACGCTTCTAGGCGATCTGCCAGAGACTGGCGCACCGCAGCCGGGTCCGGCAGCGGTCACGATCGAGGGCGGAACCACCGTGATCGATTATGACACGCCGCAATCCGTTGCGCTGTTCGGGCATGTGGGGATCGACCGGGAAGATCCGCGGTTCTTTGCGGCCTATATCATGAACCAGATCCTGGGCGGCGGTTCCTTCGAAAGCCGCCTGATGACCGAAGTGCGCGAAAAGCGCGGCCTGACCTACGGGGTTTATTCCTATCTCCTGCCGCGTGATCTGGGCTCTGTGTACATGGGCTCGCTCGCCTCGGCCAATTCCAAGATGGCCGAAGCGGTTGCGGTAATCCGCGAAGAATGGAGCCGTCTGGCAAGGGAAGGCGTTACTGAGAAGGAATTGCAGGATGCCAAGACCTATCTGACCGGGGCCTATCCGTTGCGTTTTGATGGCAACGGCCGCATTGCCTCGATCCTGGTGGGGATGCAGCTGGACGGCATGCCGATCGACTACGTGCGCACCCGCAATGACAAGATCAACGCGGTCACTCTGGAAGAGATCAACCGTGTCGCCTCGGAAGTGCTGCAACCGGACAATCTGCATTTTGTGGTTGTGGGGCGGCCGGATGGATTGAAAACCGGCGGCTGAGCCTTGCACTTTCCCTGAAATGACAACGGGCCGGAGAGAGATCTCCGGCCCGTTTTGTTTCGGCATTCTATCCGGCGTTATTCGCCGTAGGGCACCCAGATGTTCTTGATCTCTGTCGCCGCCTCTAGGAACCGGCGGCTGTGGTCCGTGTCCCAATCCAGCGCGGTGCCATTGTTGACCCATGTGCGTTTGAGATTGCTGGCGGACGCCTTTTCGATCTCTGCCGACAGATCGGTGGAGGAAAAGCTCCAGACCGCATCGACGTTCATATGCGATGCCAGCGGTCCTGCCAGATCGACATGACTACCGGTCAGGATATTGATCACACCTGCGGGCACATCCGAGGTGTCCAGCACCTGATAGAAATCAGTTGCAGCCAGCGGGAAGGGTTCGGAGGCGGTCAGCACCACCCGGTTGCCCATGGCGATGGCGGGCGCCATCACCGAGACCAGCCCCAGAAGTGGCGCCTCATCCGCACAGAGCGCGCCGATCACGCCAACGGGTTCCTTCATCGCCAGCGCCACGCCGCGGATCGGTACGCCATGCACCTGACCGTCGTATTTGTCGGCCCAGGCGGCGGCGGTGAAAAGGCGCTGGATTGAGGCTTCGACCTCCTTGGTGCCGCTGCGCCGCCCGGTCATGTGGTCGATGCGATGGGCGAATTCCTCGGCCCGGGCCGAGAGATTCTCGCCGATATAATAAAGGATCTGCGCGCGCAGATGGCCGGTGGTCTTGGCCCAGCCCTTGGCCCCGGCGGCGGCCTCGACAGCGTTGCGCACATCCTTGCGGCTGCCAAGGCCGACATAGCCGAGAATGGCGCCCGATTTGTCATGCACCGCGCGGGAATAACCGCTGTCGGGGCGGGCCTGCTTGCCGCCGATATACATCTTGGCGGTGCGGTCGATGGGATCGGCGCCGCTGCCCTGACCGGTGAAGCCTTTGACCTGCGCCAGCGCCTTGGGTTTGCCGCGGGGTTTGGTATAGGCCGACAGCCCTTCCCAGCCCCCTTCGCGGCCAAAGCCGCTTTCGCGCACACCGCCAAATCCGGCGGCGGCATCGAACATATTGGTGCCATTCACCCAGACCACGCCGCAGGCCAGTTTCGGCGCGATATCAAGGGCGAGGTTGACGTTCTCGCTCCAGACACTTGCGGCAAGGCCATAGCGGGTGTTGTTGGCCAGCTCGACCGCCTCGGCCGGGGTGCGGAAGGTGCAGGAGACCAGCACAGGGCCAAAGATTTCTTCCTGCATCAGTCGGTCTGCGGGGGTCAGCCCCTCGATCAGAGTGGGGCGGAAGAAACAGCCTTCCTCGGGCATGTCCACCTGCGCCTGATAGGTTGCGCCTGCGTCATTTGCGGCGACCAGATCGGTGATCGTCTTCAGCTGCACCGGGTCAACCACGGCGCCCACGTCGATACATTTGTCCAGCGGATCGCCAAGGCGCAGCTTGTCCATGCGGGCGCGCAGTTTGGCGTGGAACTTCTCCGCGATATTCTCCTGCACCAACAGGCGCGAACCGGCGCAGCAGACCTGCCCCTGATTGAACCAGATCGCATCCACCAGCCCTTCGACAGCGCTGTCGATGTCGGCATCGTCAAAGACGATGTAGGGCGACTTACCACCCAGTTCGAGTGTCAGCGCCTTGCCGCTGCCTGCGGTGGCTTCGCGGATGCGGCGGCCCACGGCGGTGGAGCCGGTAAAGGCGATCTTGTCCACGTCGGCGGCCACGATCATCTCACCCACGGCGCCGTCGCCGGTAACGATGTTCACAACGCCCTTCGGCAGACCCGCCTGACGGCAGATGTCTGCAAACAGCAGCGCGGTGAGAGAGGTATACTCCGCCGGTTTCAACACCACGGTATTGCCCATGGCGATGGCTGGCGCCACTTTCCACGCGAGCATCAACAGTGGGAAGTTCCACGGGATGATCTGACCGCAGACCCCAAGGGCGGCGCGGTCCGGCAACTCGCTTTCCATCAATTGGGCCATGCCCGCGTGATAGTAGAAATGCCGCTGCGCCAGCGGGATATCGATGTCCCGGCTTTCGCGGATCGGTTTGCCGTTGTCCATGGTTTCCAGAACGGCAAACAGGCGGCTGTGTTTTTGGAGCAGGCGTGCGATGGCATAAAGGTATCTGGCGCGGCCCGGCCCGCCCAGTTTCTCCCACTTGGGCTGGGCGCTGCGCGCGGCGGCGACGGCGGTGTCCACGTCGGCCTGCGTTGCCTGGGTCAGGGTCGCAAGCACCTCTCCGGTGGCGGGGTTCTGGCTGTTGAAGCCATCGCCTGGCGCGGTAAAGGTGCCATTGATGAAATGGCCGAACCGGTCGCCCTGATCGACAAGCCAGGCGAGTGCCTCGGCGGCGCTTTCGGGAGCGGGTCCATAACTCATGGTGTCAAAGATCTCTTTAATGGACATTTCAACGTGCCTCAGACGGGCAGCCATTCGTCTTGAGGACGCGCTGTGATGACGGGGGATGGCGAAGAAGTGCTCCCGCTGGCCTTATTGGGCGTGCAACCAGATTTCCACCGCAATTCGGGCAGATCCCGCCAAGGATCTCATCGGTGCAATCGGCGCAGAAGGTACATTCGAAGGTGCAGATCCGTGCGTCCGGGCTTGCTGGCGGAAGATCGCGATCACAGCATTCACAGTTTGGGCGAAGTTCAAGCATACTCCTGCTCCTCTCAGGCCATCGGGTGGCGGTAGCCGACGGAATAGGCGCCGGTAACATGGTGTTCGAGCTGGCGTTCGATATCGCCCAGCAGGGAAGAGGCGCCAAAGCGGAACAGGTCGGGCTGCAGCCAGCGGTCGCCCAACTCCTCCTTGATCAGCGACAGGTAGACCAGCGCGTCCTTGGCCTTGGAAATACCGCCGGCGGGTTTATAGCCGACGCGGTAGCCGGTGCGTTCGTGATAGTCGCGGATGGCGCGGATCATCACAAGGCTGACGGGCAGGGTGGCATTGACGCTTTCCTTGCCGGTAGAGGTCTTGATGAAATCGGCGCCCGCCATCATGCAGATCATCGAGGCGCGCGCGACGTTGCGCAGACTGCCCAGCTCTCCGGTGGCAAGGATCGCCTTCACATGGGCATCGCCACAAGCGGCGCGGAAGGCTTTCATCTCATCATAGAGCGCCTGCCAGTTGCCACTCAGAACGTGGCGGCGCGAGATCACGATATCGATCTCATGGGCGCCTGCCTTGACGCTTTCCTCGATCTCGGCAACGCGCAGGTGGAAGGGAGAGAGGCCCGCTGGAAACCCGGTGGAGACCGCTGCGACCGGAATGCTGGTGCCCTTGAGCGCGGCAACCGCCGGGGTGATCATGTCGTGGTAGACGCAGACCGCGCCGGTGGTGATATCCGGGGTGCCAAGCGCCTGTAGAATGTCCGCGCGCACTGGCTGGCGCGCCTTGGCGCACAGGCGGCGTACCCGCCCCGCGGTATCATCGCCGGAAAGCGTGGTCAGGTCGATGCAGGTGATCGCCTTCAGCAGCCACGCAGCCTGATACTCTTTCTTGACGCTACGGCGTCCGGGCAGCGTCGCACAACGCCGCTCAATCGCCGAAGTATTGGCCTGCAGGCCAAGCGCCCAGTCCAGATCCAGCTCCATGCCGGGATTGCGCGGCTCACCGACCTGCGGCAGCTGCGCGTCGCCCGCGGCATTGGCCTGAGTGCTTTGCGCGGAGATGTGGCTTTCCATTGCGGGGATCCTCACCAAAGTTCTGCGCGAAAGTCGCACGGGTGCGGCATCTTGGCAAGCAAGCCGCCTGCTTTCCGTGCAGTAAATTGACCGTTTGGAAAAACCAGCCGTCTTTCTTGAGAATAATTCGCATTTACATTGACAGTTTTGAGAATCGTTCTCATATTGCCTTCAACACCGGCCTGAAAACCGGCATGAAGGAGAACGAGGATGAGAGTTTCGCTCAATGGCCTGATGCGGCTTGCGCTGTTGCTGGTACTGCCGCTGACACTGGCCTTTGCGGCGGGTCGCGCCGTGGCCGAGGCACCGCTGAAAATCGTAGCCACCACGGGCATGATCGCGGATGCCGCGCGTCAGGTCGGCGGTGATGCGGTTGAGGTGCGCGCCCTGATGGGGCCGGGGGTCGATCCCCACGCCTACCGGCAGACCCGGTCGGATATCGTCGCGATGACCCGGGCGGATCTGGTGCTGTATCACGGTCTCTACCTTGAGGCGCAGATGGAAAGCTTCCTGCACGATCTGTCCCGCAAGCGGAATGTGGTCGCGGTGGCCGAAGGTCTGCCAAAGGATCTCTTGCGCGCCCATGACGATTACGAGAACAAGTTCGACCCGCATGTCTGGATGACGCCGAACCTGTGGAAACGGGTGGTGATGAATATCGCTGCGGTGCTGAGCGAAGCCCGCCCGGCCGAGGCGCAAACCTTTGCGGCCAATGCTCAGGCACATCTGGCGGATCTGGACCGGTTGATCGCCTACGCGAGCAAAACGCTGGAAACCGTGCCGGAAAACAACCGGGTGCTGGTCACCGCACATGATGCCTTTGGCTATTTTGGCCGCGATTTCGGCTTCGAGGTGCTGGGCATTCAAGGCATCTCGACCCAATCCGAAGCGGGTCTGAATCGGATCGGTGAACTGGTCGATCTGCTGGTTGAGCGCAAAATCTCGGCGGTCTTTGTCGAAAGTTCGGTGTCGGACCGTTCCATGCGCGCCCTGATCGAAGGTGCGGCGGCGCAGGGCCACGAGGTGCAGATTGGGGGCGAGCTGTTCTCGGACGCGATGGGTGCCGACGGCAGCTATGAGGGCACCTATCTGGGTATGCTGGACCACAACGTGACCACCATCGCCGGGGCGCTGGGCGCAGATGTGCCAGAGCGCGGCATGGATGGTAAACTGTCGGCGGGGCTTTGATCATGACACAGACGGTTGAACTTGTGCGCGATGCCGGGGCAGACATCGCATCGACTTCCCCGGAAAACAGCCCGCTGGCCATTCGCGGCCTCACCGTTACCTACGGAGAGAAACCCGCTGTCTTCAGTGTCGACATGACGGTCGAGCCGGGCAAGATGACGGCCATCATCGGACCCAACGGGGCGGGTAAATCGACCCTTTTGAAATCCGCACTTGGGATCGTGCCGCCGGTGTCCGGCCGGGTGCAGGTCTTTGGCCGCCCATTGGAGGCAATGCGCGCCCGCATCGCCTATGTGCCGCAGCGCGCCAGCATCGACTGGGACTTCCCGACCCGTGTCATCGACGTAGTGATGATGGGGCTCTATCGTGAACTGGGGTTGCTGGGCCGGATCCGGGGTCATCACCGGACCGTGGCGCGTGATTGTCTGGATCGGGTCGGCATGGGCGATTTCGCCGACCGCCAGATCGGCCAGCTTTCGGGCGGCCAGCAGCAGCGGGTGTTCCTGGCCCGCGCACTGGCGCAGGATGCGGACCTGTACCTGCTGGACGAACCCTTTGCCGGGGTGGATGCGGCGACAGAAAAGGCCATCATCACCGTCCTGAAATCCCTGCGTGCTGCGGGTAAGACGGTTGTGGTGGTGCACCACGATCTGGCCACCGTCGCGGAATATTTCGACAATGTCTTTCTGATCAACACCCGAAAGGTTGCCGAAGGCCCGGTCGCCGAGGCCTTTACCGCGGAAACCCTGCAGGCCGCCTATGGCGGGCGCCTCGCGACGGCGCAGATCGATCAGCTGGCGGCGGCAAAGGTCTGATCCCATGTTGATGGACGCGCTTTTCCTGCAATTGGGCTACAACGCCACGCTGGTCTCCCTTGGGGCGGCCCTTTTGGGCGGCGCCGCTGGGATTACCGGCACCTTCCTGTTCCTGCGCAAACGGGCGCTGGTCAGCGATGCGGTCAGCCATGCAACCCTGCCCGGTGTTGCCATTGCCTTTTTGGTGATGGTGTTCCTGGGCGGTGACGGACGCAACCTGGCCGGGCTGCTGCTCGGGTCTGCCCTGTCGGCGGCGCTGGGCCTCTGGTGCATGAACTGGCTAACCCGCAACACCCGTCTGGCCGAGGATGCAGCCATCGGCGCAGTCCTGTCTGTATTCTTCGGGTTGGGGATCGTGCTGTTGACGGTGATCCAGACGCTGGGCGTGGGACGGCAGGCGGGGCTTGAGGGCTTCCTTCTGGGATCGACCGCCGGCATGCTGTTCAGCGATGCGATGATCATCGCCGCAGGCAGTGCAGCGGCCCTGCTGGTGATCCTCCTGACGCGGCGACCGATGATGATGGTGGCCTTCGATCCCGAATATGCCGCTGCGCGCGGCCTGCCGGTGCACCGCATCGACCTTTTGATGATGGGGCTCGTCATGGCTGTAACCGTGGTGGGGCTAAAGATCGTCGGCCTGATCCTGATCGTCGCCCTGCTGATCATCCCCGCCGTCACCGCCCGTTTCTGGACTGAGCGTTCGGATCGTGTCGTGGTCTATGCGGGGCTGGCAGGCGGTGCCTCTGCCTATGTCGGCGCGGCGATTTCCGCCTCGGCGCCCAACCTTCCGACCGGGCCGATCATCGTTCTGGTCAGTTTTGTGCTTTTTGCCCTGTCTCTGCTTTTCGCCCCCGGGCGCGGCGTGTTGGCGGCGGTGCTGCGTCACCTGCGGTTCCAGCGCCGGGTGCATCTGCGGCAGGGATTGCTGGCGCTGGCGCAGGAGCAACCGATCTACGAACCGCTGACCCTGCGGCTGTTGCGCCGCGCTGGATTGGTGCGCGCCGACGGAGTGGCCACCGACAAGGGACGCGCCCGCGCCGCCAAGGCCCTGCGCGATGAAAAACGCTGGGAACTGGTGCGCAGCGATCTGGCACATGAGGCCGCCGCTGCGCTCTATGACGGGCTGCGCGAGATCGAGACCGTGCTGACCCGCGATCAGATCAGCGAAATCGACCGCCGCATCGGCGGCCCGCAGGAGGTTCCCGCAGGATGATGGGCTCTGAATTCGTTCCCCTTTCGCTGACGCCGCTGCTGATCGGTACATTTGCCGCCGTGGCCTGCGCCCTGCCGGGCAATTTCCTGCTGCTGCGCCGTCAGGCCCTGATCGGGGATGCCATCAGCCATGTGGTGTTGCCGGGCATCGTGGTGGCCTTCCTGCTGACCGGAGCGATTGCGGCCGGGCCGATGCTGCTGGGCGCGGCGGGTGCAGCCGTCACCGCCGTCATCCTGATCGAGGCGGTGCGCCGTCTGGGCCGGATCGAGCCGGGCGCGGCCATGGGGGTGATCTTCACCACCATGTTTGCCGCCGGTGTGCTGCTGCTGGAACAGACCGATACCTCCACCGTGCATCTGGACGTGGAACATGCGCTTTATGGCAACCTCGAAAGTCTGATCTGGCTGGATGCTACCGGCTGGTCCTCTCTCTGGGATGCCGAGGCGCTGCGCTATCTGCCGCCGGAGTTGCCGCGCATGGGGCTGACACTGCTGGGCGTGGTGGCCTTCATCGCGCTGTTCTGGCGGGCGCTGAAAATCTCAACCTTCGACGAAGGCTTCGCCCGCACGCTGGGGATCCGCACCAATCTGCTGGGACTGGCGCTGGTGGTCACCGCTGCGGTGGCGGCGGTCGCCGCCTTTGATGCGGTGGGGTCGATCATCGTCATCGCCATGTTCATCTGCCCGCCTGCGGCCGCGCGGATGATGACCAACCGGCTGGAGGCGCAGGTCGGCTGGAGCGTCGTCTTTGCGGTGCTGTCGGCGGTGCTTGGCTATGTTCTGGCGGGCTATGGGCCGCTGTGGCTAGGCGGTACGGATGCGGTCAGCGCGGCGGGCATGATCGCTGCCGTCTCGGGCATGATCCTGGCGGTGACGGCCCGGTTCGGCCCTTGTCGCCGCCGCGCGGGGGCGCCTGCCGGAGGGTAATCCGCCGCTGCCTCGCGCGCTTTGCGGGTGGCAGAATCGAAGGGCTCCATGCTAAATTTTGCGGTATGAGCAGCCCAGACCCCCAAATCCGCGACAATTCCCGCCCCGTCATCCGGCAGCTGGAGGACAGCGCCATCAACCGGATCGCGGCGGGTGAGGTGATTGAACGCCCCGCTTCGGCCGTGAAGGAACTGGTGGAGAACGCCATCGACGCAGGCGCCACGCGGATCACGGTGGAGATTGCCGATGGCGGCAAGACCCTGATCCGGGTCACCGATGATGGCTGCGGCATGACGCCGGAGGATCTGCCGCTGGCCCTGTCGCGCCACGCCACCTCGAAGATCGACGGATCGGACCTGCTCAACATCCATACCTTCGGCTTCCGGGGCGAGGCACTGCCCAGCCTTGGCGCCGTAGGACGCCTCACGATCACCAGCCGCGCCGCAGGCAATGATGCGGCGCAGATCCGCGTTGCTGGCGGTGGCATGGAGCCGGTAAAACCCGCCGCCCTGCGCGCGGGCACCGTGGTCGAGCTGCGCGATCTGTTCTACGCCACCCCGGCGCGGCTGAAATTCATGCGCACTGACCGGGCCGAGGCGCAGGCGATCGGCGATGTGATCAAGCGCCTTGCCATGGCCGAACCCTCTGTTGGCTTCACCCTGCGGGATGTATCCGGCGGCGGCGAGGGGCGCGTCACCTTCCGCGCCGATCCCCTGTCTGGCGATCTGTTCGATGCGCTGCACGGGCGGCTCGGCTCGGTGCTGGGGCGAGAGTTTGCCGAAAACGCGCTAAAGATCGACGCCACCCGCGAAGGTTTGCGGCTTTATGGCTACGCGGCGCTGCCAACTTATTCCCGCGGCGCGGCGGTGGCGCAGTTCCTCTTTGTGAACACGCGTCCGGTGAAGGACAAGATGCTGACCGGCGCCCTGCGTGCGGCCTATTTCGATTTCCTCAGCCGGGACCGCCATCCGGTGGCGGCGCTGTTCATCGATTGCGATCCGACCCTGGTCGATGTGAACGTGCATCCCGCCAAATCTGAGGTCCGCTTCCGCGATCCCGGGCTTGCCCGAGGGCTGATCGTCTCAGCCCTACGGCACGCACTGGCCGAGGCTGGGCATCGCGCCTCCACCACCGTGGCCGGGGCGACGCTGGGCGCCATGCGCCCCGAACAGGCCACCCCGCAGTCGGCGCCACATGTCTACCAGATGGACCGCCCGTCGATGGGCGCCCGCACGGCGGCCTATAGCGCGCAGCGACCGGATTACGTGCCGGTGCCGCCCTATCAGCCCTCTCCGCCGCCGCAGAGCCAAGGCTTTGCCGAGATGCGCAGCGCCTTCAGCGGTCAGACCATCGAAGAGCCCGTGCAGCCCGCGGAACCGGGCATGCAGGAGGCGCAGTCCGAGGCCCTGCCATTGGGCGCAGCGCGCGGTCAGGTGCATGAGAACTACATCATCGCCCAGACTGCCGATGGCATGGTGATCGTCGATCAGCACGCCGCCCACGAGCGGCTGGTCTATGAAAAGCTGAAGCGTCAGATGGGTGAAAACGGTGTCGCGGCGCAGGCGCTGCTGATCCCGGAAATCGTCGAACTCTCCGACAATGACTGTGCCCGCTTGCTGGCGGTGGCGGATGAGCTGGGTAAATTTGGCCTTGGCATCGAGGCCTTTGGCGGCAATGCCGTGGCGGTGCGGGAAACCCCGGCAATCCTTGGCGAGGTCAACGCCGAGGCCATGGTGAAGGATATTCTGGACGAGTTGGACGATCAGGGCGAAAGCCAGCTGGTGCAGGCGCGGCTGGAGGCGATTCTGAGCCGGGTGGCCTGCCATGGTTCGATCCGTTCCGGGCGGCGGATGCGCGGCGAAGAGATGAATGCGCTGCTGCGGGAAATGGAGGCGACGCCCCATTCCGGCCAGTGCAACCATGGCCGCCCCACCTATGTGGAGCTGAAACTGGCGGATATCGAACGTCTTTTCGGACGCACGTGATGGACAGTATGGAGGAGGCCTTAGCAGCCATGGATCAGGTCGGGATGCTGGTCCTGATAGCGGGCGGCTTTGCGGCGCTGCTGATCCTGTTGCTGTTCCTCTCCATGCGCGCCTCGGCCCGCGCGGCCTCGGCGGTGGCGCCGATTGCGCAGCAGATGGAGTATCTGGGACAGTCCGTGCAGCAGCTGCGCGGCGGTTTGCAGCATGTGTCGGACATGCAGGCCAATGCGCAGGTGCAGATGGTGCAGACGGTTGAGGCACGGCTGACGGATGTGCAGCAGCATATGAACGATAGGCTGGCCGACAATGCTCTGCGCCAGGCCCGCGCCATGGCCGAGATGCAGGAACGCATGCAGGAAAGCCTGCACGGCAGCGCCAAACGCACGGTGACCTCTCTGACGCAGCTGCAGGAGCGGCTGGCGACCATCGACAAGGCGCAGGACAATATCACCAAACTGTCGGGCGATGTGCTGAGCCTGCAGGATATCCTGTCGAACAAGCAGACCCGGGGCGCCTTTGGGGAGATCCAGCTGAACGATATCGTCTCAAAGGCGCTGCCTGCGGATGCCTATACGCTGCAGGCGACGCTGAGCAACGGCAAGCGGGCCGATTGCCTGGTGCATCTGCCGAACCCGCCGGGGCCGATCGTGATCGACAGCAAATTCCCGCTGGAACCCTACGAGGCGCTGCGCCGTGCCGAAACCCAGGATGAGCTGGCCTATGCGGCGCGGCAGATGAAAACGGCCTTGCGGGCGCATATCCGGGCGATATCCGAGAAGTACATCATTGAGGGCGAAACCGCCGATGGTGCGATCCTGTTCCTGCCTTCCGAAGCGGTCTATGCCGAGCTGCACGCCAATTTCACCGGCGTGGTGCGCGAAGGGTTTGCGGCGAAGGTCTGGATCGTCTCGCCCACCACCTGCATGGCGACGCTGAACACCATGCGCGCGATCCTGAAGGACGCTCGCATGCGCGAACAGGCGGGGGCCATCCGCAGTGAGCTGGGCCTCTTGCACCGCGATGTGGAACGGCTGGGAGAGCGCGTCGTCAATCTGGACCGGCATTTTGCGCAAGCGGCCAAGGACGTCGCCGAGATCAAGATCAGCGCCGATAAGGCCGGGCGCCGGGCGCAGCGTCTCGACAACTTCGACTTTGAAGAGATCGACCAGGGGGCGGATCCAACCGGGACCGTGGTCCCGCTGGAGCATCCAGAGAGATGAGGGGCAGCGCAGCGGACCGGGAGTTGTGGCGGCAGGCTGAGGTGGAGGCCGAGCGCGTCGTCTCAGTTCTGCGGATCGGGGTGTCGCTGGGGCTGTTGCTGATCTTCTTTCTCACCGTCTGGGACAATGTTGAAACGGTGGAAAGCTACCTGCGCCGGCAATGGCTCTTTGCGCTGGCAACCATGTTTTCCTACCTGCTGCTGGGACTGTTCACCCTATGGCGCGCGCGCCGGGGGATGTTTCGCGGCTGGATGGTCTGGACCGGCGTGACCTTGGACTGCGCCTTCCTTCTGGTGAATGCCTGGGTGGGGCTTGAGAATACATCCCTGCCGGGGGGCGTGACCTTCCTGCTGCCACCGATCTGGCTGGTGCCGGGGGTGCTGGCCTTTGCGGTTCTGCGGTTCAACCCGTATCTGCAAGCTTATACGGTGCTTCTGATCGTCACGGGTCTGTCCCTGATGGTCTTCTGGCAGCCCGAACAGGTGCCGGTGCAGGCAGCGGAGCGGGCACTGTTCCTGTTGTCCTTACCCCCTAATATCATCCGCATTTCCATGATTGCCTTGGCCGGCATTGTTCTTGTCGTGGCCGCCTACCGGATGCGTGGGCTTTTGCACCGCTCGATCACCGAGGCACAGGCGCGCACCAATCTGACCCGCTACCTGCCCGCCCAGTTGGCCGGGCGCCTGGCGGGCGGCGGGCTGGAGGAGTTGCGACAGGGGCAGCGGCAGCAGATGGCGGTCCTGTTCATCGACATCCGCAGGTTCACCAGCTGGTCCGAGGGGCGCGATCCGCAGGAGGTCAGCGCCTATATCACCGAATTCCGCCGCCGGGTGCAGCGGGCTGCGGCGTGCAGCAACGGCTTGATCGACAAATACATCGGCGATGCCGCGATGATCCTGTTCGAAGGTGAGGACGGGGCGCAGCGAGCGCTCGATTGCGCCGGGGCGCTGGATGACGAACTGCAGCGCTGGACGGCCTTGCGTCTGGAGGCGGGGGAAGGGCCTGTCGAGGCGGGGATCGGCCTGCACTGGGGCGAGGTCTTCTCCGGCGTGGTCGGCAATGCCGAGCGTTTGGAATACAGCGTCTTTGGCGATACAGTGAATATCGCGGCGCGGCTGGAACAGCTGACACGGCAGGCAGAGGCCCGGATCATCGCCTCTGCCGCCCTGTTTGACGCAGCTGGAGCAAAGCCCGCGCGCGACGGCTGGATTGCCCTGACACCGGTGCATCTGCGCGGGCGCAGCAGCGGGCTCGACATCTTCGGATGGGGGCAAGGCGGCTTTGCCCCAGATCAAAGACCCGGAGAGGACACTGCTGTCTGATACCGGGAGAACCGCGAACAGCAGGAGACGAACGATGTTGGAGATTTCCGCCCGCAAGGTCGCCCAGGTGGCGATGATGGCCCGGGAACTGGACCGGGCCGAAGGGGAGCTGCGCGCCTTTATCGACCGGATGAGCGTCGATGAGCAGGCCGAGCTGACCGCAATCATGTGGATCGGTCGCGGCAGTTTCGAGGCGGAAGAGCTGTCAGAGGCGCTTGCGACGGCCCGCAGCGAAGCCACCACCCCGACCGCCGATTACCTTATCGGAACGCCGCATCTGGCCGACAATATCGAGGCCGGGCTTGAGGCCATCGGTGTGGATGTCGGGGATATAGAAGACGATGTGATCGGTCGCTGAAGGGCGCCTCACAACAAATAAAGACCCGCCTGAGCGGGTCTTTTGTGTTGGCAGAGCTGTTTGGTTCAGCCTGCGTGGTCGATGATTTCCAGATGCTGGGCCAGCTTGCCGATCTCGCCCATCCATTTTTCGATCAGCTTGGGATCGCTGGGGGCGGCGTGTACGCCAGCCGGGATCTGGCGGTTCATCACGGCCTCGATGGCAAAGCTGACCGGATAGGACACAAGGCGCGCCATGGCGGTACCGCGCTCGTCGCCCCAGGCATCCATCACATAGGTCTTGTGCCAAACGACCTTGCCGTCCTTTTCCGCCTTCAGGCTGACGCAGAGCACGACCCGGTCCGCTTCGCCTTCGTCATAGGCGTTTTCGTCCCAGAACTGGTCGGACATCTCTTTCAGGCGGGCATCGCCTGCTTCGCCTTCCAGGGTCTCTACTTCCTTGAAGACATCGGCCCAGGCCTCGGACCAGCCGTTGAGGCGCAGGGTGCCGCGCACGAATTCCTTCACCGGCCAGGCCTCTTCGAACTCGTATTGCGCCATGAAGGGCAGCGAGTCGCGGTTCGGGTAGACCTCAAAGCTTTCCGGGGTGGGCAGCGGCGCGTCATAGCTGCTGATCGCATCCCATGGCCGGTCCACGCGCAGCTCGGAATAATCCCGCACCGACCGCGAGGGTGAACGCAGCGCCTTCAGCACGCCGAGCGGTGACCAGCTGAATTTATAGCGGAACGGGTTCGGGGTCTTCGGAATGCCACCGCAGTAAGAGATAAAGCTGATGTGGTTCTCGGCATCATAGGCGTCCGATGCCTTGTAATCCTGCACAAGCGCGTGGGCCATCAGGTGGTCGATGCCGGGATCAAGGCCGACCTCGTTCACCAGGGCCACGCCTGCTTCGCGCGCCTTGTCATCCAGCGCGCGCATTTCCGGCGCAATGTAGGAGGAGGACACGAAATGGGCGCCTTTGGAGATCGCCAGTTCGGCCAGCTCCACGTGCCAGTCGCCGGGCAGCATGGAGACAACAACGTCCTCCGGGCTCAGCATCTGGGCCAGGTTGGCGATGGAAAAGGCGTGAATGTTGGTGGTCAGATCGCCCACCGCTTCGCGCGCCTTTTCGGGGGTGCGGTTCCACACCGCAACGTCATGGCCCGCCTCCAGAAGGCGGCGCAGGCCGGGGATGGCCGACAGGCCGGTTCCGCACCAGTGGATGGTCATGAGTGGTACTCCCTTATTTGTATTTCAGTTTGGCCAGAACGATGCTGATCACGATCAGCAAGGCACAGAAGTTGGCCAGGATCAAAGGCATGTCGCCCACCATAAGCCCGTAGATGAGCCAGAGCGAGACGGTGAGAAGAAACATCAGGTTGGCCGCCAGCGACAAGCCCGAGGTGTCCCGCGTGCTCCAGGCGCGCCAAGCCTGGGGGATCCAGCAGATCGTGCCCATCGTGCCGGCCAGATATCCGATGTACAGTTCCATCAGTTGCCCATGTTTTCGTCAAAGGTTGCTTTGGCCCGGCCCCAGACACCGCTGCCGAGATCGCCCAGCGTCAGAAGCGAGGGCAAAAGCTGCTCGGCGTA
Organism: Pseudophaeobacter sp. A-200-2; assembly: GCF_041008815.1. Taxonomy (NCBI): domain Bacteria; kingdom Pseudomonadati; phylum Pseudomonadota; class Alphaproteobacteria; order Rhodobacterales; family Roseobacteraceae; genus Pseudophaeobacter; species Pseudophaeobacter sp. A-200-2. The sequence continues at coordinate 33,188 of NZ_JAXGFU010000005.1, read as the reverse complement.
ATCGACCGAGCTTTCGGCGGGCAGCATTGAGGGCAGGTTGTCGATGGCCATCACGTCCAGAACCGGGTCCTTGGCCACGCGCAGGGCAGGGGCATCCCAGGTGGTGGCGCGGTCATAGACCGGCACCGGGTTGTAATCGCTGTCCGGATCGCAAGCGACATCGCCGATGGCGGTCAGCTTGCGCGGCTCGGTCAGGGCAGATTGCGGTACAAACACAGGCGTGCCGGGGCGCGCAAAGATGCAGTTGAGGAACAGATCGTGCTCCAGGATTTCCGGGAAGGGGCCGCCATTGGCGGTTTCCGCCATGTCCCATTTGGTAACGATGACGCCCATGGTCTCTAGCAGATCCGCCGCGCCAGTGCCAACACGCCCGAGGGCTCCAATCACGATGGCGGTGGGGCGGGGGGCTTTCAGCGCGAACAGCTCGGAGGACAGATCGGCAATCAGCGAATCCTTGTCTTTGAAGACACCAACCGGGCCACAGATTTCGCCGCGCTGCTGGGCGGCCCAGCATTTCAACGTCACCGCCGCGCCTGCATAGCCGGCCCAATAGCCAAAGGCCGCAACCCGTCGGCCGCTTTCGTCCACCAGATATTCCAGGTCATAAAGCGTGCCGCCACCCTGGCGGAACCGCTCCAGCAACGCCTTGCCCGAGTGCTGACCCTTGAAGGCATGGCCGAACATGATGTGGCGGTGCGGCAAAGGCGTTCCGTCCTCGGGCAGTTCTTTCAGGCCAAAGATGATTGCCTCTGCCGGGGCCGTGGGCCAGCTGTTTTCGGCGGCGATATCGCAACCCGCATCCACATAGCCCTGCAAGGGGATCGCCCGGACCGAGCTTTTCTCGACCGTGACCTTGATGCCTGCATCGATCAGCGCCTTGGCGCCTTCGGGGGTCAGCCCGACCCGTTCTTCATTCGGGCGCTGCTCTGCCCGTACCCAGAGATGAGTCATTCTCTTGTCGTCCTTCACTCAAATATCAAAGCATGCCCTTGGCGCGGACTGCGCGCACTGAGGGGCGCTGATCCATGGTGGCCATGAAATCCCGGATCTTGGGATAATCCGCAACCGAAACCCCGTCCCCTTCGAGCCAGCTGCACACCACAAACAGATAGCAATCGGCGATACTGATCTCATCACCCAGCACAAAGGGCCCTTTAAGGCCGTTTTCGCTGATGTAGGCGGCAGAGGCGGCCATGGTTTCTGGCACTTTCGCTGTCATGTCCTCAAACGAGGATTGCTGACTGGCCCAACGGCTGCCGCGCATCTTGTGGGCATGGTTCACGTGCATGGTCGAGGCAAGGTAGTACATCACCTCGCGCATGCGGGCCTTCAGAACCGGGTCTTCGGGGCGCAGGCCTGCGTCGGGTGCAAGATCGGCGATGTAGTCCAGCAGCGCACCGGTTTCGGTCAGGATGCCGCCCTCGACCGCCAGCGCAGGTACGCGGCCCTTGGGATTGATCTGCCCATAGGCGGGTCTTGTCTGCTCGGCGCTGGCAAAATCCACCTTGACCGCCTCATAGGTGATACCGGCTTCCTCAAGCGCGATGGCCACTGCAATCGAGATCGTGCCGGGAGCATAATAAAGCTGCATCTGTTTCGTCCTTCAATTCTGTCGCGGGCGGTCTGCCCCATGGTCAAATCGTGGTCAAACCCGCGGTCAAAGATGGGTCTGTGCAAAATGGCGGTCGGGTGTTTCCAGATGGGGTACCGCGTTGAACAGTACCGGCGACCAGTGCCCGCCAATGGGGAACAGACGGTGCATCGAGGTATTCATGATCGCGAGCGCCATCCGGGCCATGCCGGTGATTTCGAGCATCATCGCCTGACGCATCGCCATGGAGATCAGCCCGCCCGAGGTCACCACCAATGCCGGACCTTCTCCCGCCGCGATTTCGGACAGAGCCGCTTGTGTGCGGGTTTCAAAATCGCTCCAGCTTTCGGGGGCATCATCGATTTCGCCTTCTGCCCAGGCGGCCAGCACCTGCGGCAGGTGGGCAATGAAGCCTTCGCGTTCCTGCGGGATGGCCAGCCCGTGCTGTTTCTCCATCGCCTGGGCGAGGGTGAAATACTCCATCTCGTTGAGACGGGGATCCTGCACCACCTCTTCGGTATATCCCATGCCCGCAGCGGTTTCGATGTGCCGGGTCAGGGTGCCGCAATAGATACGGGGGTGGCTGGCGCCGCTGGCGCGCAGATGCTCACCCAGCCAGGCCGCCTGCTGATGGCCCAGATCGCTGAGCCGGTCATAGCTGTGCTCGTCGCGGGCCTCGGTGTTTGCCTGCCCGTGGCGGATCAGCGTGATATGAGACATCGCTTCCGTTCCTCTGATCTTTGGCCTGACTCTTAGGTGAGCAGCCCGCGACATGGAAGGAAGGTTTCAGGGATGGCGTGAAATTTACCGGGTGCCGATTTGGCACGCGTGAAAAAAATGCAGGAACGACGTTCCGGAAAAAGGTTAACAAAATGTGGACATAACGCAAATGATGGAAGATGTAGGTTAACACCCGTTGGAACTGACGGGCCGTACACAAGACCGTGACCAAGGGAGAACCCGGAATGAAAATCAACTCCCAGAGATTCTTGGCGGATCTGCATACGCTGCGCTCGTTCGGGGCCTCCGGGGTCGGGAAAGGTGTGGTTCGTCCGGCCTATACCGCGGTGGACATCGCCGCGCGCCGCTGGCTGGCGAGCCGCATGCAGGAAGCGGGGCTTGAGGTTCGGTTTGACCGGCTTGGCAATCTTTTTGGCATTGCCGGAGAGAAATCCCTGCTGATCGGTTCGCACAGCGACAGCCAGCCCGAAGGCGGGTGGCTCGACGGGGCGCTGGGCGTCATTGCCGGCTTGGAAATCGCCCGCGCCAGCAAAGAGGCCGGAGGGCCGCCGATTTCCGTTGTCAGCTTTCAGGATGAAGAGGGGCGTTTCGGTGTTCTAACCGGATCGGACGTCTGGACCGGGCGGCTGTCGATGGCGGATGCGGATCAGCAGACCGATAACGAGGGGCAGACGCTGCGGGCCGCGCGGCAGCGGATGAAAGAAGGGACGGAAAAACCCGTGCCGACGGATCTGTTCACCGGCTTTCTGGAAATGCATATCGAACAGGGGCCTACCCTGGACACCACCGGCGAAAAGATCGGTGTTGTCACCAATATCGTTGGCATCCGGGATATGCGGATCACCTTTACCGGTCGTCAGAACCATGCGGGCACGACGCCGATGCATCTGCGGCAGGATGCTTTTCAGGCGCTTTCGGCCTTTAACACCCGCCTGAATGAACGGTTTGCCGAGATCGTCACCCCGGCAACCGTCTGGACCCTTGGCCATGTGGCGCTGCACCCCAATGCGTCTTCGGTGGTGCCAGGCAGGGTGACCTTCTCCATGCAGTGGCGCGATGCAGAGGCCGCGCGTCTGTTGGAGATGGAACAGATCATCCGCCAGACCTGTGACGAGATCGCAGCGGAACGCGACGTGGAGGTGGAGATGGGACCGGTGATGGGCATCGAACCCGTTGCCATGGATGACCGCATTCAGGCGGCCCTGCGCACGGCGGCCGAAGATCTGGCGCCGCAGCAATGGCGTGACATGCCGTCGGGGGCGCTGCACGATGCGGCCAATGTGGCGCGGGTCATGCCAACCGGGATGCTCTTTGTACCGTCAATCGGCGGCATCAGCCACGCCTTTGACGAGGACACGGACGAAGCCGATCTGACGCTGGGGCTGGAAGTTTTGGCCCAGGCGGCCGCGACCCTGTGAACAGAAATTAAATACAGAAACCGGCGGCCTACGGGTCGCCGGAGCGTGCTGCGTGATCAGTCGGCGGTGGCCTGCGATGCCAGTCCGTCGCGGTTATAGCCGCGTTTGATCATGCGGTTGCGGTGGCTGTCAGCGGCAACCGACGCCTCGCGCAGGTTGCCATAGATGTTGATCACGCTTTGCCCATCGCGCCCTGCGACGCCCCATTCCCGAAGGACAGAGACCTCGGAAAACAGGTTCATCGCCAGTTCGATCCGGTAAAACCGGGAGGGCCGGGATGGTGTTTCACGATAGAGAAGACAGGTAGCCATGAGGCGATTCTAATCGCGGTGATTCGGGTCGGCAAGAGAAAGGATGGTGAACCCGCACGGGCCGGGATCACTTTTGCACGGCTGGTTTGTTCCGGGCATCCTGGCGCCCGATGCCGACAGCCGATGATCAGCCTCAGAGCCAGTTCACATCGCCGAGGAAAATATAGCCTGCGCCGTAGATGGTCTTGATCAGTCGGGGGTTCTTGGGATCTTCGCGCAATTTGGTGCGCAGGCGTGACACACGCACATCCATGGCCCGGTCGAAACTGTCCCCGGCTGCCCCGCCAAGCGCCTCTTGCATCTGGGCGCGGGAGATCAGCCTTTTGGGACTGTCCAGAAACAGCCGCAGCACTTCGCCCTCGGCATGGGAAAAGGGCGTCTCGCCGCCGGTTTCATCCTCCAGAACGTAGCGGTCGAAATGGGCCGTCCAGCCAGAGAACTGCGCCGAATTCCCGCTTTGCACCTGGGCACGGGGGCCACCGCGCAGACGGGCGCGGATGCGGGCGACGACTTCGGTGGGGTCAAAGGGTTTGGTGATGTAATCATCGGCGCCCAGCTCCAGCCCGGTCACCCGGTCCTGCACCTGCGCGCGGCCGGAAATGATGATCACTGCCGCCCCCTGTTCCAGCGCCAGCCGGTGCACAAGTGTCAGCCCATCGGTGTCGGGCAGCGACAGATCAACGAGGCAGACATCTGGCGTCACCCGTTTCAAGGAAGCTTCGAATTCGCGGGCCCGGGAAAAACTCTGGGTGCGGAAACCGGCCTCTTCCAGGGTCTCGGTCAGGATCCGGCGGATTTCGGGTTCATCGTCCAGAATGGTGACAAGAGGCGCGGTCATGAAGGGGTCTCCGGTGTGATCAGCGCCGACAGCTGCTGCGTGGTAAAGGGTTTTTGCAGAACAGGCCCGCGTTTCAAAGCCTCCCGATGCATGGCATCGCCCGGGGGCAGCGACGTCATCAGGATGCAGGGCAGGGAGGATCCGGCCAGCCGGTCGACCAGATCGATCCCGGTGGCCTCACCCTCCAGCCGGATGTCGGACAGCACCAGCGCCATGTCCGGAATGTCAGCGGTCAGGGCCGAGGCTTCGTCTACGCTGGTGGCCTCGATCACGGAATAGCCAAGGTCGATCAGCATGTCGCGAAAGGTGGCGCGCAGGCTTTCGCTGTCTTCGACGAGCAGCGCGATCCCGCCCGAGGCATCCGGCGCCAGCCGGTAGGGCAGGCGCAGGGTGACGCTGGCGCCCGAGACCGTATTGGCGATACGCATGTCGCCGCCTGTGGATTTCGCCATGTCATAAACGGTCGGCAGACCCAAGCCCGAGCCTTCGCTGCCCTTGGTGGTGAAAAACGGGTTCAGCGCCTGTTTCAGCGCCTCGGGGGAAAAGCCGGGACCAGTGTCGCTGACGCTGATTTCCAGCCAGGTTTCCCCGACCGCATGGACGCTGACGGTGATCTGCCCGGTGGTGCCGCAGGCGTCGCGGGCGTTGAAAATAAGGTTCAGCAGCGCGTCCTGCAATTTGCCCGCATCCAGCAGCAGCATCACGTCGGGCGTATTGTCGAGAATGCTGAGGCCGATGCCCTGCGGCAGCGAGGGCGAGGCGAGGATCTTCAGTTCGTTGAGCAGCACATGCATGTCGGTGGCCTGCGGGCGCAGGGTGCGCTGACCTGTCATTTCCCCGATGCGGTTCAGAAGCCGCCCACCCCGCCGTGCCGCCGAAAGGGTGCCCTGGATTAGCTCATCCGCTTCGGGGGGCAGATCCATCTTGGCCAGTTTGCCCTGCATGCCGAGGATGATGGTCAGAAGGTTCGAGAAGTCATGCGCAAGGCCGGAGGTCATCTGCGCCGCCATTTCGCGGCGGCGGGCCTGTTGCAGGGCGACGCGGGCCTGGGTTTCCTCAGTCACATCCATCGACAGGATAAAAACGCCGCCGCTGTTGTCCGGGGTAAAGGCGACGCGGATGCGGCGGCTGCCGTGTTCCTCGGTAAACTCAAAAACTGGGCTGCCACCTTTGTAGGCGGCCATCAGATGCGGTTCGATCCGGGCAAAAGCAGATGGCCCCAGCGCATCCGAGATATGCATCCCCAGAATGTCAGAGGGACGGCCCGGAAAGACCGAGCTGAGCCGCCGGTTGGTGAAGGTGTAATAGCCTTCGCCATCCACGTGGGCGATATGGGCCGGCATCATTTCCGTCGTCAGACGGGTGCGGGCCTCGATCTCGGTGAGCTGGCGTTTGGCCTCTTCCAAGGCGCTGTTGGTGGCGGCCAGTTCGCGGTTCGCTGCCGACAGTTCTTCGGTATGCGCGATCAGACGGTCCGACATTTCCTCGGACCGGGCCCGCAGCAACAGTTCGACCCGTTTTGTCCGGGTGATATCGGTATAGACCGACACCCAGCCCCCCTGCGAAAGTGGTGCCCCTTCGATCGAGATCACCTGCCCGTTGGCGCGGGTGCGTTCCAGATAATGTGGAACAAAGGCAAGCGCTTGTTCGACGCGGGAGTCGACAAATTCGTCGATATCCTCGATCGGACCGTATTCGCCGCTTTCGGCGATATACCGGATGGTTTCGTCAAAGCGCGCGCCGGGGGTTACCAGCCTGTCCGGTAGGGCGAACATCTCCTTGAACCGACGATTACAGACTGCCAGCCGCAGATCGCTATCGTAGATCGACAGCGCCTGAGCGATCAGGTTGAGCCCGGCGGTCGTCATAGCGGCGCGTTGTTTGTCTGACTGTTTCATATGTTCTCCCGCGCTATGGCTACCACTGTGCGGCGGCGCGGCAAAGAGGTGGTCTGCTGCGGCGTGAGGGCGCGTGGCGCATTTTGCGGGTCTCGGTGTCGCGGTAAATCTGCGGTGGTTGAGGGGATGTGAAACAGGCCGGAACACATTCCTGTGATCCTGTTACAATTCGTAAGAATTGGGAAAACATCAGGAAAAAGTTGACGCACTACCATCAGACAGGTCCTAATCGGGATCAGAATCGCGGAACAGCGATCATCCGGCCAGGGGAGGCCGGAAAGGGAGGAGATAAAATTGGCTCAGACGCAGTCGGGCGCCGCAGGACTATTGTCTCTGCCGGCGCTGCTTGAACGTAACGCCACGGAATTCGCTAATCAGCCGGCTTACCGGGAAAAGGAATTCGGAATCTGGCAGTGCTGGACCTGGGCGGAAATCGCCAAGGAGATCGAAGCACTGGCGCTTGGCCTGATCAACCTAGGCATCAAGGAAGGCGATTTCATCGCCATCATTGGGCGCAACCGCCCCTACCTTTACTGGTCGATGGTTGCGGCGCAGTCCGTCGGCGCCATTCCGGTGCCGGTCTACAACGACTCTGCCGCCGAGGAACTGGCCTATGTGCTGGATCATTGCGGCGCCCGCTATGTGATCGCCGAAGACCAGGAACAGGTCGACAAGGTGATCGAGATTCAGGAGCAGCTGCACCAGCTGGAGCACGTTATCTATCTGGATCCGCGCGGCATGCGGAAATACGACCACCATGCCTTGCACCAGTACAGCCACGTGCAGGAGCAGGGCCGCGCCGCCTATGACGAATGGATCCCGGATCTGAAGGCGCGCAAGGCCAAGCTGACCTACGACAGCACCTGCGTGATGCTTTATACTTCGGGGACGACGGGCAAGCCAAAAGGCGTTGTCCTGTCCAACCGCAACGTGATCGAAAGCGCCAAGAACTCGGCTGATTTCGATAAGCTGACCCGCAACGAGAACATCCTCTCCTACCTGCCGATGGCCTGGGTGGGGGACTTCATCTTCTCGATCGGTCAGGCCTACTGGTGCGGCTTCTGCGTGAACTGCCCGGAAAGCCAGGACACCATGATGACCGACCTGCGGGAAATCGGTCCGACTTATTTCTTTGCTCCGCCGCGCGTCTTCGAAGGTCAGCTGACCAGCGTCATGATCCGGATGGAAGATGCAGGTCCGCTGAAGCGCAAGATGTTCCACCACTTCCTGGCCCACGCCAAGAAGGTCGGCGGCGACATCCTGGACGGCAGGCCCGTGGGGCTGATGGATCGGCTGAAGTACAAGCTGGGTGACATTCTGGTCTACGGTCCGCTGAAAGATACCCTTGGCTATGGCCGCATTCGGGTGGGATACACCGCGGGTGAAGCCATCGGTCCGGAAATCTTCGATTTCTATCGCTCGCTGGGGATCAACCTCAAACAGCTTTACGGTCAGACCGAGGCCACCGTTTTCATCACCGTGCAGCCCGATGGCGAAGTGCGGGCCGATACTGTTGGTGTCCCGGCGCCGGATGTGGAAATCCGCATCGACGACAATGGCGAGATCTTCTACCGCTCGCCCGGCGTTTTCGTGGAGTATTACAAGAACGCGGAATCCACAGCCTCGACCAAGGATCCTGAAGGCTGGGTCGCGACTGGCGATGCGGGCTTTATCGAAAACGATACGGGCCATCTGCGCATCATCGACCGCGCCAAGGACGTTGGCAAAATGGCCAGCGGTGCAATGTTTGCCCCGAAATATGTCGAAAACAAACTGAAGTTCTATCCCGACATCCTTGAGGCCGTGCTCTTTGGCAATGGCAAGGATCGTTGCGTGGCTTTCATCAACATCGACCTGACTGCCGTAGGCAACTGGGCCGAGCGCAACAACATCGCCTATGCCTCTTATCAGGAACTGGCCGGCCACCCGAAGGTTCTGGAGAGCATCCGGGAGCATGTGGAAGAGGTGAACAAATCCGTTGCCGCCGACGAAATGCTGTCGGGCTGTCAGGTGCATCGCTTTGTCGTGCTGCACAAGGAGCTGGACGCGGATGACGGTGAGATGACCCGCACCCGCAAGGTGCGCCGCCGCATCGTCGAGGACAAGTTCGCCGACATCATCACCGCGCTTTATGACGGCTCGGATCAGGTCTCGACCACCACCGAAGTTACCTATGAGGACGGCCGCAAGGGCGCCATCAGCGCCACGCTGAGCATCGTCGATGCCAAAGTTGTTCCGGTGACACCGCAGCAGGTGGCCGCAGAATGATCCGCGCGACAAAGACAGGCAGCCAGAAAAAGGGGCTGGGCACGTGAAAGACATGGAAGAAGGATACGTCACCGAAGACGGCCGCAAGATTGGCGGCGTGGTGATGGAAATGAAGAACATCACCCTGCGGTTCGGCGGTGTGGTGGCGATCAAGGACATCTCGTTCGACATCCGTCAGGGTGAGATCCGCGCGATCATCGGCCCCAACGGTGCGGGCAAGTCCTCGATGCTGAACGTGATCTCGGGGTTCTACGTCCCGCAGGAAGGTCAGGTTCTCTATCAGGGCAAGCCGCGTCCGCAGATGCGTCCCTATGAGGTTGCGCGTCAGGGTATCGCCCGGACATTCCAGAACATCGCGCTTTTCGAAGGGATGAGTGTTCTGGACAACGTGATGACCGGACGGCTCAACTACATGAAGACCGGCCTGCTGAGCCAGGCGCTGTGGAAGGGCAAGGCCGAGAAGGAAGAGACCGAGAACCGCGAAGCGGTGGAAAAGGTCATCGACTTTTTGGAAATCCAGCACATCCGCAAGACCCCGGTGGCGCGTCTGCCCTATGGTCTGAAGAAACGGGTGGAACTGGCCCGCGCCCTTGCGGCCGAGCCGAGCCTGCTGCTGCTGGATGAACCGATGGCTGGCATGAACGTCGAGGAAAAAGAGGACATGTCCCGCTTTATCCTTGATGTGAATGACGAATTCGGCACCACGATCGCTCTGATCGAACACGACATGGGCGTGGTGATGGATCTGTCCGACCGGGTGGTCGTGATGGATTACGGCAAGAAGATCGGCGATGGCACGCCGGACGAAGTCCGCAACAACCAGGATGTGATCGACGCCTATCTTGGCGTTGCGCATGACTGACCATCAGACCGGCTTGAGGGAGGCGAAACATGCCTGAACAACTGATTTTTGCGATGGAAGTCACGCTCAACGGTCTGATGGCCGGCGTGCTCTATGCGCTTGTCGCGCTCGGATTTGTCCTAATCTACAAGGCATCCGGCATCTTCAACTACGCCCAGGGCGTCATGGCGCTGTTCGCGGCGATGACCCTGGTGGGGATCATGAATGGTCAGGTGCCCTTTGCGCATCTGATCAACGCGGTCTTCGGCGGCCATATCACCCATTTCGGTTGGACGATCCCGTCCTTCCTGGCGGTGATCCTGACAGTGGCGGTCATGGTTTTGCTGGCCTGGCTGGTGCAGGTTCTGGTGATGAAGCATCTGGTCGGGCAGGAGCCGATCATCCTGTTCATGGCCACCATCGGTCTGGCCTACTTCCTGGAAGGCGTGGCTGACCTGATGTGGGGCTCCGAGATCAAGACGCTGGACGTGGGCATCCCGCAAGGCATCAACCTGTGGATTGATGAGACCACCTACAACATCTTTGGCTACGGCTTCTTCATCGACAACCTTGATATCGTGGCGACCGTGGTGGCGGCGCTTCTGGTGACCGGTCTTGTGATTTTTGCCCAATACACCAAGCAGGGCCGCGCAATGCGCGCCGTGGCGGATGATCACCAGGCGGCGCTGTCTGTGGGTATCTCGCTGAACTTCATCTGGGTTCTGGTCTGGTCGGTTGCCGGTTTCGTGGCGCTGGTCGCAGGTATCATGTGGGGCACCAAGTCGGGCGTGCAGTTCTCGCTGTCGCTAATCGCGCTGAAGGCGCTGCCGGTGCTTATGCTGGGCGGTTTCACCTCGATCCCGGGCGCCATCGTCGGCGGCCTGATCATCGGTGTAGGTGAGAAACTGTTTGAATTTGCTATCGGCCCGATGGTCGGCGGCGCGACTGAAAACTGGTTCGCATACGTTCTGGCGCTGCTGTTCCTGGTGTTCCGTCCGCAAGGCCTCTTTGGGGAGAAGATCATCGAAAGGGTCTGACGCAGCCCAATGACATCAAGGCCGGTTCCATTCGGGGAGGGATGGGGCCGCGCCGCAAGAGACTGAACGCAACATAAGAGGGAGGAAAGACGCATGAGAAAGCTCATTGCCATCGTCAATGTGATCGCCTGGTCTGGATTTTGGGCCTTTGGCTATCTGGCGCTGACCTCCGGAGATTTTTCCGACACCCAGGTCGTCATCTCCGCTCTTCTTGCTGCTGTCGGTCTTTTCACAGGGATCCTCGCCTATCTGCGACTGGCCCGCCTGGCCGAGGCCAGCGGATACGCGAAGAAGACAAATCAACTGGACGCAGCGGCCCGCAACCGCGCGCAGGAAAAAGGGAGCATCTGAAGCATGTTCTACCGTGAAGCCGGGGACTTTAAGGTCTCTTACCAGGATGACAGCCAGACGTTTCCGATCAAGTTTGATCGCTATCGTTACTACGCGGTGCTGGCCGTGGCCTTTCTGGTCATCCCCTTTGTCATCAACGACTACTGGGCGAATGCCATCCTGCTGCCGTTCCTGATCTATTCGATCGCGGCCATCGGCCTTAACATTCTGGTCGGATATTGCGGTCAGGTCAGCCTCGGGACCGGCGGTTTCATGGCTGTGGGTGCCTATGCGGTCTACAAGTTCATGACCGCCTTCCCCGAAGTCAGCATGTTCGTGCATGTTCTTTTGGCGGGTGGTGTGACCGCGCTGGTTTGTGTGGCCTTTGGCCTGCCGTCCTTGCGCATCAAGGGCTTTTACCTGGCGGTGGCCACGCTGGCGGCGCAGTTTTTCCTGGTCTGGCTGTTTAACCGTGTGCCGTGGTTCTACAACTACTCCGCCTCGGGCCAGATCAACGCGCCAGAGCGGGATGTCTTTGGCATCGTGATCACCGGTCCCAACGCACCGGCCTGGGCGACCTATTTCTTCTGCCTGATCTTCCTGACGTTCTGCGCCATCGTCGCCCGCAACCTGACGCGCGGCACAACGGGCCGGACCTGGATGGCGATCCGCGACATGGACATTGCTGCCGAGATCATCGGGGTGAACCCGCTGAAGGCGAAACTGACAGCCTTTGCCGTCTCCGGCTTCCTGATCGGTATCTCCGGGGCGCTGTTCTTCTCGGTCTACCTTGGCGCGGTTGAGGTCGGCGAGGCCTTTGGCATCAACAAGTCTTTCCTGGTGCTGTTCATGGTGATCATCGGCGGTCTGGGCTCGATCTTTGGCTCCTTCGCGGGCGCGGCCTTCCTGGTGCTGCTGCCGGTGGTACTGAAGGTTCTGGGCGTCGACGTGATGGGCTGGCCGACTGATATCGTGGCGCATTTCCAGCTGGTGATCGTGGGGGGGCTGATCGTGTTCTTCCTGATCGCAGAACCGCACGGGCTGGCGCAGCTGTGGCGCGTTGCCAAAGAAAAACTGAGACTCTGGCCCTTCCCGCACTGATGCGGGGACGGCAGACCATCGCGGGGACAACAGCAAGAGCCAACTCACGGGCCCCGCATCAAAAAATCGGATGAGACCAATGGGAGGAATGAACCCGATGAAACTTAAACTGACCACTCTGGCGCTGGGCGCGCTGATGGCCGCAGGGCCAGCCATGGCGGATCTCGTATTCCCGTCGCTGAGCTACCGCACCGGCCCCTACGCCGCAGGTGGCATCCCCTTCGCGGATGGCTATGCCGACTATTTCACCCTGGTGAACGAGCGTGACGGCGGCATCGGCGGCGTCAAGGCGAAGGTGATCGAATGCGAGACCGGCTATAACACCGAAAAAGGTGTGGAATGCTACGAATCCACCAAGGGCGAAGGCGCGCTGGTGTATCAACCGCTGTCCACCGGTATCACCTACCAGCTGATCCCCAAAACCGCTGCTGACGGTATCCCGCTCCACACCATGGGCTATGGCCGGACCTCGGCTGCCAACGGCAAGGTCTTTGGCAACGTGTTCAACTACCCGGCAAACTACTGGGATGGCGCCTCGGGTATCATCACCTACCTGCTGGACGAAAACGGTGGTGACATCAAAGGCAAGAAGATCGCCCTGCTGTACCACAACTCCGCCTACGGCAAGGAACCGATCCGCACCCTGGAAGAGCTGTCCAAAAAGCATGGTTTCGAACTGTCGACCCTGCCTGTTGACCACCCCGGTCAGGAGCAGAAGTCCCAGTGGCTGCAGATTCGCCGTGACCGTCCCGACTATGTCGTGATGTGGGGCTGGGGCGTGATGAACCAGGTTGCCATTCAGGAAGCCGCAAACGTCCGCTACCCGATGGAAAACTTTATCGGCGTTTGGTGGTCAGGTGCCGAGCATGACGTCCTGTCCGCCGGTGCAAAGGCCAATGGCTACAAGGCTGTGACCTTCCACAACGTTGGTCGCGACTTCCCGGTGTTTGATGACATGCAGAAATATGTTGTCGACAAGGGCCTGGCTGCCGGTGCAGGCGATCAGATCGGTAATGTGCTTTATAACCGTGGCATGTACGCGGCGATGCTGGCTGTCGAAGCGGCCAAGACCGCCCAGGAAATGCACGGCACCAAGGACATCACCCCAGCGATGATGCGCGATGGCATGGAAGCCCTGGAAATGCCCGAAGCCCGTATGTCGGCGCTTGGCATGCCCTACTTCGGTCCGTCTTTCAACGTTTCCTGTGAAAACCACGGTGGCCCCGGCCTCGTCGGCATGACCCAGTGGAACGCAGAGACAAAGACCTGGAGCCTGATCTCGGATTTCCAGAAGACCGATACCGCTGTAATCCAGCCGCTGATCGAAGCTGACTCCGCTTCCTATGCGGCGGAAAACAACATCGAACCGCGCTGCAACTGATAGTGCTCGTGGTCCCGCCTTTTGGGGCGGGACCGGACTCAAAACCGGTGTGGCGGCCAGCCGCCACACCACCTCCGAAGAGACACCGATCCGGGCGCCTGCGAATGAATACGGCTCGCCCCGGACCAGGCCGCAACAGGCCGTGACCGCATGAGGACAAACTTTGATGCTCGACGCAGCAAACACCACCGATGTGCAGGCCGAAACCCTGCTTGAGGTCAACAATATCGAGGTGATCTACAACCACGTGATCCTCGTGCTGAAAGGCGTCAGCCTGAAGGTTCCAAAAGGCGGTATCACCGCGCTGCTGGGCGGCAATGGCGCCGGCAAGACAACGACACTGAAGGCGGTTTCGAACCTGCTGCATTCCGAACGCGGTGAAGTGACCAAAGGGTCGATCAAATACCGCGGCGAGGTGATGCACGATCAGGATCCCGCCGAAGTGGTCCGCAAAGGCGTCATCCAGGTGATGGAAGGCCGCCATTGTTTCGAACACCTCACCGTTGAGGAAAACCTGATGACCGGCGCCTATACCCGCGCCGACGGGAAGGGCGATATCCAGCGCGATCTGGAAATGGTCTACAGCTATTTCCCTCGCCTGAAGGAACGCCGCAAATCCCAGGCCGGCTATACCTCCGGGGGTGAGCAGCAGATGGTGGCCATGGGCCGCGCCCTGATGAGCCGCCCGGAAACCATCCTGCTGGACGAACCTTCGATGGGTCTGGCGCCGCAGCTGGTGGAGCAGATTTTCGGCATCGTGAAATCGATCAACGAAAACGAAGGCGTGACCTTCCTGCTCGCGGAACAGAATACCAACGTGGCGCTGCGCTTTGCGCATTATGGATACATCCTGGAATCCGGCCGCGTGGTGATGGATGGACCTGCCGCCGAACTGCGCGAAAACCCGGACGTGAAGGAATTCTATCTCGGCATGTCGGACGAAGGGCGCAAGAGCTTCCGCGATGTGCGGTCCTACCGCCGCCGCAAACGGTGGCTGAGCTGATGCGGGGTGATGAGGACATGAGTTTTTTTGACATTCTTGAAACCCGCTCGGCGGATGAACGTGCCGCGGATATCGCCAAGGCGCTGCCGGAGCAGATCGCCCGCGCCAAAACCGCGCCGGGATATGGATCGGCGCTGGCCGATGTGGATCCTGCGGCGATCACCTCGGCTGCGGATCTGGCCGCGCTTCCGGTGCTACGCAAATCCGAGCTGAGCCGCGCCCAGGCCGAGAATGCCCCCTTTGGTGGCTTCACGGTGAAACCGGCGCATGGGTTCGCGCATATCTTCCAGTCGCCGGGTCCGATTTATGAACCGGGCGGCAGCGAACATGACTGGTGGCGCATGGGCCGCTTCCTGCACGCGGCAGGCATTGGCGCTGGCGATGTGGTGCAAAACTGTTTCGGCTACCACCTGACTCCGGCTGGCATGATCTTTGAAAGCGGCGCCCGCGCCGTTGGCGCTGCGGTTCTGCCCGCAGGCACCGGTCAGACCGAATTGCAGGTCACAGCCGCCCGCGATGTGGGGGCGACCGCCTATGCGGGCACTCCGGATTTCCTCAAGGTGATCCTGGACAAGGCCGATGCCATGGGCGTGAAGCTGGGCTATACCAAGGCGGCGGTCGGGGGCGGCGCGCTGTTCCCCTCGCTGCGTCAGGAATACGCCGACCGGGGCATCACCTGCCTGCAAAGCTACGCAACGGCTGATCTCGGCAACATCGCCTACGAGAGCGCCGCGATGGAAGGCATGATCGTTGACGAGCGTGTTATCGTCGAGATTGTGACACCCGGCACGGGCACCCCTGTTGCGCCGGGCGAGGTGGGCGAGGTCGTGGTGACGACGCTCAACCCCGATTATCCGCTGATCCGTTTTGCCACTGGCGATCTGTCTGCGGTTCTGCCCGGGATGTCGCCTTGCGGCCGCACCAACATGCGGATCAAGGGCTGGATGGGCCGCGCGGATCAGACCACCAAGATCAAGGGCATGTTCGTGCGCCCGGAACAGGTGGCAGCGCTGGTCGACAAGCATGACGAGATCGTCAAGGCGCGCGTCATTGCCACCCGTGACGGCGAAATGGACGCGATGACTGTTCAGATCGAAGCCACCGGCGGCGATGAGGTTGGGTTTGGGAAATCGGTGATCGAAGTGCTGAAGCTGAAAGGCAAGATCGAAGTGGTTGCCCCCGGTGCCCTGCCCAAGGACGGGCTGGTGATCGAGGATCAGCGCAGCTACGACTGATCCGCAGCCATACACAGACATGGAGAGCCGGGCCCCGTAAGGACGCCCGGCTTTTTTCTATCCGAAACCGGGGCCGGGCGTATTCGCCGCAGGGCAGGGCGCTTGCCAGTTTCCTGCTGGAGTTTCCGACAAAAATGATCGAAATAGAGGGGTGTTCCGACCCGCAGTGGGATTCACCAAAGCGATGAGCAACCGATGACTGAAGCCAGCCACACTCCAGACTACGCCCCAAAGGGAAGCCGCCTTGGGCGCAAGGCCGGGACACGCGTCTTTGCCGTGCTGGGCTGGGTCGTGGCGCTGGCTTGCGTCCTGCCGATGCTGGCCGTGGCGCTGGCGGGTATGGTCGGCGGCACGGATACCATCGCGCATCTGGCCGGGACGGTGCTGCCACGCTACCTGATCACGACGGTGGTGCTGGTGGTTCTGGTCTCACTTGGAACCCTGTTGCTGGGTGTCGGGGCGGCCTGGCTTGTCACCATGACCCGTTTTCCTGGCGTGCGCCTGTTCGAGGTCGCGCTGGTCCTGCCGCTGGCCTTCCCGGCTTATGTGCTGGCCTATGCCTATACCTTTGTTCTGGATCACCCCGGCATCGTGCAGACCACCCTGCGACAGGTGACGGGCTGGGGTCCGCGCGATTACTGGTTCCCGGAGATTCGCTCTCCAGGTGGGGCGGCGGTGATGCTGATCTTCGTCCTTTATCCCTATGTCTATCTGCTGGCGCGGGCGGCATTCTTGCAGCAAAGCGCTGGCGCCTTTCTGGCAGCGCGGGCGCTTGGCAAGAGCGCATGGGAGGCCTTCTGGCGTGTCAGCCTGCCGATGGCGCGGCCGGCGATTGCCTCGGGCGTGCTGCTGGCGGTGATGGAGACCATCGCCGATTTCGGTACCGTTTCCTATTTCGGGGTGCAGACCTTTGCCACAGGGATCTACACCAGCTGGTTCTCGCTCGCGGATCGCGCCGGGGCGGCGCAGCTGGCGCTCTGCCTTCTCAGCTTTGCGTTGATGCTGGCGGTTGTGGAACGCTCCACCCGCGGCAAGGCGCGCTATCATCAGGCGGGCAAGCACCACGCTGAAATGCCGCCTGCCGACCTTACCGGTTTGCGCGCCGTTGCGGCTTGGGTGCTCTGCGCGATTCCGGTGGTTTTGGGCTTTGTGCTGCCGGTGGTGATCCTGTGCAATATGGGGCTGCAATCCGAACAGGACCTGTTCAGCCGCCGTTATATCGGGTTCATCCAGAACTCTCTGCTTCTGGCCTCGACTGCTGCGGTGATCACCGTGCTGGCGGCGGTGATCCTTGGCTTTTATCAGCGACTGCGCCCGGGGCGCAGTTCTGCACTCGCGGCCTATATGTCACGGCTGGGCTATGCGGTGCCGGGCGGGGTGATCGCGGTGGGGCTGATGGTACCTTTCGCGGCCTTTGACAACGCTCTCGATGCCTGGATGCGGGCGACCTTTGATATCCGCACCGGCTTGCTGATCACCGGATCCATCTGGCTCTTGGTGGCCGCCTATATGGTGCGGTTCCTCGCGGCGGCTCTTGGTGCCTATGAGAGCGGCCAGTCCACTGTTCACGCCAATATGGATGCGGCCGCCCGGTCGCTGGGACAAAGCCCGCTGGGCATGCTGCGCCGGGTGCATCTGCCGATCCTGACGCCGAGCCTGCTGACCGCGCTGCTGATCGTTTTCGTGGATGTGATGAAGGAACTGCCCGCAACGTTGATCATGCGGCCATTCAATTACGATACGCTGGCGGTGCAGGCCTACCGGCTGGCCTCGGACGAACGACTGGAAGGCGCGGCAGTGCCGTCGCTGGTCATCATGGCGGTTGGTTTGCTGCCGGTGATTCTGATCTGCCGTCAGGTTGGACGCCGCCGTTAGGCGCTCGCGCCTGCCTGACTTGCGGTATCAGGCTGGCCGGTCCACCAGGCCTCGATCTGTTCGGGGGAAATCCGCCCGGCAGGCCCAAGCCCGACCAGAAGCGTTTCATCGGCATCGCAGTGACGGGCTTCGACATGGCGGCCGACGATATGCAGCTCATAGGCACCGCCGGTGGTCAGCACGTAGCCTTTCATGCGGTAAAGACCGTCGGGGCGGCTGGCCAGTTTGTCGCCCAATGCGCGGCGATCCAGAACGTCGCGGCTTTGATGTTGCCACGTGGCATAGGCGGGATGCGCGGCCACGGAGCGGCCTTTGGGCAGGGGCACGACGTCAAACAGGAGATCAGAAACTGGCGCACCATCCAGAACCGTCGGGGTGCGCGCCCCCGCGGC
Source organism: Pseudophaeobacter sp. A-200-2 (assembly GCF_041008815.1). Lineage (NCBI taxonomy): Bacteria > Pseudomonadati > Pseudomonadota > Alphaproteobacteria > Rhodobacterales > Roseobacteraceae > Pseudophaeobacter > Pseudophaeobacter sp. A-200-2. The sequence continues at coordinate 14,928 of NZ_JAXGFU010000005.1, read as the reverse complement.
CTTCAATTGGTCTGCCAGATCCTCATCGATTGCTTCGCATTTGGAGACCAGAACCAGGTCAGCGGCGCGGATTTGCTGCAGAACCTGGGGGGCAATCTCTACATCCTGCAGAAGGGTATCGGCATTGAGCCCATCCACCACGGTGACAATGCCGGCATAGCTAAAGCCGCTTTCGCCCATGACGGTATTTGCGATGGCGACTGGATCGGAGATGCCGCTGGCCTCAATCACCAGATGGCCGGGCTGTTCCGGCCGATCCAGGATTTGCCGCAGCGTCAGCGCCAGATCCGTTCCCATGGTGCAACAGATGCAACCATTGGTCAGGGCGATGGTGCCGTTTTCCGTATCGCGGATCAGATCGGCGTCGATGTTGATGGCGCCGAAATCGTTGACGATGACGGCCAGGTCCAGCCCGTGCGACTCGGCGAGGATGCGATTGATGAGGCTGGTTTTACCTGCGCCGAGGTAACCGCTGATAATCGTGACAGGCACCCTTTTCACAGCATGGTTCCTTGTCGTGCGATATCCCGGAAACCCTGCATGTGCCTTTAACCCCTCACTTGAAAATTCCGCAAATCTATAGGCGGCAGTAGGGTGCAGGTCCAGAAATTCAGCAACAAAGTTGCCGGATTGCAGGCGTAAAGGCGCTAAAGGATCATTTTGGGAGCGGGCAATGGCCGATTCTGAAAATCCGGGTCTTGAGTTGAGACATTCTGACCATCTGCAATTCTCAAAAAGGACAAAAAGGCGCGAGGGGGTCTCGCGCCTTTTTTTAAATTCGAATCATCCTGAGGTGGATTATTTCCAGCCTACCGCATCAAAGATCTTCTGTGCTTCGGGGATGTTCTTGGCCACGTCGGACAGGTTGATGTCGTCGGGTTTGAAATGGCCAAGGGCAGCGATGCTGGGGGCGAGGCCCACGCCCGGCACGGCCGGGTATTCGTCATTGCCTGCCGAGAAATACTGCTGCGCCTGATCCGAGGCGAGATACTCGAGGAACTTGATCGCGTTATCGCGGTTCGGGGCATGTGCAGCAACGCCGCCACCGGACAGGTTCATATGCGCGCCCTGTTCGTTTTGCGCCGGGAAGATCCAGCCGATCATGTCACGCGAATCGGAGAGGCCTTTGACGTCTTTGCGGATCGAGCGGGCAAAGTAATAGCTGTTCGCCACGGAGATCTCGCATTCACCCGAGACGATGCCGCGCAGCTGGTCGGTGTCACCGCCCTGCGGATCACGCGCCATGTTGGCAACCACGCCTTCGGCCCAGGATTTGGCAACATCGCTGCCCTGGTGGGTGATGATCGAGGCCAGCAGGGTCTGGTTGTAGGTGTTGGTCGAGGAGCGGATACAGACCAGCCCCTTGTACGCCGGATCGGCCAGATCAAGGTAGGTCTGCGGCGGGTTGGCCACGTCAGCCTTGTCGTAGAAGATGATCCGGGCGCGCTGGGAAAAGCCGAACCACTGGTTGTCTGCGTCCTGCAGGTAACCGGGCACGCGCGCCTCCAGCACGTCGCTGTCGATGGATTGCAGCACGCCTGCATCCTTGGCGCGGGCCAGACGCGAGGTGTCGACGGTCAACAGGATATCGGCAGGGGAATTCTCGCCCTCGGCCTGCATGCGGGCAATCAGCTCATCCGCCTTGCCTTCGATCCGGTTGATGCGGATGCCGGTTGCCTCTTCGAAGTCCGAATAAAGGCGTTCATCGGTGTCGTAATGGCGCGAGGAATAGAGGTTTACCTCTCCCTCGGCGGCGGCAGAGGTTGCAATGGTGGCGGCCAGAGCGCCTGCCAGTATCGTGGTCGCTTTCAACATGGTTACTCCCATCAAGCTTCGGTATGTCTTTCCGACTGATTTAGTCGATTATAGGATTCCGAAGCGGAAGAAAACAAAAACTGACAATTTTACTTGGAGAAAATTCACGGGCTGGCTGCGGGTCAGTGGGCAAGGTCGTATCGGCTCGTTTCGGTAAGCGCCGCCGCTAAAACGCAAAAAACCGCATCCGAAGATGCGGTTTTCAAAATACGCTGTGACTGTCGTGCAGTCCCAGATCCGGTCTGGTGGATCTTAGCCCTGACGCGCTTTGAAGCGGCGCTGGGTCTTGTTGATCACGTAGACGCGGCCCTTGCGACGCACAACGCGGCAGTCACGGTGCCGGTTCTTGAGCGAGCGGAGCGAGTTCTTGACCTTCATGGTCCTTCTCCTGTTCTGCGGCGCGAACCAGCGCCTGGGTTAGCGGGTGTTCCGACCCGTGGGCCAAAACAATGAATTCATGGTGGGCGATACAAGGTTCGAACTTGTGACCCCTTCGATGTCAACGAAGTGCTCTACCGCTGAGCTAATCGCCCATGAAACCCTTGCAACATCCTGCCCCAGAAACAAACGGGGCGCGGGATGCCGCGCCGGTGAAGGGGTCTATAATAAGAGTCGCGGAGGGGTGCAAGAGCTTTTGACCCCAGAAATTTCCAGTCTATGCTGTTTTTAGATCTAAGGGGCCGGAGCCGGGATGTCCGACGCAGCATTTTCTGTCATGTCGCCGCAAAATCTGCGGTCAGCAATCGTTTTTGCATCGCCTCATAGTGGCGCCGATTACCCGCCGCAGTTCCTTGAACAATCGATTCTCGATCCGCACCGGATCCGCAGTTCCGAAGATGCCTTTGTCGACAGGCTTTTTGCTGCAGCGCCGGAATATGGCGCGCCGCTGCTAAGAGCGGTAAAGCCGCGCGCCTATCTGGATTTGAACCGCTCTCCGGAGGAGTTGGACCCGGCGCTGATCGAAGGGGTGATGCGGCGCGGCCAGAATCCCCGCGTGGCCTCGGGACTGGGGGTGATTCCCCGGGTCGTTGCGGGCGGGCAGGCGATCTACCGGGGTAAACTGCCCCTGACCGAGGCCCGCAGGCGCATCGACAGCTACTGGCGCCCCTATCACCGGGCGTTGCAGGGATTGCTGGATCAGGCCCATGTCGGGTTTGGCCATGCGATTCTGATCGATTGTCACTCGATGCCGCACGAGGCGCTGGAAACCATGCCCACCCGATCTGGGCAGATGCCGGACGTGGTACTGGGGGATCGGTTTGGGGCTGCGGCGGCGGGTGAGATCGTTGATCGTGTCGAAGCCGCCTTTACCAGTGTCGGTTTGCGGGTGGCCCGCAACGCGCCCTTTGCCGGCGCCTATATTACGCAGGCCTACGGCCGCCCGTCGCGCAATCAGCACGCGATCCAGGTGGAAATCGACCGCTCTCTTTATATGGATGAGGCCACGATCCGGCCCAATGGCAATTTCGCCATCCTTCAGGACGCTTTGCGTGGTGTCATCGCAGCAATGACAGATTCGGTGCAGGAACAGCGTCCGCTTGCCGCCGAGTAAGAGCCCGCTGCGGGTCTAGGCAGGAGCGATCCTAGCGCAGGGCACGCCCTTTCAGGATGGCGCCATCTCCAAACCGTTTGCGGATGGCATCACTTGCTCGTTCGGCCCCGGCACGCTGGCTGGCCTGCGGGTCCAGAAGGTCGCCGGTCACATCGGCCTGATCAGCGGGCACCAGATCGGAAATGCCGCAGCCAAGCAGGCGATAAGGCCCCTGATCGCCCACCTGATCCAACAGGGCGCGTGCTGTGCGATAGATCGTATCGGCCATCTGGGTGGGGCTGCGCAGGGCGATGCGGCGGGTCAGGGCCGAATGATTGGCCCGTTTCAGTTTCAGCGTCACCACGCGCCCGGCCTTTTCCTTGGCCTTGGCTCGGTCCGAGACCTGAGTCGCCAGCCGCCACAGATGGCCGTCCAGAACTTCGGTATTGGCTGTATCCTCAAAAAACGTTGTTTCCTTGGAGATCGATTTCACTGGCGCATTGGCAGAAACGCGGCGCCGGTCCTCGCCGCGGGCCAGATGCCACAGCCGGTCCCCCATCGAGCCGAAGCGGGCGTGCAGATCTTGCCGGTCCCAGCGCAGAAGATCAGCAAAAGTGCGAATCCCCGCCTTGTCCAGCGAAGCCTGCGCCGCAGGACCAATGCCCCAGATCAGCCGCACCGGTTTGTCGTGCAGGAAATCGGCGGTCTCCGCTTTGCCGATCACCGAAAATCCGCGCGGCTTATCCAGATCCGAGGCAACCTTGGCCAGGAACTTGTTGTGGCTGAGGCCGATCGAGCCGGTGATTCCCAACTCGTCCTTCATGCGTTTGACCAACCGCGCCAGCATCACGGCGGGCGGCGCCCCGTGCAGTTTTTCGGTGCCGGACAGATCCATGAAGGCTTCGTCCAGTGACAGCGGTTCCACATCCGGCGTCAACTCGTTCATCATTTCGCGCACGGCGCGGCTCACCTCGGCATAGACCTGCATCCGGGGTTTGATCACCACTGCATCGGGGCAAAGCTTCAGCGCCTGAAACATCGGCATCGCGGATTTGACGCCCCGGATACGCGCCACATAGCAGGCGGTGGAGACCACCCCGCGCCGCCCGCCGCCGATGATCACCGGCTTGTCGGCCAGTGCCGGGTCATCGCGTTTCTCCACGCTGGCATAGAAGGCATCGCAATCCATATGGGCGATGGTCAGCGAAAAAAGCTCGTCATGCACCTTGACGCGCGGACTGCCGCAGGCCGGGCAACGCAGTGGGCGCCGCTGCGGCGGTGCGATCTGGCGCAGGCAGTCTCGGCACAGGGCGGAAGACTGCGAAGATGTGGATGAGGCGGGCATGGCAGGCGGGTAGGGGGCTTCGTTGAAACGGTGCAGGATGAGTTTACTCCGGCCCGGCAATATTGTCTTTAGGCCATCGCGGGGCCATGTTCATGTCATGACATTTTCAGGTGCAAAACTGGCTTTGTTTCTGGGCCAGAAAATCGTGGTCATTCTGCGCGATGACAAGCCCGACATTCCCTATCCCGGTCATTGGGATCTGCCCGGCGGCGGACGGGAGCAAGAGGAAAGCCCCGAGGTTTGCGCGCTGAGAGAAACCGAGGAAGAGATCGGGCTGCAACTGGCCCCGTCTGATCTGGTCTGGTCGCGCCGCTACAGTCGGCCGCGCGGGTATGTCTGGTTCTTTGTCACCCATCAGCCTGCGGGATTGGTGTCGGACATCCGATTGGGTTCGGAAGGGCAGCGGTGGGCTCTGATGGATCCGCGGGAGTATTGCGAACATCCCCTTGCCGTGCCGCATTTCGCCGAACAGCTCTCGGGCTATCTGAGCGAGGCCAGAGCTTAGCGCCGGGCGCTGTGGAGGTTTTTCAAGAAAAATCCCCCGCGCGAAACGGCGGGGGCAGGTGACGAACCTCAGGAAGAAGAGTTCGTCTGGGGAGTGTTGAGACCAGAATCGCCGATCCGACTCCCTGACGCAAATTTTGTGCTTCCCCGAAATGGACGCTCTGCCACAGCCTGTGCTTTTCCGGGCACAGCTGTGTGGCGGCTCTGGGGAGGCCAGTTTTGGTATTCTAGTTAAATATTATAAGGTTGACGTTGGGTCAGGGCAGTTTTCAGGAAATTTCGGCGGGAAATGTTTTGCCGACCATGTCGTGCTAATTCTGCCTGAAAATTGGGCAAACCGCAGTGGTAAGGTTTGCCGGATGGGCGCGGCGGCCAAGACGGACGCACTGACCGCCACCCCTGATACGGTTATTGGGGCTGCGTTCAGCCGCAATGCGGCTCGCTGAATTACAGACTGCGCAGCTCGGACAGAATGTCTTCGGCGGCCTTGCGCGGGTCTGCTGCCTTCCAGATCGGGCGACCGACAACGATGTGATCGGCGCCATCGGCAATGGCGCTGGCCGGGGTGGCCACGCGTTTCTGGTCTCCCAGATCCGCACCGGCCGGGCGCACGCCGGGGGTGACGATCAGTTTGCCCGCTGCCTCGGGCAGGGCGCGGATCAGGGCGGCTTCCTGCGGGCTGGCGATCACCCCGTCGGCTCCGGCGGCAAAGGCATTTCCTGCACGCTCCTGCACCAGATCGCGGATCTCTCCGGGTTTGATCAGCGCCCCATCAAGGTCATCGCGATCCAACGAGGTCAGGATGGTGACGGCGAGGATCTTCATGTCCTTGCCTGCCGCGCCTTCCTTGGCCGCGCGCACCACATAGGGGTCGCCATGCACTGTCAGGAAATCCAGATCGAACTGCGCCAGCCCGCGCACGGCGTTTTCCACCGTGGCGCCGATGTCGAACAGTTTCATATCGAGGAAGATCCGCTTGCCCAGCTCCTGCTTCATCTCATTCGCCAGCGCCAGCCCGCCGCCGGTCAGCATGCCAAGACCGATCTTGTAAAAGGACACCGCATCGCCAAGCCGCTCGGCCAGTTTCAATCCTTCGATTGCGTTGGGAACGTCCATGGCAACGATCAGGCGGTCGTCGGCAATCGGGGCAGTGGCAGACATGGCGGGTCTCCGGTTTTGTGAAAACGTGACAGGGGATGCGGAATTGCGCTTTCCTAATCCGCACGGGGCGGTTGGGAAAGCCTAAAAAACAAGGCATTTGGCGCAGCGCCTGCCCATGAGAATTTGATTGAGGTCAGAGATTTTGCATCTCTTTGCGGTCAATATACTCTTGAAGAGGGGGCGAGACCTCCCAAATTGGAGTGTGAGGCCCGGACCGGGGCGTGCCGCAAAGCGGGCGCTGCCATATTGATCGGGCGCTTGTAAAAGGAGAGAGAGATGGACTTGACCAAGTTCACTGAGCGTGCACGCGGTTTCGTGCAGGCGGCGCAGACAATTGCACTGCGCGAAGAGCACCAGCGCATGGTGCCCGAGCACCTTTTGAAAGCTTTGATGGATGACGATCAGGGGCTTGCTGCCAACCTGATCACCCGCGCGGGCGGCGATGCCACCCAAGTTGCCGGATCTGCGGATGCGGCTGTTGCCAAGTTACCCAAGGTCAGCGGCGACGGCAGCCAGATGTATCTGGATCAGCAGACCGCCAAGGTGCTGGATGAAGCCGCCAAGATTGCCGACAAGGCAGGCGACAGTTTTGTCCCGGTCGAGCGTGTCCTGATGGCGCTTTGCATGGTGAAATCCAAGGCCAAGGAAGCGCTGGAGGCAGGCAATGTTTCTGCCCAGAAGCTGAACGAGGCGATTAACGACATTCGCAAGGGCCGCACCGCCGACAGCGCCACCGCCGAAGAAGGCTATGACGCGCTTAAGAAGTACGCTCGCGACCTGACCGAGGCGGCTCGCGAGGGCAAGATCGACCCGATCATCGGCCGGGACGAGGAAATCCGCCGTGCCATGCAGGTGCTGAGCCGCCGGACCAAGAACAACCCAGTGCTGATCGGTGAGCCGGGCGTTGGTAAGACCGCCATCGCCGAGGGCATGGCGCTGCGCATCGTCAATGGCGATGTGCCTGAGAGCCTGCGCGACAAGCAGCTTCTGGCGCTGGACATGGGGGCGCTTATCGCAGGTGCGAAGTACCGCGGTGAGTTTGAAGAACGCCTGAAGGCTGTTCTGACCGAAGTGACTGAAGCCGCCGGTGAGATCATCCTGTTCATCGACGAGATGCACACCCTAGTGGGGGCAGGCAAATCCGATGGTGCCATGGATGCGGCCAACCTGATCAAGCCTGCGCTTGCACGGGGTGAGCTGCACTGCATCGGCGCAACCACTCTGGATGAATACCGCAAGTATGTCGAAAAGGACGCGGCCCTTGCACGCCGGTTCCAGCCGGTGATGGTGTCCGAGCCGACGGTGGAGGACACCATTTCGATCCTGCGCGGTATCAAGGAAAAGTACGAGTTGCATCACGGTGTGCGCATCGCCGATGCGGCCCTGGTGGCGGCGGCGACCCTGTCGAATCGTTATATCACCGACCGCTTCCTGCCGGACAAGGCCATCGACCTGATGGACGAAGCTGCCAGCCGTCTGCGCATGCAGGTGGACAGCAAGCCCGAAGAGCTGGACGCGCTTGACCGCCAGATCCTGCAGATGCAGATCGAGGAAGAGGCGCTGAAGCTGGAAGACGATGCCGCCTCGCGTGATCGTTTGGAAACGCTGCAGAAAGAGCTGTCGGACCTGCAGGAGCAATCCGCAGAGATGACCGCCCAGTGGCAGGCCGAACGTGACAAGCTGGCCGGCGCCCGTGATCTGAAAGAGCAGCTCGACAAGGCGCGCGCCGAACTAGACATCGCCAAACGCGAAGGCAACCTCGCCCGCGCGGGTGAGCTGTCCTATGGCGTCATCCCGGGGCTGGAAAAACAGCTGGCTGAGGCCGAGGAGAAGGAACAGCAGGGTCTAATGGTCGAAGAGGCTGTCCGCCCCGAGCAGATCGCCGGTGTTGTCGAGCGCTGGACCGGGATCCCGACCTCCAAGATGCTGGAAGGCGAGCGCGAGAAACTGCTGCGGATGGAAGATGACCTGCATGCTCGCGTGATTGGTCAGAACTCTGCCGTGACGGCGGTGGCCAATGCGGTGCGCCGGGCACGTGCGGGGCTCAACGATGAGAACCGTCCGCTTGGCAGCTTCCTGTTCCTCGGGCCGACCGGTGTCGGTAAGACCGAACTGACCAAGGCCGTGGCTGAGTTCCTCTTTGATGACGACAACGCGATGGTGCGCATCGACATGTCCGAGTTCATGGAGAAACACGCGGTTGCGCGTCTGATCGGTGCTCCTCCGGGCTATGTCGGATATGAGGAAGGCGGCGTGTTGACCGAGGCCGTGCGGCGGCGTCCTTATCAGGTGGTTCTGTTCGACGAGGTCGAAAAGGCGCATCCGGATGTGTTCAACGTGCTCTTGCAGGTTCTGGATGACGGTATGCTGACCGATGGTCAGGGCCGCACCGTGGACTTCAAGCAGACGCTGATCATCCTGACGTCGAACCTTGGCGCGCAGGCGCTGAGCCAGTTGCCCGAAGGCGCTGATGCATCGGATGCCAAGCGCGACGTTATGGATGCGGTGCGGGCGCATTTCCGCCCCGAATTCCTGAACCGTCTGGACGAGACGATCATCTTTGATCGTCTGGCTCGCGCCGATATGGACGGCATCGTCAAGATCCAGCTCAAGCGGCTTGAGAAGCGTCTGGCCGATCGCAAGATCACCCTGCAACTGGATGAGGGTGCGCAGACCTGGCTGGCCGACGAAGGCTATGATCCGGTGTTCGGTGCCCGCCCGCTGAAGCGCGTGATCCAGCGTGCCTTGCAGAACCCGCTGGCCGAATTGCTGCTGGCTGGCGATATTCGTGACGGGGACACCGTACCGGTTTCTGCCGGGGCGGATGGTCTGATCATCGGCGACCGGATCGGAACCACCGACCGGCCCAAGCCGGACGATGCCGTGGTGCACTAAGCCCCCGCTCGATCCTTGCGAATGAAACGCAGAAGGCCCGCCAGAGATGGCGGGCCTTTTCTATAATTGGGGCAGGGGATGTTCAGAAGTCTTCCCAGGTCTCCACATTCCCCGGTGTGGCTGACTGCGCTGTCGCGTTGACTGTAGCCGCCGAAGGTGTTGCGACCGGGGCCTTTGTGCGTTGGGCGGCATTGAAGCGCACCACGTTCGCTGGGCCCTCAGTCCCGGCGCCGTTGCCGGTTCTGAACTGAGCCACTTGTTGTGACAGGTTTTTAGCGTTGTTGGCCATGATCTGGCTGGCGCCGGAGGCGTCTTCGACCATTGCGGCATTGCTTTGGGTGACTTCGTCCAGCTGTCCCATGCCCATGTTGATTTCGGACAGGGTCGCGGATTGCTCCTGCGTTCCCCGTGCGATGTCGCTGACGTGGCCGGAAATCGTGCTGACGCTTTGGATGATCGACTTCAGCTCACCGCCGGCGCGGCCGACCAGATCGACGCCCGTTACCACATGGCCCGAGCTTTCGGTGATCAGCAGCTTGATCTCTCCGGCGGCATCGGTCGACCGTTTCGCCAGCGCCCGCACCTCGGAGGCAACCACGGCAAAGCCACGGCCTGCTTCGCCCGCCCGGGCGGCTTCGACCCCGGCGTTGAGCGCCAGCAGGCTGGTCTGGAAGGAAATGTCGTCGATGACGGTCAGAATGGTTGAGATCTTTTCCGAGGAGGCGCGGATCTGATCCATCGCATCAATGGCTTCCTGCACGACGGTGCTGCTGCCCTCGGCGGTGGTCTGCGCCTCTGTCACGATTCGCTCCACATCCTGCGCGCCCTGCGCAGCGGATTTGACGGTTGTGGTCAGCTCTTCAATGGCGGCTGCGGTCTGTTCCAGGGTTGCCGCCTGGGTTTCAGTGCGCTGTGACAGTTCTGTCGAAGACTGACTGATGCCAGTCGCCGCGTGTTCTACAGTTTCCGACACGGATTTGACCGCCGAGATGACCGTTTCCAGCTGCCTGACCGCCGCGTTGAAATTTCCGGCCACGGCGCCAAGGTCGGGAATGTCAGAGACTGGAATGCGGTGATCCAGCGCGCCGTCGCGCAGTGCGACCAGCCCGTGCGAAATATCCTGGATCGCCTTGCGGCGGTAGGTGATGTCGGTGCCCAGCTTGATGATCTTGCGCACCTGCCCCGCCGCGTCCAGAACCGGCGCAAAGGTCGCCTGGATCCAGACTTCGGTGCCTGATTTGGACCGCATGGGGAACTGGTCGGTGAAATGCTGCCCCTGTCCAAGCGCCTGCCACAACTCCCGGAACTGAGGGCCACTGGCATAGTCTGCAGAGACAAGCATTCTGTGGGCCTTGCCGGTGATTTCCTGTTCGGTATAGCCGAGAGAAGAGAGAAAATTCTCGTTTGCGCGCAGGATCGTTCCGTCGGGTGTGAATTCGATGACTGCTTGTGTCTTCTCTATGGCTGCCAATGTACCCAGCAAATCGTCTTGTTCTTGTGTGCGTTCTGCAGACTTGAATTTGAAAAACATTGGACCTCTTCTTCAGCAATGCATTTCCCGGCAGGCGGGATGAAGAAGAGATATTTTCGCGGTATTAATTTAGCATGAAATTTAGTGACTTATCGAGGGCCGCCGACAGTAGCACCCCGCCCGGAACCGTTGATCCCGGTCCCGGGCAATCTCTGTGCTGACCGCACACACATATATATGTGTGTGTTCAGGGGCGGCGCCTTATTCCTCGATCGCTTCGCGGGCGATGCCGTCCAGCAGTTCCTGAATCACCTGCATCTCGCCCTCGGGGAAGGCACGGAAGCCGATGGTGATCTCTTCCTCGCCGGGGATCTGGGCGACGAAGATGTCATAGGGGCAGAACATGATGTTCATCGGGTCGGCTTCCATCACCTGCCGCGACAGTTGCGCCGAGCAGAAGGAATAGACGTCAGCCTTTTCGAACAGAACGACGTCAGAGCCGACATCGGCGCGGGTGCGTTCCAGCATATCGCCCACGTGGCTGATGTGATCGACCACCAGACCGCGGTCGGTGATGGCGCTTTCCAGGCCAAAGGTCACGTCATCAAAGGACAGCGTGGTTTTGTAGCTGACCATGCCTTCGGCCTGGGCGCTGGCGCCGAGGGTCAGGGCGGTGGCCGTGGCGGCAACGGTGGCTGCGAAAAAATTCATGATATATCTCCCTTTTGTGAGCAAAGCTCGCTTGCCCGCCCCGGCGTTCCCCCTCAGTCTGGGGGCAGGGCAGGCGGTGTCTGGGCCGCGCGCCTTACTGAATATATAGGTATATAGGAGTTTTTGCATGGGTATTGCGGCGAATGCCATAGAATTCCTGGCGCTTGCATTTGTTTTTGCGCTGGGGGCGGTCGGGCTGCTGTTGCTGGTCCTGTTTCTTGTGGACAGGCTTCAGACCGAGGATGCGATCCGGCGCAACTACCCTGTCATCGGACGCTTCCGGCATCTGTTCAGCACGCTGGGCGAATTCTTCCGTCAGTATTTCTTTGCCATGGATCGCGAAGAACTGCCGTTCAACCGGGCGCAGCGCGACTGGGTGAGCCGGGCCAGTGAGGGCAAGGGAAACACGGTCGCCTTCGGCTCGACCCGCAATACCTCGGTGCCGGGCACGGCGATCTTCGTCAACGCACCTTTCCCGCCCCTTGATGACCAATACGCCAGTTCCGAACCCATGGTGATCGGTGCAGGGGCACGGGTGCCCTATCTGGCGCCCTCCTTTTACAACATTTCCGGGATGAGCTACGGCGCCCTGTCACGCCCCGCTGTCCGGGCGCTCAGCCGCGGCGCGCGTGAGGCGGGCGTCTGGATGAACACCGGTGAAGGCGGGCTCAGCCCGTTTCACCTTGAGGGCGGCTGCGACATTGTTTTCCAGATCGGCACCGCGAAATATGGCGTGCGTGATGAACACGGCAATCTGAGTGACGAAAAGCTGTGCAAGGTGGCCGAACATCCGAACGTGCGGATGTTCGAACTGAAGCTGTCGCAAGGGGCCAAACCGGGTAAGGGCGGCATCCTGCCTGCGGCCAAGGTCAACGCCGAGATTGCCGAGATCCGCGGCATCCCCGAAGGCAAGGCGAGTATATCTCCCAACCGCCACCCCGAGATCGGAACGTTCGATGATCTTCTCGACATGATTTCTCATGTGCGCGAGGTCACGGGCAAACCGGTCGGGATCAAAACGGTGGTCGGCTCCGAAGCGGTGATGCGGGAAATGTTCATGAACATCGCCTCGCGCCCGGATGATGCGCCGGACTTCATCACCATCGATGGCGGCGAAGGTGGCACCGGCGCAGCCCCCATGCCGCTGATCGATCTGGTCGGCATGTCGGTGCGCGAGGCGCTGCCGATGGTCTGTAACCTGCGCGATGAATACGGGATGAAGGAGCGCATCCGCCTGATCGCCAGTGGTAAGCTGGTCAATCCGGGCGATGTGGCCTGGGCGTTGGCCGCAGGGGCCGATTTCGTGACCTCGGCGCGCGGCTTCATGTTCTCCCTTGGCTGCATTCAGGCGCTCAAATGCAACAAGAACACCTGCCCCACCGGTATCACCACCCATGATCCGCGCCTGCAAAAGGGTCTGGTGGTCGAGGATAAGGACAAGCGCGTGGCCCGGTTTGCCCGCGAGGTGATCCACGAGGTCGAAACCATCGCCCATTCCGTGGGAGTGGCCGAGCCGCGTCAGCTGCGGCGGCGCCACGTGCGCATCGTACAGGGGGATGGCACCTCCCGTCCGATGAATGAGATCATGCCAGGTTACGGTGCTATCGCGGAGTCGTGACTGGATATGTTTTGGTCCGTGGCCTCTCCCGCGCTAGCTCTGGTAACGAACATGGAAAAAGGAGCCCGCAATGGCACGTCGCTGGACCAATACCCTGACCGAGGCTGATATCACCCCCGAAGCGGCCTTCTGGAACCGCCGCCAGATCATGGCGGGCATGGCCGGGCTTGGGCTGAGCACGCTGGCGGGCGGCGCCAAGGCCGAGACGCTGGAGCCCAACAGCTGGGACGACGTGACCAGCTATTGCAATTTCTACGAATTCGGCACCGGCAAGGGCGATCCCGCAGCCTATGCCGGACAGATGACGACCGAACCCTGGAGCGTCCGGATCGATGGCCTGGTGGACCGGCCCGGCGCCTATGACTTTCAGCAGATCCTCAGTGAGATGACGATCGAGGAACGCATCTACCGTTTCCGCTGTGTCGAGGCTTGGTCGATGGTGGTGCCCTGGAACGGATTCGAACTGGCGGATCTTCTCAATATGGCGGGTGTGCAGGAAGGGGCGAAATACGTGGCCTTCGAAACGCTCTATCGCCCCTCGGAAATGCCGGGCACCGCCTATCGGGTTCTGGACTGGCCCTACCGCGAGGGCCTGCGCCTTGATGAGGCGATGCATCCGCTGACCCTGATGGCCACCGGCATCTTCGGCAAGCCGCTGCCAAACCAGAACGGCGCCCCCCTGCGTCTGGTGGTGCCATGGAAATACGGTTTCAAGTCGATCAAATCGGTGGTGCGCATCACTGTGACGGATCAGGAACCGCCCACCAGCTGGAACATGGCCAATGCCCGCGAATACGGATTCTACAGTAACGTGAACCCAAAGGTGGATCATCCCCGCTGGAGCCAGGCCACCGAACGGCGTATCGGCGGCGGTCTTTTTGCAGGCCGGGAGCCGACACTGATGTTCAATGGCTATGAAAAAGAGGTCGCCTCTCTTTACGAGGGGATGGATCTGGTCAAACACTTCTGATGGATGGCCTGAACCAGCTGCTGCGCCGTGTTCCGGTTTGGAGTGTCTATCTGCTGGGCCTCCTGCCGGTGCCGGGGCTGTTCTTTCTGGGACTCACCGGCGGCCTTGGTGTCGAGCCGGTCAAGGCGCTGGAGCACGAATATGGCGAACTGGCGCTGAAGTTGCTGGTGGCGGTGCTGGCGGTGACTCCCTTGCGCCGTTACGCCGGGCTGAACCTGATACGGTTCCGCCGGGCGCTGGGGGTCCTCTCCTTTATATATGTGCTGTGCCACCTTTTGGTGTGGTTGCTGCTGGATGTGCAGATCCCATCCCAGATTCTCGCTGATATCCTGAAACGTCCCTATATCACCATCGGCATGGCGGCCTTTGTGCTGCTCCTGCCGCTCGCGGTGACATCGAACAATGCCTCTGTGCGCCGACTCGGTCCGCGCTGGCGCATTCTGCATCGCCTGACCTATCCGGCCATTGCCCTTGGGGCGCTGCACTATGTGATGCTGGTCAAAGGGTTTCAGATCGAACCGCTGGCCTATCTGGCCGTGATTCTTACGCTTCTGGCCCTGCGCCTGCCCGTAATCCGCAGAAAAGCCACCACCTGATCGTGCCTCGGGCCCATCAAATCGCTTAAAACATGGGCGCATGAAGGTTTTTTGAAAAAACCGCCCGGAATCGAAAATTTCTGCTTGCGCCCTCCGGCCCTTAGGACTAGAACCCCCTTCACCGGCGGCGCTGAGGCGCTACGGGGCGCGGCGGAGACGCTGCTGACGGATCGGAAAGACGGTTGAGACACTCAGGAGAGACTGAGGCATCTTTGAGGATGAGGCAGGCGGGCGCGCTGAGAGATTGGCGCATCTGTTTGTTTTGGCCGCTGGGTGTTGCTCTTTGACATTGATAGATAACTGAAGAGATA